>NZ_SZYH01000002.1:327103-654206 GCF_005298175.1 Marinobacter panjinensis
ACTGGTCGCCACCGACCCGGAGCGGGTGCCGGAACTGGCAACCCTGCCGGATGGTTCGACCGCTCACATGGGTAAGATGACCGGTGATGCCGCCAAAGCCGCAGGCGCGGAAGCGGCCCGTACCGTTCCGCCCCGTGAGCACGGCGGTAACTGTGATATCAAAGACCTTTCCCGTGGCTCCAAGGTCTACTTTCCGGTTTACGTGGATGGTGCCGGCCTCTCGGTTGGTGACCTTCACTTCAGCCAGGGCGACGGTGAAATTACCTTCTGTGGCGCCATCGAAATGGCCGGCTGGATTCACCTGCGGGTTAACCTGATCAAGGATGGCGTGAAGAAGTACGGCATCAAGAACCCGGTGTTCAAGCCCAGCCCGATCAAGCCCCGTTACGACGACTACGTGATCTTCGAAGGCATCTCGGTCGACGAAGACGGCGGCCAGCATTACCTGGACGTGCACGTGGCGTATCGCCAGGCCTGTCTGAACGCTATCGAATACATGACCAAGTTCGGTTACACCAAGGCCCAGGCCTACGCGATTCTCGGCTGTGCTCCGGTGGAAGGCCACATCAGCGGCGTGGTGGATATCCCGAACGCCTGCGCCACGCTCTGGCTGCCAACGGGCATCTTCGACTTCGACATCAACCCGTCCGCCGACGGACCGAAGAAAATGGTCAGTGGGGGCATGGACGTACCGCTCTCGAAAGACAAGGAGTAATCGCTATGCCTGTGTATGACTACAAGTGCCGTGAGCATGGACTGTTCAACACACTGGCAACCATGGAAGACAGTGCCAAGCCGGTGGCATGCCCCACTTGCAAGACGTTGTCGCCCAGAGTGATTGTGTTGCCACCGGAAATTGCAGTCATGGACTCCAGCAAACGGGCTGGGCTGGACAGGAACGAACAATCCCGGCATGAACCAGTATTTTCCACCGCCGAACGCCGGGCGAATGACAAGGAGCACAGCCGAAGTTGTGGCTGTGGCCAACCCAAACCCGGCAAGTCGATGCTGTTTTACACCGCCGACGGGAAGAAAATGTTCCCGTCTATGCGACCCTGGATGATCAGTCACTGATCTCAGGTTTTAACACTGTCACGTGTTTGCCCCCATACACTGGGGGCTTTTTTTTGCCTGTGGGGAAGGTATTCCAAGGCGTTTCGTCTCTGGCTCCGTTTATTGCCTTCCGAAAGGTCCATTCCTATACTCGCTTAGCGGGTCGCTGCCTGATCAGCGCAACCATCCGTCTAACTCCAATAAAAAAGGGAAAACCTCATGTTGAAACGTTGCACATTTCTGGCTGCTGCGGCCGCTACGCTCCTGTTCAGTGCTACCTCTCATGCCCAGTACAAGGATGAATACACCGTCTCCACCGTCCTCCCGTCTGCTTTTCCCTGGGGGCAGGCTGCCGACAAATGGGTGGAATTGGTGAAAGAGCGCTCTGACGGGCGCATCAACATGAAGATCTACAGCAACTCCCAGTTGGTCTCAGGCGATCAGACCAAGGAGTTTTCAGCCATGCGTTCCGGGCTGATTGATATGGCGGTCGGCTCCACCATCAACTGGTCGCCGCAGGTGCCTGAACTGAACCTGTTCTCCCTGCCTTTCCTGATGCCGGATTATGACGCCATTGATGCGATCACCCAGGGTGAGGCCGGTGAAGCCGTCTTCGCGGCCATCAAGAAACGCGGTGTCACTCCGCTGGCCTGGGGCGAGAATGGCTTCCGTGAACTGTCCAATTCCAAGCTGACCATCGAGGAGCCGGCTGATCTGGACGGCCTGAAGATCCGCGTGGTCGGCTCGCCGCTGTTCCAGGATACCTTCACGGCCCTGGGCGCCAACCCGACCCAGATGAGCTGGGCCGATGCCAAGCCGGCACTGACCACCGGTGCCGTCGATGGCCAGGAAAACCCGCTGTCGGTCTTCGATGTGGCGCGTATCGACCAGGTTGGCCAGAAGTACCTGACCCGCTGGCACTATATGGCGGACCCGCTGGTGTTCGCAGTCAGCAACAGCATCTGGGACCAGTTCAGCGCGGAAGATCAGGAATTGCTGAAACAGGCGGCGGTCGATGCCGGGCAGTGGGAAATCGAAAAATCCCGTAGCGAAATTGATGAGACCCTGGCCGCCATCAAGGACCGGGGCGTGGAAGTTACCGAGCTGACAGATGAACAACGCGACGCTTTCGTAAAAGCCACCCAGTCCGTTTATGGAGAATGGACTCCGCGCATTGGCGAGGATCTGGTCAAGCAGGCACAGGAAGCGGTTGCCAACCGTAACCAGTAACAGCGACCTGCCCAGGCGCCTGCCGCCACCGGCGGGCGCTTTTTCCGAACCGGAGTCTCCATGCCGTCCCGTCCTCCCAAGTTCCGGCCCGACGCCTGGCTGGCCACCATCGCCCTGGTTGCGATCTGCCTGATCAGTCTGGGTAATGTGATCGTTCGCTACGCGACCGATGCTTCGTTTGCCTTTACCGAAGAGTTCTCGGTGTTCTTTCTGGTGATACTCACCTTCGGGGGGGCGGCGGTGGCCGCGCGCCACAACCAGCACATCCGCATCGAACTGATCGAGCACTACCTGCCAGCTTGGGCCCGAAGGATGGTATTTGTGCTGCAATGGCTGGGCGGCGTTACGGTCCTGGGCATCATGACCTGGTACGGCAGCACCTTTGCCATGCAGGAATATCAGTGGGAATCACTGTCTCCGGGGCTGGGGCTGCCTAACTGGATCTATGTGATCTGGCTGCCGCTGTTGTCCGTTGCCATCATCATTCGCATGACTCAGAACCTCATCGACCGCCTGCGTGGCAAGGAAGATCCGGAGGTGATCCATGAGTCCTGATCTGCTGATGATCGGCAGCTTCCTGCTGGCACTGATGCTGGGGATGCCGGTGGCGATTGCCCTCGGCCTGGGGGGAGTGGTGGGTATCGTGGCCGGCCTGCCGCCAACCATGCTGGGCACCTTCGGTACCAACACCTATAACAGTGTGGCCAAGTACCCGCTGATTGCGATTCCCCTGTTTATTCTCACTGGCCTGATATTCGAGCGCGCGGGTGTCGCCGCCAGTCTGGTGCGCTTTGCCCAGGCAATTATTGGCCCCCGGCACGGCGGCCTGACCGTGGTCGCGGTGCTGGTGTGCCTGATCATGGGTGGCATGAGCGGTTCTGGGCCTGCCGATGCGGCCGCTGTCGCGATGGTGATGCTGCCGAGCATGCGCAAAGCCGGCTACCCCCAGCCGTTTTCGGCGTCACTCATTGCCGCCTCGTCCTCTACAGCGATCCTGATTCCGCCCTCCATTGCACTGATTCTCTATTCCATCGTGGTGCCCGGCGTAGATCTGCGAGCTCTGTTTGCCGCGGGAATTTTTCCGGGCATCCTTGCGGGCGTGTCCCTGCTGGCGCCAGCGTTATACTTTGCCAAAAAATACCGTTGGGAAGACCCGGAAGCGGTCGAGCGACCGCCGTTCTGGCCCAGTTTCAAGGCAGCCCTGCCAGCCCTGTTTGCGCCGGTGATCATTCTCGGAGGGCTCCGTTCGGGTCTCTTCACTCCGACTGAGGCTGCGGTGGTTGCTGTCGCCTACGGGGTGCTCGTCGGTTGCGTGCTTTATCGCAATCTCAGCATCCGCAATCTCTGGAGCCTGATGACGGAAGCCGCCGTTACCTCCGGCGTGGTCATGTTCATTATCGCGCTGGCGGGTATTTTTGCCTGGGCGGGCACCACCCTTGGAACCTTCCAACACCTGGCCGATGCTTTGCTATCCCTCTCCGAAAATGGCTGGGTGTTGCTGGGGCTGGTGATGGTGCTGGTTCTGATCGCCGGCATGCTGCTGGATGCGATCTCCATCTACCTGATCCTGATCCCGATCGTGCTGCCGCTGATGAATCATTTTGGCTGGAACCCGATCTGGTTCGGCATCCTGCTGGCTATGAACATCGCCATCGGCCAGTTCACGCCGCCGGTGGCCGTTAACCTGATGGTCACCACCCGGATTGCCAACATCCGCCTGGAGCACACCATAGGCTGGGCGATGGTCTTTGTCGCCGCCATGGCGGTCAGCCTGGTGCTGGTAATGCTGGTGCCGGGCATCGCGCTCTGGTTACCGGACAAGCTTGGTTATGTGGTGGGGCCATGGTAGCCGGGTAGAGGGCTATTGGTGATAGTGAGAATCTAATTTCGTTGTTATTTTCAACAATTTTTTCCTATTTCAGATATGATGAAAGAAGGCGAGCAAGCCTAACTTTAACCCGGAGAACATCATGAGCAAGAAACCCATAAAAGATACAGTAACTACCGCCTCAATTGAGGAGCAAACTGCTGAATTTCTGAAGTCCGGCGGATCTGTTGAATATGTGGTCAAGGGTAAAAGCGGACACATCGCTACTGCAGGTTCTAAGCAGATTAATCTGAAAGGTAGCTGATCAGATTGATGCCTGGCATCAATCATTCAGAGATCGGAGGACGCTATGGCTGGTGGTTGGTCACGGGATGGCGCTGTTCAGGATCAGATTGACGCGAGCGTTGAAGATGAAGTGAAACGCGCGCGGAGCCAATTGGCTGTTGGTGAAAGCGCCATCAATTGTGAAGAGTGTGACTGTGTTATTCCGGAAGCCCGCCGCAAAGCGATTCCTGGAGTTCGGTTTTGCGTTGCCTGTCAATCCGCTCTCGAAAAGCAGGAAACCCATGCCAGCGGCATCAATCGCCGTGGCAGCAAGGACAGCCAACTCAGGTAATCTCCAACACTTGAGAGGTTCATCCTCTTTTTTCTCGGGGCTGGCGGCGCAGCTGCTCTCGCTGCTCCACGGCTCCGAACTATACCGCCTTCAAGGACGGTATCCAGGCGCTTACCCGAGGGCTGGCCAAAAACCTCCCTCTGCACTCCGGTAGCCCGGGTCCACGAAGCTCTCGGCCAACGCCGTGATGAACGCCATCAATCAGGTACCAGGGAATCTGCTGCATCAGTGGAGGTAGTGATGAGTCAAAACACAAATCCAATGCCCATTGTTATTGGTGCGTCCGCCGGCGGCATGGCTGCTCTAAAAGACCTGGTAGCACAATTCCCGAAGGATTTTCCGGCGCCCGTTTTCATCGTTAACCATATGGGCGCCCATACCAGCGGTGAAACGCTTGTCCGGGTTTTAAACGAGAGCGGCAATCTCACCTGCGTACATGGACAGGATAATCAAACATTCAAAAGCGGTACGATATATCTGGCGCCTTCCGATCAGCATATGTTGATTGTGAAGGGAAAGATCCTCATCACCAAAGGGGCCAGGGAAAACCGTTCAAGGCCCGCTATTGATCCCTTGTTTCGCTCCGCAGCAGTGGCCTATGGCAACCGGGTAATAGGAATCATCCTGACGGGATACCTGGACGACGGCACCAGTGGCATGATGGCTATCAAACGATGCGGTGGCGTGTGCATTGCGCAAGATCCTGAGGATGCGTCTTATCCGGACATGCCGCAATCGGTCATCGCGAATGTCGGAGCGGACTATTGTTTACCGATATCCGGGATGGGGGCGTTGCTATCCGAGCTTGTTCAGAGAGAGCTGCCAGAGAGTGGGCCGGTTCCGGAAGACATAGTGATCGAGTCAAAGATCGCACAGCGGGTTTTGAGCGATTTGTCTTCTGTCGAGGCACTCGGTGAGCAGGTACCGTATAACTGTCCGGACTGTGGTGGGGTGTTATGGCAAGTGGTGGAAGGAAAACTTCTACGGTATCGCTGCCATACCGGCCATGCGTTTACCTCCTCGGCGCTGCTTGCTCAACAAACGGTAAAGATCGAAGAAACGCTCTGGGTTGCGCTGAGAATGTTTGAGGAACGGCAGAACCTGCTGGTAATCATGAGCGAAAAGGAAAGCAAAAAATCTCCCTCATCGATTTCCCAGCGGGCTACTGATTCTCAAATCCATATCGACCGCATTCGTGCCATGCTGAAGGCGACCGATAAAGATTCCCACGGCGCATGAGGCGGCTGTGCTTCCGCCTCAGTGCTGGTGTTGTTCGCTCACAACGGTAACAGGCCCGTTGGCGTGCCTGACGACCTTTTCACTGATACTGCCCAGAGTAAGGCTCCGCACTGTCGAATGGCCGCGTCTTCCCATCACCAGGTGAGTGCCCGGATTGGCTTGCAGGTATTCGATGATTTCGTGGGCTGGCTCACCTTTGAGGAGAACCTCATCAGTCGGCTCCGCTATCCCGCTCACGGCCTCTTTTACGGCATCGAACACTTTGCGCCCGTAATCCTTTGCCTCTTCCTCAAGTTCAGTGGGCCATACGCCGCTGATCACCAGTCGCTCTACCTTTGAGCCCGGAAACACGGTTAGCAGCTTGAGTGACTGGCCCGTGGCTTTGGCCAGATTGGCCGCCATTTTTGCGGCGTGTAACGACTGATCTGAACCGTCACAAGCAACGACAATGCATGAAGTATCGCTGGCCATGATTCGTTCTCCCTTCCTGTTGGATGTTCTATCAACGTAACACTGATACGGTCATAGTATGGTTGACTCAGGTCATATCGGCGAACTGCTTGTTAATCGCTATCACCTGATCCGAACCTGGTCGCCATCACTGAGCTCCCGGCCGGGATGACGGACTACCTGGTCGCCTTCGTTCAGTCCGCTCTCTATGGCTGTCACCAGACCATTGGTTCTGCCTGTTTTCACCGTTTGTATTACCGCATGCTCGTCCCTGATCAGAAAAACTGCGGGCTGGCCGCCGTGTTGAAAAACGGCGGAGGCCGGTGCCTGAAGCACATTCGCTGACTGCCAGAGAATGAATTCGGCGTCTACACGGTAACCGTCTCCCAGCATTGTCCAGCGTTCGCGGGGGGTGACTATGTCTGCTATCACCCTGACGCGCTGCTCCTCAACGCCAAGGGCCGAAACGTCTGCAAACCCGACGGGCTCCACTCGTCGAACCACGGCGTCAAGCAGGGTTCCGCCCCAGCCGCTGAGCCGTGCCTGAACGCCGGGTTCCAGCTTGACCGCATCGAAACTGAGTACATCCACCACGACTTCCAGAGCACCCGGGTCGCCAAGCTCGATTACGGCCTCGCCAGCCTGGATAACGCCTTCGCTTTTACGCAGCAGGTTCAGAACGCTGCCATTAACGGGCGACCGAATTGCCAGCCGCTCCGCCGGTTTTTCACCCTCTGAACGAGCTGCGGAAACCTCGAGCCGGGTCCTGGCCGCGGCCAATTCATGGGCGGCGACTTCTTCATCAAAGCGGGCAGATCGCAGAATGGCCTGGGTGCGGGCGGCGGTAGACTGGGCTTGTTGCAGGCGCTCATGGGATACAAAATCGGAGCTGTCCAGGGTCAGCAGTCGCTGGTATTCCGCCTCTGCCAGTTCAGCGTCTGCCGCTGCAGCCCGGGTTTTCTGGCGGACGGAGTTCAGTGCCGAGCGGGCGGCCTCTACTTTCGCTTCTGCTTCCGCCCGGCTGCGGGCATCGAGCACACTGGCTGGCATCGGGTCCACCTCGGTCAGCAGCTCGCCGGGAATGACCTGGTCGCCCACGTCCAGCTCCACCCGGTGCAGGTATCCGGTCACCGGCGAAGAAACCACATAGCGGTCTATTACCCGGGTTTTGCCTTCCTCCAGTATGGTGACCTCCATGGCCCCCCGTTGCACTGGTGCCAGGTCTACCCAGACAGGGTCCGGACGGAGGATAAAGGCCACCACAACAATGGCCAGAATGCCGAGGGTGAGCCAGAACAGCCACTTACCCGCCAAATGCTTACCTTCTGACATCGATGAAATTCCTATATCTGGTTATTCCCGGGTTTTCAGGACGGCCACGAGGTCGAGTTTACGCAATCGCCACCAGGTAATGAATCCGGATACCAGGGCAGAGACCATGACCACATTGGCGGCCAGCGCCAGCGTCCTGTCGGTGATGATCAAGGGTACCCGGTACAGCTCAGTCTGCATCATGGTTACTACCAGGCTTGCCAGTCCATGGCCAATGGCCCAGCCCAGGGGTATGCCCATTATCAGCAGGATGGCCAGTTCACCCAGTACAATATGGGCCACTTCATTGTGGCTGTAGCCCAGTACTCTCAGGCTTGCCAGATCCCGCCCCCGCTCTGCCAGAGAGATGCGCACGGTGTTATAGATGACGCCAAAGGCGATGATGCCACCCAGCAGGCTGATAACCAGAGTATAGGTAAGGAAGGTTTTTGCCAGAGTTTCAAAGAAGCTGTCCAGCATTGCCTGGCGGACATTGACGGCCATCACCCGTGGGGTGTCCCGCAGGTCCCGATAAACGGTTTCCGCCTGTTCCGGATCCAGGTTCATCAGCACCTGGTTGACGACTGCCCCTTCCTTTAGCGTCCGGTTCATTGCGGTCAGATTCATATAGGCACCCACGCCGAGAAACTCGCTGGTCACTCCGGCAACCTGCAGGTCCAGTACAGGGCGATGGCCCTCCAATATCCGGACCTGAACGGAGTCGCCGGCGGCAAGCCCCAGCTGTGCCGCCAGGAAGTCGGTCAGCAGCAGCCCTGCTGGAGGTATTGGCACTTTGTTAAGATGTTCGTCTACGACAAACTGCAACCGGGCATCGTCCGGGATGCCGGTCAAGGCGGTTCGCCACTGCCGGTGACCATTGACCAGCTCTACCGCCACGACACGACGGCCCTCGGTATAGCGCACACCGGGCTGCCGCGTCATTCCGTACATGGCAGACTGATGAACCGGGTCAGTCAGGCTGACGGTCAGGTCTTGTTGCTGAACCCGGGCAAACTGGGTGTGTACCATCAGCGAAACAGAGCTGAACTGGAAGTTGCCCACCATCACAACGGCTGTCGCCATCGCTATGCCTGTTACCGACAGCGCGGCGCGGGCCGGGCGCCGTGCCAGTTGCCGGACAATCATGCGGGATGGCTGGCTGAAGCGTATCCAGGACAATAGGCGCTCAGTGATAGTGACCCGATAGCTGGCAGGGGCTTCCGGCCGCATGGCCTCGGCCGGGGGCAGGGAAGCAGCACTGCGAATGGCTCGCCAACCCCCGATCCATGCGACAACAATGGTCAGCAAACCCAACAGCAGTACCCAAAAGGGGCTGACGTGGAACAGCAGTTCCGGGAACCGGTAGAACTCCATATAAAGTTCGCCCAGCGCCCGGCCCAGCCACATGCCGGTAGCCGTGCCGATCATCAGGCCAACCAGGGCAATGGCGAGCACCAACTGGCTGTAGTGCCAGCCAATCTGCCAGTTGCTGTAACCGAAGGCCTTCAATACTGCAATGATGTCCCGCTGGGTACTGATCAGCCGGGTGATCACAACATTTAGCAGAAACATGGCGACCGCCATAAAAATGGTCGGGAAGACCACTGCCATGGTTTTCAGCTGGTTCAGTTCGTCACTCAGGAAACGGTGGGAAAACTGGTCCTCGCGGGCATAGGCACCGGTGCTTCCGTATGGCGCCAGCAACTGGTCGAGCAATGTGATGACGCCTTCCACCGGAAACGCCGGGTCCACCTGCAACACCACGCTGTTGAAGGCGCCGCGCATATCCATTGCCGACGCGAGCGCTTCCCGGGCCATCCAGAGCACTCCGTAGCGTTCGTAGTCGGGTAACATCCCGCCCGGAGGGATGACATAAATAAATTCCGGAGATTCAACGATGCCGATAACGGTGAGGCTTTGTCGCCGGCCGTTGATGATGGCGCCCAGCCGGTCCCCAAGCTGAAGATCGTGGGCGTCGGCAAAGCTGCCAATTACTGCCACTTCATCGCTGCGTGCAACGTGTGGCAAACGCCCCTGGCGCAGGTAGACGCGGTTGACCTCCGGCTGCCCTTCGGGTGGCAATGAGACAAGGCGGGCGGAGGCAGGATCACTGAAACCAGGCACCTCGAGCTTTGCAACGCCTTCGACTCGTCCGCTTACGCGAGTAACACCGGGAATGTCCGCTACCCGTTGCAGAACGAAGCGCGGCGCACGTTTTAACGTGGCGAACACATCAGCAAACTGGTGTGCCTGATAATACTGATCACGGGTGACGGTGAGCGAGGAATAGTTCACCAGTGACAACAGGCACACGGCAATGCCGCCGGCGATCACCAGGGCGATGGCCAGGGTCTGGCCCCGAATCTGCCATAGCTCGCGGCGGAGTTTGGTATGCAAGGTACTGGTGCGAAAGAATGGCATGGCGTTACCAGCTCAGGGTTCGCGGGTCCTGCCGCGTTGAGTTGCGGTATTCACCACTGATGGTGCCGTCAGACAGCGTAATGACCCGGTCTGCCATCTGTGCAATAGAGGCGTTGTGGGTAATGATCACGGTAGTGGTGCCGGTTTCGCGGTTGGCGGTATCCAGCGCCGCCAGAACCAGAGTGCCCGTGGCTGAGTCCAGGGCGCCGGTAGGCTCGTCGCACAGCAACACCTCCGGGCGCTTGGCAATGGCCCGGGCGATAGCTACCCTTTGTTGCTCCCCTCCGGAGAGCTGGGCGGGGAAGTGGTCCATCCGTTGCTTCAGTCCCACCAGTTCCAGCGCGGCTTCCGGACTCATCGGGTTGCGGGCGATTTCGGTCACCGCAATAACGTTTTCCCGTGCAGTCAGGCTGGGTATCAGGTTGTAGAACTGGAACACGAAACCAACGTAGTCCCGGCGATAACGGGTCAGTTCCCGGTCATTGGCCCGGCTCAGGTCGATGTCCTGGTATTTCACCTCGCCACTGGTAGGCACGTCCAGCCCGCCAAGAATGTTCAGCAGGGTGGATTTGCCCGAGCCGGAGGCTCCCAGCATCACCACCAGCTCGCCGGAAAAGAGATCCAGGTTCACTCCCCGCAAGGCGTGCACCTCAATCTCCCCCTGTTGATAGGATTTCGTCAGCCCGGAGGTGTGGAACACCGGTAGGCCGGAGGTGGGTCTGTCCATGCAAAAGGCCTTTGCCCTGAATTGGTTTGCGTCCACTGCCATCGCCTCGGTTCTTCAACCAGTGAAGGTATAGCACAAGTTGTTCCTATATATCAGCGAGGCGGAGCTTCATATCTATCGCGCTCATTATTTGCGCAATCGCCCATCCGTTGTTAGGTTTTAAGAAAGAACGTTTTATTTCGTACTACCCGTCTTCCCAACGGCAGCCTCCAGGGTGCCATGGAGAGCGCATGGCAGACACTGTCAGTGAATTGCTGGTCCGCTACTGGGCTACCGGCTTTTTTATCGTGGCCGCGCTGGGCCTTTGCGCCGTTATGGTGGGCGTCTCCAGCCTGCTTGGTGGGCGCAGCCAGGGTGTCAGCAAATCTCTTCCATTTGAATCCGGCATTCTCGGCACCGGCGATGCCCGCCAGCGCTTTTCCGTCAAGTTCTATCTGGTCGCGATGCTATTCGTGATCTTCGATATCGAAGCCGTGTTCCTGTTTGCCTGGGCCATTGTTATTCCCGACGTGGGCTGGGCCGGGTTCTGGGGCGCGGCAGTATTTATTCTGATCCTTCTGGTTGGCCTGCTGTATGACAGTCGTACCGGTGCCCTGGACTGGGCGCCGGAATCATCTCGTGGCAGGCCCCGTAGTCCGGCAGGCTGATCCAACGCACCCAATCAAGGTGCTGGCCCGCGGTGTTTATACCGCCGGGTCCGGTGCCCATGGAGGCGCAGTATGTCCTATACCCTGACCAGGGCAGAGCAAACCGCACAAGGCAGTAGCCGGTATCCGGTTCAGCAGCAGGAGCCGTCTGAGGATCCGGTCAAGCGTCAGCTTGAGCGCAACGTGTTCACCGGCAAACTCGGCGAAGTTCTCAATAACGCCGTCAACTGGGGCCGCAAGAACTCCCTGTGGCCGTACAACTTCGGGCTGTCCTGCTGCTATGTTGAGATGACCACCGCTTTCACGTCGCCCCATGACATTGGCCGCTTTGGCTCAGAAGTCATCCGGGCCTCGCCCCGTCAGGCAGATTTCATGGTCATCGCCGGTACCTGCTTTATCAAGATGGCACCGGTAATTCAGCAGCTCTATGACCAGATGCTGGAGCCCAAGTGGGTGATCTCGATGGGCTCCTGCGCCAATTCCGGTGGCATGTACGACATCTATTCCGTAGTGCAGGGGGTGGACAAGTTTCTGCCCGTGGATGTGTATATACCCGGTTGCCCGCCACGTCCCGAGGCCTTCCTGCAGGGGTTGCAGTTGCTGCAGGACTCGATCCAGGAGGAACGCCGGCCCCTGTCGTGGGTGGTGGGCGATCAGGGAGTCTATCAGGCAGAGATGCCTTCCCAGCGGGAAAAGTGGCGAGACCGCCGCATTCAGGCCACCGAGCTAAGAACACCCGACAAACTCTGACCCGTTCGCCGTCGTTTCACCATCGATTGCCAGGAAGCGAATCACGACCATGAACACGGATACCGTCAGTACTCCGGGCCCCACCGGTGACAATCTGGCCGCCACCCTGAGAAGGGATTTCGGTGACCGTGTGCTTTACGAGCAGCACACCCTCACCGGTATGCCCGTGGTATGGGTGACGCGGGACGCACTGACCGATGTGCTTGGGTACCTGAAAACCCTGACCGCGCCTTTTGACCTGCTCTACGACCTCTCCGCTGTTGACGAGCGCCTGCACCGTGACCGTCGCGGTCTGCCACCGGCCGACTTCACGGTGTTCTACCAGCTGCTTTCCATCAGTCGCAACGCAGATATCATGCTCAAGGTGGCCCTCTTTGCGGATGACCTCAGCCTGCCCACAGTGACCGGAGTTTACCCGGCGGCGAACTGGTACGAGCGGGAAGTCTGGGACATGTTCGGTATCACCTTTGCCGGCCATCCCCACCTGACGCGTATCCTCATGCCACCGACCTGGTCCGGCCATCCTTTGCGCAAGGACTACCCCGCCCGGGCCACGGAGTTTGACCCCTATACCCTGACAGTGGAGGGCCAGCAGACCGAGCAGGAGGCCATGCGGTTCGAGCCCGAAGCCTGGGGTATGCAGCGGGAGCGGGACGGGGCCGAGTTCATGTTCCTTAACCTGGGCCCCAATCACCCCTCTGCCCATGGCGCTTTCCGCATCGTGCTGCAACTGGACGGCGAGGAAATCGTCGACTGCGTGCCTGACATCGGCTATCACCACCGGGGCGCCGAGAAGATGGCGGAACGCCAGTCCTGGCACAGCTTCATTCCCTATACCGACCGCATTGATTACACCGGTGGGGTGATGAACAACCTGCCTTACGTACTGGCGGCGGAAAAGCTGGCGGGCATCGAGGTGCCGGACCGGGTGAAGGTGATCCGGGTGATGATGGCGGAAATGTTCCGCGTCACCAGCCATCTGTTGTTCCTGGGTACCTACCTGCAGGATCTGGGGGCGATGACGCCGGTGTTCTATACCTTCAGCGACCGGCAGCGGGGCTATGAGGTAATCGAGGGCATAACCGGGTTTCGAATGCACCCGGCCTGGTACCGCATCGGCGGCGTTATGCAGGACCTGCCCCAGGGTTGGGGAAAACTGGTGCAGGGCTTTCTCGACTGGATGCCGTCACGGCTGCGTGAGTACGAGCGAGCGATGATGGAGAACGCCATCGTGCGCGACCGAACCCGTCATGTGGCTGCCTTCAATACCGCCGAGGCCCTGGAGTGGGGCGTTACCGGCCCCAACCTGCGGGCCACCGGATGCAACTTCGACCTTCGCAAGCAGCGCCCATATTCCGGTTACGAGCAGTTCGATTTTGAAGTTCCCCTGGGCCATAACGGCGACGTGTTTGACCGGGGCCAGTTGCGCATCGAGGAAATGCGCCAGAGTCTTCGCATTATCCAGCAGTGCGTGAACCACATGCCTGCCGGGGACTACAAGGCCGACCACCCGCTGACCACGCCGCCGCCCCGGGAGCGCATGCTGGAACACATCGAAACTCTGATTACCCACTTCCTCCAGGTGTCCTGGGGGCCGGTGCTCAAGCCCCAGGAATCCCTGCAGATGGTGGAGGCTACCAAAGGTATCAACAGTTATTACCTGACCAGTGACGGCAACACCATGAGCTACCGCACCCGCATCCGCACGCCGAGTTTTCCGCACCTGCAGCAGATACCGTCGGTGATGCGCGGTGGGTTTGTACCGGACCTGATTGCCCACCTGGGCAGTATTGATTTCGTGATGGCAGACGTGGACCGCTGATGATGGCAGACACACCACAGACAACCGTGCTGATTGGCAGCGATGGTTTCGACCTTGATCCGTCCGATGAAACCTCGATTATCGAGGAAATGGCTCATTACGAGCAGCCCCAGGCCGCCTGTATCGAGGCCCTGAAGATTGTCCAGCGCCGTCACGGCTGGGTGCCGGATAGTGCTATCACTGCCATCGCCCGGTTGCTGGGCATTGGTCCGGGCGAGGTGGAAGGTGTGGCGACATTTTACAGCCTGATTTTCCGCCAGCCGGTGGGCCGTCATGTCGTGCTGGTGTGCGATAGCAGTGCCTGTTTCCTGACCGGTTTCCAGGAATTAAGGCAGGCACTGGTGGCCCAGCTGGGGATTGATTACGGCCAGACCACCGAAGACGGGCGTTTCACCCTGTTGCCGGTCTGCTGCCTGGGTGCCTGCGATGGCGCACCAGCCCTGATGATTGACGATGACACCTACGGCCCGGTGTCTCCCGAAGATCTGCCAGGCGTGCTGGAGGATTATCCATGAGCCAGTTCATCGCCAGCCAGCGTGATTCGGTTCGCTATCGCAGCCGGCTGATGCAGACCGAGGCAGAGCGCCACCCTGAAACCCACCCATTGACGTGGCGGTTGCGGGATGACGGCGAGGTGGTCTGGCTTGAGGAGTACCTGAGTAAGGATGGCTACCGGTCCGTCCGCAAGGCGCTGGCCGATAGCGATCCCCAGGCCATTATCGCCACCATGAAAGACGCCAATGTAGGTGGCCGTGGCGGAGGCGGCTTCTCTGCCGGGCTTAAATGGAGCCTGACCCTGCAGGGGGATGATATGCCCCGGGGCTACCTGATCTGTAATGCCGACGAGATGGAGCCGGGCACGTTCAAGGACCGGCTGTTGATGGAGCATCAGCCACACCTTTTGATCGAGGGCATGATCCTGGCTGCCCTGGCCAACAATTCCTGTTTTGGCTACATCTTCCTTCGGGGTGAATATGTCACGGCCGCCCGGGTACTGAACCGGGCCCTGGAAGAGGCCCGGGCCGGGGGCTGGCTGGGCGCTGATATCAATGGCAGCGGCTTCGATTTTGACATTGCGCTGCACACCGGCGCAGGGCGATACATCTGCGGCGAGGAGACCGCCCTGATCAACTCTCTGGAGGGCAGGCGCGCCAACCCCAGGACCAAGCCGCCGTTCCCTGGCCAGTCCGGAGCCTGGGGCAAGCCTTCGGTAGTGAACAATGTGGAAACCCTGTGCAACGCGCCGGGGGTGATTCTCCATGGCGCGGACTGGTATCAGGGACTCTCCGGTGACCGGAGCGAGAATGGCGGCAGCAAGCTGTATGGCATTTCTGGCCTGGTAGAAAAGCCAGGGCTTTGGGAGCTGCCGATGGGGACGACAGGCGGCGAGATCCTGGACCGGGCAGGGGGCATGCGTAACGGTCGGCAACTCAAGGCGTGGCTGCCGGGGGGCGCCAGTACCGGCTTCCTGTTGCCGGAGCATCTGGATATGCCACTGGATTTCGACACCGTGGGCAAGGAGGGCAGTCGCCTGGGCACCGGCCTGCTGACGATAGTGCCGCAGGAGCAGAGTATTGTGGCGCTGGTGCGCAACCTGGAGGAATTCTTCGCCCGGGAGTCCTGTGGCTGGTGCACCCCGTGTCGCGACGGCCTGCCCTGGACCGCCAAGGTGCTGCGAGCTCTGGAGCTGGGGCAGGGGGAAGACGGCGATATCGAGTTGCTGGAGAAGCTGGCGGCGGACTGCGGCCCGGCGCAGACCTTCTGTGCCCATGCGCCCGGTGCTGCGATGCCCCTGAAGACGGCGCTGAAGCACTTTAGGCACGAGTTTGAAGCGGGGGTCAGCGCACGCCCGGTTAAAGCAGCGGAGGGACAGGCAGACTAATGGCAACGATTCACGTGGATGGACAAAGCTACGAGGTTAACGGAGCCGATAATCTGCTCCAGGCTTGCCTGTCCCTGGGCCTGGATATTCCCTATTTCTGCTGGCATCCGGCCATGGGCAGCGTGGGTGCCTGCCGCCAGTGCGCCGTACGCCAGTACAAGGACGAGGACGACGACAAGGGCATGCTGGTGATGTCCTGTATGACCCCGGCGGCGGATCAGACCCGCATCGATATCGACGACGAGGAAGCGAAGGCTTTCCGCGCCAGTGTGGTGGAGTTGTTGATGATCAATCACCCCCACGACTGCCCGGTCTGCGAAGAGGGCGGCCACTGCCACCTGCAGGACATGACGGTAATGACCGGCCACGACCGGCGCCGTTACCGGTTCAGCAAGCGCACTCGCCGTAACCAGTTTCTGGGCCCGTTCATCGCCCACGAGATGAACCGGTGCATTACCTGTTACCGCTGTGTGCGCTTTTATAATGATTACGCCGGGGGCACCGATCTTGGCACCTTTGGCAGCAAGGACAATGTCTATTTCGGCCGCTACGAGGAAGGCACCCTGGAAAGTCCCTTCGCCGGTAATCTCACCGAGGTGTGCCCCACCGGTGTGTTTACCGACCAGAGCCATTCTGATCGCTACACCCGCAAGTGGGACATGCAGTTTGCCCCCGGTATCTGTCACCAGTGCTCGATGGGCTGCAATATCAGTCCGGGGGAACGCTATGGTGAAATTCGCCGGATCGAGAACCGCTATCACGGCGAGGTGAATGGCTATTTTCTCTGTGATCGCGGTCGTTTTGGCTACGGCTACGTAAACCGCTCCGACCGGCACCTTACACCAGAGTGGCGGCAATCGCCGGACAGCGAGCCGGTCAGCCTTGGCGTGGATGACGCACTTGCCCAGGCAGGCGACGCCCTGCGCCACGCCCGCCGGGTTATCGGCATCGGCTCGCCAAGGGCCAGCCTGGAGAGCAATCACCAGTTGCAGGCGTTGGTCGGAGCGAACAACTTTTCCACCGGCATCGAGGCCCGGGAGCAGGCCTGCCTCGAACTGATGAACCATCTCCAGCGTCACGCTGGCCTGCCAACCCCGACGCCCCGGGAGATCGAAAACCACGACGCCGTGCTGGTGCTCGGGGAGGACCCGGTTCAGAGTGCCGGCCGCCTCGGTCTGAACCTGCGTCAGGCAGCCGTGACACGATGTGCGGCACTGGGCGAAACCATTGGTATACCGGACTGGAACGCCGAAGCCCTCAAGACCCTGGCACAGAACCGCTATTACCCGCTGTTTATTGCCTGGCCGGCGCCCACGGACCTTGATCAGGTGGCTGCAGCGCGTTATGCCCTGGACCCGGACGGCATTGCCCGGCTGGGGTTTGCGGTGGCTCATGCCATCGATCCCGCGGCACCGGTCGTGGAGGGTCTGACGCCTGACGATGATGAAGCTGCCCGGAGTATCGCCAGGGCACTGATGGCGGCGGAGCGACCGCTGATCGTCAGTGGTGGCTCACTCGCCTCCGAGGCCGTGCTTGAGGCCGCAGGCAGTGTTGCTCGGGCCCTGTCCCGTCGCGCCAAAAGAGGCGGGCTGGTGCTGATCCGGCGCGAAGCCAACAGCACGGGATTGTCCCTGATGGGTGGTCAGCCACTGGACTGGGCGCTGGACGAACTGGCCCAGGGTAATGCCGATGCCGTGGTTGTGCTGGAGAACGACCTTTATCAGCGCTTGCCCACCCAAAGGGTGGATGAGGCCCTGGCGCGGGCGGAGATGCGCATAGTGCTGGACCACCAGCGCACTGCCACGGCTGCCCGGGCCAACTTTCTGTTATCGGCTGGCAGCTTCGCGGAGTCCGATGGCACCCTGGTGAACCTGGAGGGTCGTGCCCAACGCTTCTTCCAGGTCTACGAACCCGGCTATATGCGGCCGGAGACTCGCATTCATGAAAGCTGGCGCTGGTTGCACGCACTTTCCGCGAATCTGCGAGGCGAAGCCGCCAGCCATATCAACCTGGATACCGTTGTTCGGGCGTGTGCCGATGCCCACCCGGCGTTAGCCGGCATGGTCGACGCTGCTCCGGATGCTCAATTCCGTATTGATGGCTTGCAGCTGGCCCGAGAGCCTCACCCGTACAGCGGTCGCACAGCCATGCGTGCAGACCAGGATGTCAGTGAGCCACGGGTACCTCAGGATGCTGACACGGCCTTCGCTCACTCCATGGAGGGTTACAGTGGCTACCAGGAGCCCCGGCAACAGGTGCCTTTCGCCTGGGCGCCGGGCTGGAACTCGCCCCAGGCCTGGAACAAGTTCACCGATGAGGTGGGTGGGCACCTGCGCGGTGGTGACCCCGGGGTTCGCCTCTTACACCCGGTGCCCGGACAGGGGAGCTACCGCCAGCCCACTCAAAGCGTTAAAAGCACCGATGCCCTGCGGGCCCTGAACCTGCCCCGCCTGTTCGGAGGCGAGGAGACCTCCGCCCGGGCTACGCCTATCCAGCAACGGACGGAGTTACCCTGCCTTACTCTGAGCCCTGACGATGCCCTACGGCTGGCGGTCAGGAGCGGAGACCTCGTAACCATTGATCAGGGCACGAAGCTTCCGGTTCACGAGCAGGAAAACTGGCCCACTGGCTGGGCGGGCCTGCCGGCCGGGCTGATCCCTGGTTTGCTGACAGGTGAATCCGTAACCCTGAACGAGTCCGCGGGAGATCAACCATGAACTGGTGGACTCCGCAACTCGAGGCCATCCTCTGGGGTATGGCGCAGGCACTGGTGATCCTGCTCGGTGTGGTGCTGGTGAGCGCCATCCTGATCGTGGTCGAGCGTCGCCTGCTCGGCTTGTGGCAGGACCGTCACGGTCCCAACCGGGTAGGGCCTTTCGGCACCCTGCAAGTGGTTGCGGACATGATCAAGATCTTTTTCAAGGAAGACTGGATACCGCCCTTCGCTGACCGCCCCCTGTTCGTGCTGGCTCCGGTCATCGCCTTCGCCTCGTTGCTGTTGTCGTTCGCGATTATTCCGATCACGCCGGACTGGGGCGTGGCGGATATGCATATCGGGCTGCTGTTCTTCCTGGCCATGGCGGGCATTAACGTATACGCCGTATTACTGGGAGGCTGGGCCAGTGGCAACAAGTACGCCCTGCTGGGTGCCATGCGGGCCTCGGCCCAGACACTGTCCTACGAGGTGTTCATGGGCCTGGCGCTGATGGGGGTGGTCGCTCTGGCCGGGTCCTTCAACCTGCGTGATATCGTCGCGGCGCAGGAAGGCCTCTGGTTCGTGATCCCCCAGTTTTTCGGGTTCGCCACTTTCCTGATCGCCGGCGTCGCCGTCACCCACCGTCATCCCTTCGACCAGCCCGAGGCCGAGCAGGAGTTGGCGGATGGTTATCACATCGAATACTCCGGCATGAAATTCGGCATGTTCTTTATCGGCGAGTATGTGGGCATGTTGCTGGTGTCGGCGCTGATCGTGACGCTTTTCTTTGGCGGCTGGCATGGCCCATGGCTGCCACCGATCCTGTGGTTTGCACTCAAGACGGGCTTCTTCCTGCTGCTGTTCATTCTGTTGCGGGCTTCGTTGCCCCGGCCGCGCTATGACCGGGTGATGAGCTTTGGCTGGAAGGTGTGCCTGCCGCTGACTCTGGTTAATTTGCTGGCCACCGGAGCGGTGATGCTCCTGGTGGGCGCATAGGGAGGACTTATGGAAAAAGAGGAAAAAGAAAAGGTCCCACTGATCCGGTCGTTGTCCTCAACCTCTTTTCTGAGGCTGGTGCCGGCCACCTGGTCCCAGATACGTACCCTGGGAATGGTGTTCATGCACAGCTTCCGCAAACGGGAGACGGTGAATTATCCGGAACAGGCGGTTTACCTGCCGCCACGCTATCGCGGCCGCATTGTGCTGACCCGCGACCCCGACGGCGAGGAGCGCTGCGTGGCCTGTAACCTGTGCGCCGTTGCCTGCCCGGTGGACTGCATCTCCCTGCAGAAGGGGGAGCAGGAAGACGGCCGCTGGTATCCGGAGTTCTTCCGCATCAATTTTTCCCGCTGCATTTTTTGCGGCATGTGCGAGGAAGCCTGCCCGACGTCGGCCATCCAGCTGACACCGGACTTCGAGATGGGCGAATACGATCGCCAGCAACTGGTGTACGAGAAGGAAGACCTGCTGATCAACGGCCCCGGCAAGGATCACGACTACCACTTCTACAAGGTGGCGGGCCTGGCCATTGGCGGCAAGGACAAGGGTGAGGCGAAAAACGAGGAGGCACCGGAGGATGTGCGTACGCTGCTTCCCTGACCAGGTAAGGAGACACTCATGGAACTGGCTTTCTACCTCAGCGGCCTGGTGGCAATTCTGGCCACCGTGGGCGTGATTACCGGCACCCACGCAGTGCATGCGGTGGTGTACCTGATCGTTTCGCTCATTGCCGTGGCGCTGGTGTTCTTTGCCCTGGGCGCACCCTTTGCCGGTGCCCTGGAGATCATTGTCTACGCAGGGGCCATCATGGTGCTCTTCGTGTTCGTGGTAATGATGCTTAATCTGGGTCCGGACACCGAACGGGAACAGACCCTGATGCACCCTCGCTACTGGGCAGGGCCATCAATGCTGGCCCTGGTACTGCTGGCAGCACTGGCAGCGCTGATCAGCCAGGGTGTCGTGGGCGAAACCATTGATGGGGAACTGCTTACTGCACGGGCGGTGGCGCTGACGCTGTTCGGACCCTGGCTGATGGTGGTGGAATTATCGGCCATCCTTCTGCTGGCGGCCCTGGTTACGGCCTCACACGTGGGGCGGCGCAGCAACGCCCCCGGCACCTCGTCACGCTCGACAGGAGGCGACTCATGACGGGTATTCCCATGGAGCACGGGCTGATCCTGGCGGCCATATTGTTCAGCCTGGGGCTGTTGGGACTGATGCTACGCCGCAATATGTTGTTCGTGCTGATGAGCCTGGAAGTGATGCTCAATTCTGCTGCGCTGGCTTTTGTGGTGGGCGCGACTGCCTGGAACCAGCCGGAAGGACAGGCCATGTTCCTGCTGGTGATCACCCTGGCGGCGGCGGAAGCCAGCGTCGGGCTGGCGCTGATGATCCAGCTGTACCAGCGATTTCGCTCCCTTGATCTCGATGCAGCCAGCAGGATGCGCGGATGATGGCATTGGCGGTCGTACTCTCGTTTCTGTTTCCCCTGGCAGGCACGCTGGTGCTGGCTTTTTCCGCTGGGCGTCTGAGCATACGGGCCGCCTCGCTCATCGGGGTGGGCAGTGTCGGGCTGTCAGCGTTGGCGACGGCGTGGGCGGCGATGACCCACTCCGGCGGCAGTGAGAGCGTGGTCCTTTGGAATTGGATCACGGTGGGGGCTTTCCAGCCCACCATCGGTCTGGCGGTGGATGGGCTGTCACTGGTAATGATGTCGGTGATTACCGGCGTGGGCTTCCTGATCCACCTGTTTGCCGCGTGGTACATGAGCAGGGAGGAAGGCGTTACCCGCTTCTATGCCTGGATGAACCTGTTCGTGTTCAGCATGTTGCTGCTGGTGCTGGGGGACAACCTGCTGCTGTTGTTCCTGGGCTGGGAAGGCGTGGGCTTGTGCAGCTACGGGCTTATCGGCCATTACTATCGCAGCCATGCCAACGGCCAGGCCGCTTTCAAGGCCTTTGTGGTTACCCGCATCGGTGATGTGTTTCTGGCTCTGGGGCTGTTCCTGATCTTTATGGAGCTGGGCACCCTCGATATCCGCACGGTGCTGGAACTGGCGCCGCAGGCCTGGGCACAGGGCAGTACCACCGCCAACCTGGCGGCGCTGCTGGTGCTTGGTGGCGCCCTGGGCAAGTCGGCCCAGGTGCCACTGCACACCTGGCTGCCGGATGCCATGGCCGGCCCGACGCCGGTGTCGGCACTGATCCACGCTGCCACCATGGTGACCGCCGGTGTTTACCTTATTGCCCGACTGCACGGGCTGTTCCTGCTGGCGCCTGACGTCATGCTGCTGGTGGGCGTGATTGGCGCGGTCTCACTGCTGTTGGCGGCGTTCGCAGCCCTCGCCCAGACCGATATCAAGCGAGTACTGGCCTATTCCACCATGAGCCAGATCGGCTACATGTTCCTGGCGCTGGGGGTAGGGGCTTTTGATGCCGCCATTTTCCATCTGGTGACACACGCCTTCTTCAAGGCCCTGCTGTTCCTCTCCGCCGGCGCAGTGATTGTCAGTTGCCACCATGAGCAGGACATGCGCCGCCTGGGTGGGCTCTGGCGCAAACTGCCGGTCGCCTACGGTGGCTTCATTGTCGGCGGCGCCGCGCTGGTGGCGCTGCCCCTGGTCACCGCCGGTTTCTACAGCAAGGACGAGATCCTGTGGCAGGCCATGGCCGCGGACCAGACCGGGCTGCTGTTGGCAGGCCTGCTGGGCGCCGTGCTGACCGGACTCTATACCGTGCGGCTGATCCTGGGCACGTTTCATGGCGAACCCGGCCATGGCGCACCGACCAGCGACCACGTCCGCGATCCCGAGCCGGGCACCAATCCGGTCACCCATCACCTGCCATTGGTCGTGCTGGGAATCTGCTCCACCTTTGTCGGGGCGTGGCTTTATCCCGGGCTGGGCGAGCTGTTTCCCGCATCGCCGGGAGAGACTGCCGACACCGGCCATACCCTCTTGCAGGTGCTGGCCATGGGTGCGGCCATCGCCGGCCTGCTGCTGGCGGCGTGGCTGTTCCTGTGGCAGCGCACCTGGCTTGAGGAGACGGTACGCCAGGGCTTCGGTAGCGGTCTCTGGAGACTCTGGCACAACGCCTGGGGTTTTGATGCGCTGTTCGACCGGATTCTCGTACGGCCCTGGCAGTTGACGGTGAAATACCTGCGGGTCGACCTGATCAACCTGATGATGAACCTACCAGCGCTGGTGGCGCGAGCCCTGAACGCCGGCCTGGTGCGTATCCAGAATGGCCGGGTACGCAGCTATGCCCTGGTGATGGTGTTCGGCGCCACGGTGATCCTGTTGACGCTGGCCCTGGTGCCGGGAGGGTCCGCATGATCCTGGTGTGGCTGATACTGATCCCGTTTGTCGGCGGCCTGTTGTGCTGGCAGGCCGAACGCTGGAGTCACCAGGCGCCTCGCTGGATTGCCCTGGGCACCATGCTGTTTGTGCTGGTGATCAGCGCGGCGGTATGGCTGAGTGGCGACTTCGCTCTGGCGGGTGATGGCGGAAGCCAATGGCTTCTGGAATGGCGGGCACCCTGGATTCCCCGTTTCGGCATCGAGATTCACCTTGCCATGGACGGACTGTCGCTGATCCTGGTGGCGTTGACCGGCTTTCTCGGCTTGTTGGCGGTGCTCTGTTCCTGGCAGGAAATTGCCGACCGGGTGGGTTTCTTCCACCTGAACCTGCTGTTTATCCTCGGCGGCGTGGTGGGTGTGTTCCTGGCCCTGGATCTGTTCCTGTTTTTCCTGTTCTGGGAAATGATGCTGGTACCTATGTACTTCCTGATCGCCCTTTGGGGGCACAGCGGTTCGGCAGGGCAGACACGAATCCGCGCAGCCACCCGATTCTTCATCTACACCCAGGCCAGCGGCCTTTTGATGCTGGTGTCGATCATTGCGCTGGTGTTCGTGTACTACTCAAACACCGGGGAGTTGTCATTCAGCTACGACAGCCTGCGGGGGACCGATGTGCCGGAGCCGCTGGCCTTCTGGTTGATGCTTGGATTCTTCATCGCCTTTGCGGTCAAGCTGCCGGTGGTGCCCTTTCACGGCTGGCTGCCCGATGCCCACGCCCAGGCGCCGACCGCCGGCAGCGTTGACCTGGCGGGCATTCTGCTGAAAACGGCCGCCTACGGCATACTTCGGTTTGCGCTGCCGCTGTTCCCGGAACAGTCCCAGGCTTTCGCGCCAGTGGCGATGGCCCTGGGGCTGGTCGGCATTGTCTACGGTGCAGTACTGGCCTGTGGGCAACAGGACATCAAGCGATTGATTGCCTATACGAGCGTTTCCCATATGGGCTTTGTGCTGATTGCGCTCTATTCCGGATCGGAACTGGCGATCCAGGGCGCCATTGTGCTGATGGTCGCTCACGCCTTCTCGACCGCTGCCCTGTTCATCCTCAGTGGCCAGCTTTATGAACGCATTCATAGCCGGGACATGCGCATCATGGGTGGACTCTGGGGGCGCGTACCGGTGTTGCCCGGGTTTACCCTGTGCTTTGTGGCGGCCTCCCTGGGAATGCCCGCCACTGCCAACTTCGTGGGGGAGTTCATGATCCTGTTCGGGACCTTCCCTGGCGCACCGGTGGTGGTGGTTATCGCCAGCATAGGGCTGGTGCTGGCGGCCATCTATTCCCTGCTACTGATGCAGCGGGTGCACTTTGGCACCGAATACCGTTCGGGCCCACTCGCCGGGCCTGATGCCCGGGAGTACGGCATCATGCTGGTGCTGCTGGTGCTCACTCTGGCAGTAGGACTCTATCCGCAACCCCTGCTGGATACCACCGCGGCCGTGGCCGCACCGATATCCGAACTGTTCACTGGCAGTGTGGACCTGGCAGTCCGGGCAGGGAAGGTAAACTGATGCTGACCCTGGCGAATCTGATCGCAATTCTTCCGCTGATCATCGTTGCCGCTACCGCGATCCTGGTGATGCTGGGTATTACCTGGCAACGGCACCACGCTGGAACGGCAATAGTGTCTGCGGCCGGGCTGATACTGGCCCTGGTAAGCGTGCCGCTGGCCTCAGCGGCGCCATCGTCACCGCCGCTGATGATCATGGACGGACTGGCCATAATGGGCAGTGTTCTGGTGCTGATCTGCGCTCTGGTGACGGTGGCCCTGAGCCACCATTACCTGACCGGTTACATCGGCTCACGGGAGGAGTTTTACCTGTTACTGCTGTGCGCCGTCACCGGCGCACTGGGACTGGTGGCCAGCAACCACCTGGCTACCCTGTTCATCAGTCTGGAACTGCTTTCGATGCCGCTCTACGGAATGCTGGCCTACAGCTTCCGGGCGGAAAGGTCGCTGGAGGCAGGCATCAAGTACCTGATTCTCTCCGCTGCCGCCACGGCCTTCCTGCTGTTTGGTATGGCGCTGATCTATGCTCGCACCGGTCGCCTTGACCTGATCGGTCTGGTATCGGGGCTGGTCACCAGCGCGGATGTCTGGAGCCTGGCCGGGGCTGTGCTGATGCTGGTTGGTCTGGGTTTCAAGCTCTCCATTGTGCCTTTCCATCTCTGGACCCCGGACGTTTACCAGGGCGGACCCGCCCCGGCCACGGTTTTCCTGGCCACGGTCAGTAAACTGGCGGTGTTCGTGGTGCTGGTGCGTTTGATGATGACCACGCCCATCTTTGACAGTGACTGGCTACGGGTCCTGATTACAGTGCTGGCTTTGCTGACCATGCTGGGCGGCAACCTGCTGGCGTTGTTCCAGCAGAACCTCAAGCGCCTGCTGGGGTACTCATCCATTGCCCACTTCGGGTACCTGATGGTGGCGATCGTCGTGGGGCGCGCGCTTGCTGTAGAAACCGTTGGGGTTTACCTTGTAACCTATCTGGTCGCCACCCTGGCGGCCTTCGGTGTGGTCACCCAACTGTCCAGTCCTTTCGGGGGTGAAGACGCGGCCGGACTGCACCACTATCGTGGCCTGTTCTGGCGCCGGCCCTGGCTGGCGGCGGTGATGACGGTGAGCTTCCTGTCCCTGGCGGGCATCCCGCTCACCGCCGGCTTTATCGGCAAGTTTTACGTACTGGCGCTGGGTGTTTCCGATAGCCGCTGGTGGCTGGTGGGCGGTATCGTGGCCGGCAGCGCCATTGGCCTGTTCTATTACCTGCGGGTAATGGTCACACTGTACCTGCCGGAACCCGGCATGCGCCGGATGGACGCCACCAATGACTGGGGCAGTCGGGTTGGCGGGCTGACGCTGTTGGTCGTCGCGGTGTTGATTCTGGTTTTCGGGGTGTACCCCACGCCCATGATTCAGTGGTTAACAGGACTATCTATTGGAGTCAGTTGAAGTGACAGTAAGCCCCCAGGAGCTTGAAACCCTGCTGGAAACCATCCCGGACGCGCGCGATGGTCTTACCCGCACCGAGCGCATCATTCTGTATGTGCTGCACGAAACCCAGCGAGAGCTGAACGGCCGCAATGTACCGACGGTGATGCTCTATGGTCGGGTGGTGGAACACGTTAATATCAGTGAGCAGGAGCTTCACGTTTATCTCGACAGGTTGGGCGTGCAGGGGTGACGGTGGTCGTTGTAAAAGCGAGATATGGGCAATGGAGGAGTTTTTCGTGGGCGGCGAGCTGATTGTCGTGTCAGTGACAGCGCTGGTAGTGGGTCTGGTTGTCGTCTTCCATTTTGAGGTCACTCAGCTGCTGAACCGTTTTCGCCCCAGTCAGAAACTCTCGTCACCAGGGACCTTCCGAAACCGGCCGGTTATACTCGCAAACATGTTCGTGCTGCTGATCGCCCATGTTGTGGAAATCTGGCTATTTGGTGTGGCCTTCTGGTACCTGCTGGATCAGGATGGCCTGGGTGCCATTGATGGCTACGCCCACCTCAGCTTGCTGGATAGTGTTTATTTCTCCGCGGCTACTTACACCACGGTGGGATGGGGAGACCTGGCGGCAACCGGCCATGTCCGGTTTCTGGCCGGCACAGAGGCCCTGGTGGGATTCATGATGATTACCTGGTCGGCATCCTTCAGCTATCTGGTCATGGCCCGCGCCTGGGGAGACGGTGCTCAAGGGTCATAATCAGTGGCCGACCGGTGCTTCGACGGGCGTCAAGGTCACCGGATCTAACCGGTAGAACCCGCGTAATACCTCGTATACCTCTGGTTGCTCCGCTTTGAGATGGTCGGGCTGCTGGAAGAAGGCTTCTGTCAGCACGGCAAAGAACTCGGCGGGCTCGGTGGCGCCGTATGGGTCCAGCCAGGGCTTCCGGTGGTGATGGAGCGAGTGCCGCAGATTTTCATAGGCCCGGGTCATGGTTTCCTGCCAGTGGCTGGCCTGCTTGCCGCTCAGAGGAGGCGCGCCGTCGGCAGTGCCATCCAGGTAATCCAGCTGATGGGCAAATTCGTGGAGGATGACATTATGCTGCCCGGCAGGATTGACCGCACCTTCCTCACATTGGGCCCATGCCAGCACCACCTGGCCGTGGCTTGAGGCTTCACCGGAGCGTATCTGGTTGCTCTCGCTGACCACGATCCCGTCGCTCTCGATATCCCTGACATGATAGGCGTCCGGATACACCAGAATGCTGCTTACCTCGTCGAAATCGGAGAAGCTGCGGGCAACGATTAGCAGGCAGGCGTGCCCTGCAATGGTAAGGCGCACAGTGTCGTCCACTTCAAACCCATCGCAGCCATAAAAGGATTTTTCCGCCAGGAAAAGCTGTATGTGCTGTTCAAGCTGCTGCCTCAGTTCCAGAGGTAGCCTGTCATAGACGGGCACCCGGGACTGGAGTATTTCCCGCCAATAGGTCGGGAAGGGCTGTTGCAGTTGCCTTTCCCGCCGCCAGCTGCGATAGAAAAACAGATAGAAAACAGAGGCGCCGATAACGGCCAACGCGCAGAGGGTGTAGATCAGCATTGGCGGGGCTCCGGTGCGTGTTAATGGCCTGATAGTGTAATTGGTCTTGGTAGGTGTCACCAGACTCTACTGTTACCAACCTGCAGTGTTAACCTTGCGCTGGTGATCATGGTGGTACTTGGCCGTTTTGAACGGGAACTGATTTCCGAAGAGAATCCGTGAACTCTTAATACAGACCAGGAGGTTTCCATGTCTGATACCAGAACTGTTGTTATTACCGGTGCCAACCGCGGCATTGGCCTTGAACTCGCTCGCCACTATGCCGGTGAGGGCTGTGATGTGATCGGAGTCTGCCGTGAAGCATCAGCAGAACTGAAGGAAGTGGCCACGCGGATCATCGAAGGGGTGGATGTAACCACCGACAGCGGCATCCAGAAACTGACGGACGGGTTGAAGGGGCAATCGATCGATTTGCTGATCAACAATGCAGGCCTGCTGCAGGATGAAAAGCTGGGCAGTATCGACTTCGACTCCATCCGCACCCAGATGGAGATCAACGCCTACGCACCGCTTCGAGTAGCGGAGGCGCTGGTGTCGCAGATTCCTTCTGGAGGAAAGATTGCCAATATCACCAGCCGTATGGGCTCCATTGCAGATAACGATTCCGGTGGTCGCTATGGCTACCGCGCCTCCAAGGCAGCGTTGAATGCCTTTGGCAAGTCCCTCGCCATGGACCTGAAACCCAGGGGCATAGCCGTTGCCCAGCTTCATCCCGGTTATGTGCAAACCCGCATGGTGAACTTCGGTGGGTTGATTACGCCTGAAGAGTCGGCAAAAGGCCTTGCAGCGAGGATTGAGGGGTTAAACCTGGAAAACACTGGCTCGTTCTGGCATAGCAATGGTGAGGAGCTACCCTGGTAACGGACGTCGCCCCATTGAGGAAGCAGGGAAGTTTATTTACAAGCATTCCTTCTAATACTAAAGTTTTAGATGGGTACTTGGGTTATAGGAGGATGGTCTGATGAGCAAAGCGCTGAACGGACATTTCACTTCCAGGGAGCAGGCCCGTAACGTCAAGGATGATTTGATTGCCATGGGCTTGCCCCAGGAAAATATTTATATTGAAGTTGATGAGCAGGTGATCAGAGTAATGATCCCGTCAGAGGAGCGACGGGAAATTGAAGAGGTATTTGATCGCCATCGTGTCACTTACTAGTAACTGACGGTCACGCGGCCATAGGCAGTGTGACCGTTGGCGTCCCTCGTTGGCTATTCACCTTTCAATTTAGCGTCCAGAAACCTATAGGCATAGCCTGCTACGCGATTACCTATTCTCTCCCCCGCTGGAAGAGACGACAGGAAATGCACGCCTGACCAGAAACGGCTCATTGAGCAGTTCTGCTCGAAGTCACTCCAGGTCGGGAAAACCAGCTCCAGGTCTTCGGTTGGCGTAAATCCCGGTTCAATTCGCGAGCTGCCTTGTGGCACGGGTACAACATAACCGAGCTGGTCTGAGCCAAGGTACAGCCGGCTGGCTTCAGCATGGGCAGCGCAGAAGCTGGCAGAAGCGGAGGGGTATTCCGGGTGGTCCGCCACTGGCAGGTAACTGGTCCATTCGGAACCCTTCAGATCGTAAACCGTCCCTTGCCCTGGGCCGCCCCATGCGGTGACCAGTTCATCGCCATAGATATAAGCAATGGCGCTGAATGGCCGAACCGCGTCAAAGCGCTCTTTTTCCTGCCAGATTGCGATGGCCGTATCAAAAGCAGCCATATTGGTCAGGAAGTCATACTGAATGAATTCAGCCAGTGACAGCTGCTGGCTGAAAGCGGCGAACACGGCCGAGAATCCCAGGCTGTTTATCTTGTTGTCAAACAGTTCCGCCTTGGCTTTTTGTTCATCCGTCATGCTGGCTGATGCCTGAAGGACTTCATCTGCCTGCTGCCGGTAAGCGCCATAATTGCGAACGTTACTTTTAACAGGCGGTCTGGCGCGGAAACGCTTGGGGTTGTGGTACGAGTAGGGCTCGGTAAGTCTCATTTGCGGGGTTACGAACTGCTGAATCTTGAACAGGCCGTTGCTGCCTGTCATCGCTGGCTGCCAGCGTGAGGGATCACTGAGTTCGTAGGCGGTATTGACCGGGGCATAGTCGGTATAGTCGGCATAAGGCGCGCGGTGATAAGTTCTGTCTCCTTCGTTGCCCAACTGGTTCATGCCGTCATTTTCCCGGGCAGCCACCAGTGCCATGCCTGCGGAGTTACCGATTCCCGCGGGCTCGGTCAGGTCTGTAGAGGTGTTCTCCGGGTCCAGCCCTACTGACTCCAGCATGGCGCGCCAGTCGCTGTTTCTGTGGGGGAAGAGGCTGTTAAGCGCATGGTATGAGGCATACAGCAGCGCGATATTGAGGTTTGTATTGTCTTCGCTTTCATTGGCCGGCCTTCGACCCAGGTTTGAATAGACGCCAACAGCTGTTGGATGGTAGGGAGCAACCGCGTCGAACCAGCTGTTGGTGATCAGCGTGGTTGCCCGCAGTACCAGCGTGGCGTCACTCGCGGTGGGTGAAACTTCGAAGATCGCCGGAATGGCGAAAGGAATGACCACTTCAATGGCGGCGTTACCGTTTGCCAGGTCGTGATGTTCGTTGGCCTTGGCGGGTATTATCACCATACACAGTATGAGTGACAGGGTCAGAATCCGGGGGTGCAGTGAATGGAACAGTTCAGGCTTGCTCATGGCGTTTACCTCCCATGGAGCACAGAGTGATGATGGTGTTAACCCATCCTGGTTCAGTCTGCTAACGCGCCATGTGCGGTTCTGCCACAGGTGGTAATGCTGCGACTACGCTGTTCGGGTTGGGGGGGGGCGTCATGCCTGCCTGTAATTATAGTTTACAGAGAGCGAGATCAATGGAGAAAGGCAGGAAAATTCTTCGGGATCCATAACGAAAAAAAGGCAGCCGAAGCTGCCTTTTTCAAACGTGCTGGCTGTTATTTAAACAGCAACTACGTTTTCTGCCTGAGGACCTTTCTGGCCTTCAGTAACGGTGAAGTCGACTTGCTGGCCTTCAGCCAGAGTCTTGAAACCGCCACCTTGAATAGCGCTGTAGTGAACGAAGACGTCCGGGCCGCTTTCGCGAGTGATAAAGCCGAAACCTTTTGCTTCGTTGAAAAACTTAACAGTACCGGTAGTTGTAGACATAATCATAATCCTGAATTCGATAATTTAATGTGCAGCCAGACCACCAGAAACGATGACTGGTCAGCGTTGTGCGGAAACAAAAAACGCGCGGAATCAAAAACAGGACGGGCAACTACCAAAACAACTGAGATGCGTCTTATTCGTGAACTGCTGTGCTAATCTTTCCTACGAGAGGCACTGTACTCTTATGCTCCCCGCCTTTGCAAGTCTATTTTGACAGGATCGACAAGGCATGACTCTTTTTCTCCTCCTAATCTCCCACCTGTTTGTTCCACTGGTGTTCATTGTTGCGGTTGGTTTCGGTAAGGCAGCATCCCGCATCCATTGGCTGAGCTATCTGGCTCTGGCCACTGTTTATCTGCTGCTTATCCAGCAGGCAGGCGCCTGGATATGGCTTGGTGGATACTGGCCCTGGCTGTTCTGGGCGGGACTGGTGGGGAGCGCAGCCTGGTTCCTGATGCGCCACCTGTCGGCTCTGCCGGTGTGGCCAGCCTGGCGGCCGGTGGCGATCTTGTCGCTGGGTTTCAATATTGCCGTGTTGGCCGCCCTCCTGGTGCCTGCCTGGTCTGTACTGGGGGCAGCAAATCCGGGTGCCGAGCCTGTTGAGTTGCGATGGCCCCTGATCGAGGGACAATACCGGGTCGGGCAGGGAGGCAATTCCCATGTAATGAATCACCACTATGGAATCGATGCTCAGCATCATGCGATTGACGTGGTTCGTACTGTTCGCTTCGGTTTGCGCACCCATGAGATGGTCCCCGACGTGCTGGAGGATTATGGAATCTGGAATGCCCCGGTAGCAGCGCCGTGTTCGGGCGAGGTAACGAACGTCGGCACCGGCTTACCGGATCAGACGCCGCCCCGGAACGATCGTGACAATCCTGCCGGTAATTTCGTGGCTATCCACTGTGGCAAGGTGACCGTGGTGCTGGCGCACTTACGCCAGGGGTCGGTTTCGTTGCGGCAGGGCGATAAGGTAATGTCAGGGGATCTGATAGGGCGAGTGGGCAATTCCGGGAATTCCAGTGAGCCCCACCTTCACGTGCATGCGGTACAGGGGCGGGTCTCCGATCACGATAACCTTATGTGGGAGGCCGGGGGCCGGCCCATGAGTTTCGATGGTCGGTATCTTGTTCGCAATGATGTTGTCGGAAAGAGGATTGATCGATGAAGTATATCTTTGAGGTTCGCATCCGGGAGGGGCATACAGCAGAGGAGTACGCCGATGCCTGGGTTCGTGCCAGCGAAATTATCCAGCAGGCACCCGGTGCACGAGGAACGGAGCTACACCGCAAGATCGACGACCCGAATGTGTTGATTGCCATTGCCAGTTGGGACAGCAAGGCTGACCGGGATGCCATGGAAGGGCAGCACAATCCGGAGGTTGCCCGGATCATCCGCAGTGCCGCGCCATTCTGCGACATTACCCCTCTCGGTGAGTTTGAAGACCCCGAGTGGGTTGTGATGCCGCCGGGCAAACGGGGCAACTGAGTGGCAGGTACCGGGAAACGCCCGCAGATTGCGCCTCGCACCGCGTTGATGTTCCAGGGCGGCATCGGCGTGGTGGGGCTGGCGGCCATCGCCTTGTTTGGAATTCCCGTCTATTACAATGGTGTGAGCCCCGCCACTGCGCTGTTCTGGGGGCTGGCCGGAAGTGTCGCGACCTATGCTGTGATCCTGCTGGTGAGCCGTCTGCCCGGTCTGGTCCGTGATTCGCTGGAATCCCAGCTTGAGCAATTACACCGGTTCGCGAGTGATTATTCCTGGACTGTCCTGATTGCCCTCTCGGTCTTTGCCGGCGTGGGAGAGGAGTTGCTGTTCCGGGGCGCGATCCAGGGCTGGCTGGCCCAGCATGTGCACGATGCCGTCGCGATTGTGTTGGCTTCGTTGCTGTTCGGGCTGGTGCACTATCTGTCATTTACCTATTTTGTCTTGGCCACCGGGCTGGGTATGACGTTGGGAACGGTCTATGCGCTGACCGACAGCCTGGTACTGGTGATGGTCTGGCACGGTGTATACGACATGATTGCCCTGTATTGTCTGCGCCGGTTTCCGGAATGGTTCGGGGTGCGGGTTGGATAAGCCAGCAAAGCTTCGCCTGTTCTTCGGACTGGAAATCCCGGAACCGGTCAAACAGCGGTTGCTGTCGATTCGGCAGCCGGCAGCGGGTGCCCGCTGGCAGCGAGCGGACCAATTGCATCTGACACTGGCGTTTCTCGGCAGTGTAGAGGCGCAACAGCTGCCGGTCATTTGCGACGCGGCCCGAAACCTGCCGGTGAAACCGTTTGATCTGACCGTGACGGGGGTTGGCTGTTTTGGTCACCCTGACCACCCGAAAAATCTCTGGGCCGGAGTGCGGCCGGTGGATGAGCTGGCCAGGCTGCACGAGGAACTGTGTCAAAGACTGGCAGCGTGTGGATTCGGGCCAGAGAAGCGTACCTTCAGGCCGCATATTACGCTGTCCCGTTTCAGGAAAGAGGCCGGTTCGGTGCGGGAATTGTTGCGAGAGCACCAGGCTGTCCAGACCGGTACGTTTGCCGTGAATCAGTTTGCGTTGTTCGAGAGCGTCTGTGGAGGGCAGGGGTCCGTTTATCAAATCATCGAAAGGTTTCCGCTGGCAGGACCAGAGTGACATTGAGCGCCCACGCGGGAAGAATTTTCGGTAAGATTCGAGGTTGAACCGTTTTTTGGGATGCTCCGAATGTTCTACTACGAAGTTGAGCCGCGATTCAGCGATACCGATGCGCTCGGTCATATCAATAATACCGTCTATCCGGTCTGGTTCGAGCAGGCCAGAACCCCGATTTTCCGGATCTTCCATCCGTCCCTGACACCTGAAGGCTGGCCACTGATACTTGCCAGAATGGAAATAGACCTGAAGGCACAGTGCTACTGGGCGACACCGGTTGAGGTACGCTCCGGTATCGGAAAGCTCGGCAACTCATCTTTCGAGGTCATTCAGGAAGCCTGGCAGAACGGCGCGCTGGTGGCCCGTGGCGTAACCGTGCTGATCCATTTCGATTACGAGACGCAGAAGTCCGTTCCTGTCCCCGACGAGATTCGTAACCAGCTTACCGGGCACGTTTTCGAGGAATAGGCGGGTCTTCAGTAAGCATAGCCGGGAGGTGTGATGGACAGCTTTAATAAAAACGAAGTGGAACGCATTTTCTCATCGGCACCATTCATCGCCGATCTGGGCCTCGAGCCGGTATCCATCGAATCCGGAGAGTGTCGCTCCAGCCTTGTGCTTGAGAAAAGGCATCTGCAGCAGGACGGCTTTGTTCACTTCGGGGTGCAGGCCACGGTGGCCGACCACACCGCTGGTGCGGCGGGCGCCTCCATGGCAAAGCCGGGGCAGATTGTGCTCACGTCGGATTTCTCGCTGAAGTTGCTAAGATCAGCCAGAGGCACCCATCTGGACTGTATTGCGACCGTACTGAAGGCAGGCTCTTCCCTGACCGTGGTAGAGTCTGAGGTATATTGCGGCACACCCGATGATATGCGGCTGGTCTCCAAGGCAACGGTTACCCTGGCCGTTGTCAGCCCCCGCTAGGCTGCTGACGCCCGGGCGGTCCAGTGTCGCCTGGCCACCAGAATAATGAGAGGTAATGTTCAGTGAAAGATGCGTTGCGAAGAGTATTCCGGCCCATTCTTGTTTTCTTCGAAAAAGGCGGAAATGCGGAAGGTTATCGTTCATCCCACCGGAAAATACTTCTGGTCGTCGGTTTTCTGTTCCTGGTTCTGTCGGGGATCTCGCTTTTCTTCTCCATCGTTGCTGAAACATTCAGCGCTCTGCTGCCTATCGTGCTGTTCTTTGTTATCAGCCTGGTCTGCTTAGTGGTGGGCCTGCTGGGCAGCGACAGCGCCGTGGCCAGGATCTGGGGTTCCCGCTAGCCCATGAAAACTGCCATCCCGCCGGCGAACTTTGTCGACCTGTTGCTGGATGCGGTTTGTGTGGTCGACCGTGATGGCTATGTGCGATATGTCAGTGCTGCCAGTGAGCGTGTTTTTGGTTATCAACCGCACGAGATGGTCGGTCGGCGCATCCTCGATTTTGTACACCCGGCGGACAAGGGGAAAACCCGGCAGGCAGTCAATGAGATACTGCAGGGTGAGCTGAAGCCCAACTTCGAAAACCGGTATGTCCGCAAGGATGGCTCGATAGCCCACATCATGTGGTCTGCACGCTGGTCCGAGGAAGAACAAATTCGCGTGGCCGTGGCTCGTGATGTGACCGAGCGAAGGCGGTCGGAAGCCATGCAGGCGGCCATGTATGCGATATCTGAGGCAGCGAACAGTCCGGCCAATTTGCCGGCCATGTACCAGCGAATTCACAAGGTGGTGGATGACTTACTGGTGGCCCCTGGCTTTATGGATGCGCTTGCTGAACCGAACGGCGAGGCGTTGAACATTCCTGATACCGAGAAGGACCGGGAGTTGCTCGAGTTTGTCAGAGTGCAGGTTGCGGCGGCCGTAGAGCGCAAGCAGATGCATTCCCAGCTGGAATTTATGGCCAACTATGATCAGCTGACCGGCCTGCCCAACCGTCGACTGTTCATGGACCGGATTCACAAAGCGCTGGAGCGTGCGGCCAGGGACGAGTGTAATCTGGCTGTGCTTTATCTGGACCTGAACAACTTCAAGGAGGTCAACGATGCCTACGGGCATTCAGCGGGCGACGAGGTTTTGCGGGTGATGGCTGAGCGGCTGGCGCAATGTGTGCGGGCGGCTGATACCGTTGGTCGCCTCGGTGGTGATGAATTCATCGTGTTGCTCGACACCATTGCACAATCGGACGACGCGTTCAGTGTTGCTGAAAAAGTACGTGCCTCGCTCAGTGAGCCCTATGAGTTGTCCATGGCAAGCCTGACCCTGATCCCCAGTATCGGCATCGCCGTATACCCGGAACATGGGAAGGAGCCGGAAACGCTGATTTGCCACGCGGACGGCGCCATGTATCGGGTGAAGAAGGGGGAGAGGTGAGCAGGTTCTTGCGCGGTTTGGCCATCGCTCTGTTGGTGACGCCTTTGATTGCTTTCGCCACATCTGCCCGCACGGAAACGTCAGTCCCCCTGTTTCCGGGGTTGGCCGAGCAAGCTGTAGAGCTTGAACGCCTCCACAGCCTGGTGATCGCCGTGGATGGTGAACCTGTGTTTTCTCAGGCATTCCGGGGCCCCGGAACGGATGAGCCAGCCAATATTAAATCCCTGTCCAAAACAGTACTCTCTGCCGTTGTCGGCATAGCTATCGACCGTGGGGTATTCGTCAGTGTGAACCAGCCCGTTGCAGACATTCTGGATGTGCCGGCCGATGCCAGTAAAAGGGTCAATGAGGTGACCATTGGCAACCTTCTGTCCATGCAGGCTGGCCTGCAGCGCACCTCTGGCCGCTATTACGGCGAGTGGGTCAACAGCGACAACTGGGTAGACTATGCTCTCAGCAGGCCGTTCGTGGCCGAACCCGGTGCTGAAATGCTCTATTCCACCGGCAGTTACCATTTGCTGTCTGCGGCGCTCACCGCGAACACTGGCCGCAGCACCCTTGCGGTCACCCGTGACTGGCTGGGTGAGCCATTGGGCATCCGGGTTCGTCCCTGGCTGAAGGATCCCCAGGGCATTTACTTCGGGGGCAACGACATGCACCTGTCTCCCATGGCGCTGCTTAAAATCGGCGAATTGTATCGTAACGGCGGTGTGCATGCCGGCAAGCAACTGCTTTCGCCGGAGTGGATCGACCAGTCATGGACACAGCGAGGCACGTCCCGGTACACCGATGACCGCTACGGCTACGGCTGGTTCGTGACCGATCTGGGAGGGCATCGCGCCTATTATGGCCGTGGTTACGGCGGGCAGATGCTGTACGTTTTTCCGGATCTGGAAATGACAGTGGTCATGACGTCTGATCCACAACCGCCCGCGTCACCGTCTTTCATGCAGAAACAGAATGCACTGCTGGAAGAGTTTGTTATTCCTGCCTTCCCGCTTCCCCCTGCTTCCTCGCCTCAAAACTCTCAAGCTCAACGTTGATGGCGTTGGTTGAGATCACGATTTCATACAGTGAATACAGCAAGGATATTGAAAGCAATATCAGGCTGATGCCGAACGCGATGGCGCCAGCGAACTCGGCCCCCACAAACAGCACGAACATGGACATGGTGCAGAGGAAAAAGCTCAGCACACCGTAAGCCTGCATGCGTTTGGTCAGCAAAATGCGTTTGCGCAGCATGCTGATCTGCCTGGCGATCAGGGCATGGTCCTCTTCCGTGTCCATCTGCTTGAGCTGGCGGATCAGCTGGGCAAGTACCAGAAAGCGATTGGTATAGGCCAGCAGCAACAACGAAATCGCCGGAAACAACAGGGCGGGGGTGGTCAGTGTCAACGTCGGCTCCTTGATGGATTGAATCCTGGGCAAAAGGTCTTTCAGTCTATAGTCGGTTCGGGGCGTTAGCCAGCCAGTGTTATTGGCCTCAGGCGACGACAGATAAAACGACAGGCGGGAAATCCGAGAGGGCAGAACGACAAGAGCTGGCAGGCTGACGTTTTTGGTTGTGCCAGTGTCGTATTGGTTCACTCCGATAACTGCAAACACGGTCACATTAGAGCTATCGACAACCCCGTAAGGGAGAGATAGCAATGGCCGTTAAATTCGAACAAGCACCTCAGGACTATCCGCAACAACGGGCGGGAGCCGCGCGCCAGCCTGACAGCGTCGACCAGTCTGATCGTCGCGTTCCTATCAACCTGCGCCAGTCCGGTCCTACGCCGGTGGAGATGCTGATTTCCACACGGGTCCGCAAATCGCCCTACTGGCATCTGTCCTATGAGGCTGGCTGCTGGCGGGCAACCGTATACAACCGTATGTATCACCCCCGGGGTTATGTCCACCCGGAAGACGGCGGTGCCATGGTGGAATACGAGTCCCTGATAAACGACGTCACCATGTGGAACGTGGCTGTGGAGCGCCAGATCCAGGTCAAGGGCCCGGATGCAGAACGCTTTGTGAACTACGTGATCACCCGGGATGCCACGAAGATAAAGCCCATGCGGGGCAAGTACGTCATCCTGTGCAACGAGGAGGGCGGTATCATCAATGACCCGGTGCTACTGCGGGTGGCCGAGGATGAGTTCTGGTTTTCTCTGTCAGACAGTGACCTGGAGTTCTGGCTGCGGGGTGTGAATATCGGTATGGGCTTCGATGTCAGCATCGCGGAAATTGATGTGGCACCGGTACAGATCCAGGGGCCCAAGTCCGAGGCGCTCATGGCGGATCTGTTCGGTGAAGGGGTGAAGGACATTCCTTACTACGGGCTGATGGAGGGCCAGGTTGCCGGCCACGACGTGATCGTTTCCCAGACGGGTTTCACCGGCGAAAAGGGCTACGAGATATACCTCAAGGAAGCCACCAAATACGCCGAGGACCTCTGGTACACCGTGCTTGCGGCGGGTGAACCCCACAACCTCCGGGTTATCGCCCCTGCCCACCATCGCCGGATTGCCGCGGGCATTCTCTCCTGGGGCCAGGATGTTGACCAGGAAACCCTGCCGTTCCAGTGCGCCCTGGCTTACCAGGTACCGCGCAACAAGGACGCGGACTACATCGGCAAGCAGAAGCTCGAGAAGGCCCGCGAGCAGGTCGATGCCGGTCGTCCGCCTTTCAGCCACATCATGGTGGGTATTCGCTTCGGCGGCGCACCGGTGACTGACTATGCCAACGATTTCTGGCTGATCAGTGGCCCTGACGGCGGTGAGCCCGAGGGCTATGTCACGTCACCCTGGTACTCCCCGGAACTGGAAACCAACATTGCACTCGCCTACGTGCCATTCGACCTGCGCGCCGTCGGCACGCACCTGACGGTCCACTTGCCGGTGGAGTATGCCGCAGCGGACGGCTCAACCAGTGTTGGGGCAGAAGTGGTGGAAGTGCCGTTCCGGCCTTCGGTGAACCCCAATGCCCGCGAGCGGGCCCGGGCCAAAGGCATCGACTTCGCCGATTAGCAAACCGGCAGGGCGAGCGGCTGCGACCGCTCGATCCCTGCTTGCCCATACGAGTGACAATGGGGTGCATGGGTTATGAAACTGGCGAGCAATAAACAGACGCTCGATCTCCGGGACTCGGAGGCGGCAGCACGGCTTCAGGCACTGGTGCGATCGGCTTCCATTGAAGCGACGCCCCGCCAGATACTGGCAGCGGAGCATTTGCCCGAGCTGCTGCCTGAGGGCACCTGCGTTTACGTGCCGTTTCTTCCAAAGGGGCAGTTCAGTGACACCCTGGCCGCATGCACGCGTCTGCTGGAGGTGGGTATGCAGCCGATTCCCCATGTACCGGCGCGAATGGCGGAGAGCCGCGGGCAGCTGCGGGACTGGTTGGCAGAATTGGAAGAGAACCACGTTGACCGGTTGCTACTCATTGCCGGTGACAGTGATGCGGCCGCCGGGCCCTTTCCGGACACGTTGGCTGTGTTGGAGTCCGGCCTGCTGGCCCAGTTCCGGTTTCATGGAATCGGTGTCGCTGCCCACCCGGACGGACATCCCATGGCGGACCGGGCAACCCTGACCCAGGCCCTGGGTATCAAGCGCGAATATGCCCGTACCACGGCCACGCGGCTGTGGGTGGTGACGCAGTTTACGTTTGATGCCGACGTGGTCATCGACTGGCTGCAAAGCCTGGGCAATATTCTGGAAGAGGTGCCTGTGTACATCGGGATAGCGGGGCCGACGCGTATGAAAACCCTCATCGCCTATGCCGCCCAGTGTGGAGTAGGGGCATCTGCACGAGCGATGTTGCGCCGTCCCGGCAGCGCCAGACTGCTGCGTGCCTGGACGCCGGACGCCATGGTGCGTGCGCTGGTCCGGTATTGCCTGGACAACCCGGATACCCTGCTTCGGGGCATCCATCTCTTCCCGTTCGGCGGCTTGCGTCAGTCGGCGCAATGGATTCAAGAGCACAGCGGGTCCTTTGAGGACCAGAGAGGCCAGTTCCATGAGTCTTCAGTACAATAAGCGGACATCTGCAACACCAACGCCGGCGGAGTATCTGCCGCCGGGCACGCCCGACATCGAGATCGCCCGCTCGGTCCAGCCTCAGTCTATCCTGCTGCTGGCGCAACAGCGTTTCGGGCTGCCGGGGGAGAGCCTCGTGCCCTTCGGTCACTACAAAGCCAAGCTGGACATGGCCTATGTGGATACCTCCGCGACCGCGCCCCGGGGTAAGCTGGTGCTGGTCACCGCTATCACCCCGACGCCGGCAGGCGAGGGCAAGACCACCACCAGCGTGGGGCTGAACGATGGCCTGAACCGCCTGGGGGTGCGCTCTTCCGTGTGCCTGCGGGAACCGTCCCTGGGCCCCTGTTTCGGCATGAAGGGCGGAGCGGCTGGCGGTGGCCGGGCCCAGGTCATTCCGATGGAAGACATCAACCTGCATTTCAATGGCGACTTCCATGCCATCACCACGGCTCACAACCTGCTGGCATCGCTGATTGACAACCACATTCATTGGGGTAACGAAGCCGGGCTGGACCCGCGCTATATAAGCTGGCGCCGGGTCATGGACCTGACCGACCGCTCCCTTCGCAACATGGTGTGCGGCCTGGGTGGGACGCTCCATGGCGTGCCCCGGGAATCCGGGTTCGACATCACTGTTTCTTCCGAGATTATGGCGATTCTATGCCTGGCGGATGGGCGTGCGGACCTGAAAGAGCGATTGGGGAATATCATCATTGGCCGGCGCTTTGACATGACCCCGGTCACGGTTCGGGATCTGGGCATGGAGGGCTCGCTGACGGTACTGCTGAAAGATGCGCTGCAGCCAAATCTGGTACAGAGCCTGGAGCATAATCCGGTGTTCATCCATGGCGGACCGTTTGCCAATATCGCCCATGGCTGTAACTCCGTAACCGCCACCCGTGCCGCCCTGGCCCTGAACGAAGTGGTGGTCACCGAGGCCGGATTCGGTGCCGATCTGGGCGCGGAAAAATTCATTGATATCAAATGCCGGCAAACTGGCCTGCGCCCCGATGCCGCGGTGGTGGTGTGCACCATTCGGGCGCTCAAGATGCAGGGGGGAGTTCCCCGCAGTCAGATGAATCTACCCGACATGGACGCGCTCAGGAAAGGAGCGGCAAACCTGGAGCGGCACGTCCAAAACCTGCAGCAGTTCGGACTGACTCCGGTGGTATGCATCAACCGTTTTCCGGACGACACCGAGGAGGAGATGGCACTGGTTCAATCGATCAGTGAAGACCTGGGGGTCAGGGCTGTGCCCGCTGATCACTGGGCGACCGGCGGTGAGGGTGCCACTGAACTGGCGCAGGCGGTGCTTGACCAGATGGACGAGGGTACCCCGGAGGTCAAGTTCCTCTATGAGGACAGCCTGCCATTGGCAGACAAGATCCGCACCATCGCCAGTCGTATCTATCATGCGGGCAGCGTGGAATTTACAACGGTGGCCAGGCGGCAACTGGAGGAATACGAGAGCCTGGGCTTCGGCCATTTCCCAGTGTGTATCGCCAAGACCCAATACAGTTTCTCGGCGGATTCGTCAGTGAAGGGCGCGCCGTCCGGGCACATGCTGCCGGTGAGGGAAGTGCGACTGGCGGCCGGTGCCGGGTTTGTGGTGGCAGTGTGTGGCGACATCATGACCATGCCGGGCCTGCCACGGCGCCCTGCAGCCCTGGACATTGCCCTGGACGAGAATGGTCTGGTGGTGGGGTTAACCTGAGCCGGTGTCCTCGCCCGGGCCATGACCTGAGCCATAAAAGGTACCGTAGGTCGGCTCGGTGCGGGCGCGCCTGAGCGCCTGCAGGGAGGATGACGGCAGACTGGTCATGGTCTCGGCCGGGGCGGTCTCGCTCGCTACCCGGGTATAAACCTCCATGCGCTCATACTTCGGAGCCCGCCCCATGACTTTACGGTAGCACCGGCTGAAGTGGGTGGCGGACACGAAGCCGCACATGGAGGCGATCTCTACGATCGAACATGAGGTCTGTTTGAGCAGTCGCCGGGCACGGTTCAGCCGTACCCGCAGATAATAACGTGAGGGCGTGCAGCCCAGGTGTTTCAGGAATAATCGTTCAAGCTGCCGGCGCGATATGCCAGCCAGTGTCGCCAGTTCCTGCAGTTCAATGGGCTCTTCGATGTTGGCTTCCATCAGCTGGGCAGCCTCTGCCAGCTTGGGCTGCGCACAGGCCAGTCGGGGATGCATGGGCATGGGTTGCTGTTCGCTGTCTTCACGCACGCGGTCGCAGACAAACATGTGGGAAATTGCATTGCTGAGCTCTTTGCCATGGCGTCGTGCCAGGAAGCTGAGCATCATATGCATGGGCACCGTGCCACCGGTACAGGTCATGCGTTCCCGCTCAACCGTAAACAGGTGATTGTTGGTCTGGACCCGGGGGAAGCCCTCCTGCATGGCTTCCAGGCATTCCCAGTGGGCGCTGCAGGCATGCCCGTCCAACAGGCCGGCACTGGCCAGGACATAGGGCCCGGTACAGACAGCGCCAAGCAGGACATGCCGCCTGGCCATCTGCTTCAACCAAGCCACTTCCTTGCGGGAAAAACTCCGGGTGACATCGATACCTGCAACCACGATGACCAGGTCAAAGCTGTGTTCTTCCTGAATGGATCCGTCCGGCACCATGGTGATGCCATCACTGGCACGAGCGTAGTCACCTTCGGCGGTCAGCAGTTTCCAGGAGTAGAGTTCGGTGCCGGCCAGCTGGTTGGCCACGCGCAGGGGCTCGACCGCCGTGGCCAGTGCAATCAGAGTGAAGTTTTCGATCAGCAGGAAGCCGACCCGATAGGGCTCCTGGGAGGGCCTGTTGATGTGCGAACCTGTGTCCGTGCCCATGATAAACCCCCTTGCCCCTCCTGGGCCTGTTGCGGTGCCTGGTGCTTGGCATTTCAGTGTTAACCACCGCTACCTGAACACTAGTTGTTGCACCCAAATTGTGCAATAAGTGATCAGTTACCGCGTAGCTTCATTCTAAGGCGGCGATCAGGTTATTCATGGTCCATATGCGACATCACTGCCCCGAACGTGGTCCCGATGCGACCAGTGGCGCTGTCGTAAATCATCGCACCAGTGTCGCCCGCAAGCATGCGATCGGGCAGCGGCGGCGATACTGTTGGTGTACATACCGAGGCAGGAGTCTGCAACGTGGCGATCAGTCTGTTCGAATTGTTCAAGGCAGGCATTGGCCCATCCAGTTCCCACACCGTGGGCCCGATGGAAGCGGCATGCCGGTTTGCCGGCACCCTGGAAGAGGAAGGAGTGCTGCCGTCCGTGTATCGCCTCAAAGTCTCTCTGTATGGGTCCCTTGGTGCCACTGGCAAAGGCCATGGCACCGGCCCGGCTGTGATGATGGGGTTGCAGGGCGCCAGACCTGACCGGATCGATCCCGAGGAAATGCCGGCTCAACTCGACCGTATTCGAAGCGCCGGCACCCTGTTACTGGCCGGGCAACACCCGGTTCGCTTCCGGGAAGCAACAGACCTGGTGTATTACCGCCGGAAGTCGCTGCCGCAACACCCCAACGGCATGATCTGCCAGGCGTTCGATAAGACAGGGCAGTGCCTGTGCGAAAAGACCTATTACTCTGTAGGTGGTGGTTTCGTGGTAGAGGGAAGCACCGACGGCACCCTGAGAATCCGTGAAGACGATACACCATTGCCGTACCCGTTCAGCAGCGGCAAAACGCTGCTGGCCCTTTGCCGGGACCAGCACCTTTCCATTGCCGACATCATGCTCGCCAACGAGCAGGCCTGGCGCACGCCGGATGAGATTCGCAAAGGTATTCTCGAGCTCTGGCAAATCATGCGGGCGTGCGTGCAGAACGGTATTCGTCATGAGGGGGAGTTGCCCGGAGGCCTTAAAGTGCGTCGCCGGGCGGCATCACTCTACGGCTCGCTGATGGACAAAAAGCGGGTAGATCTGATTTCACCGTCCTTGAGTGCGCTGGACTGGGTCAATCTCTATGCCCTGGCTGTCAACGAGGAAAACGCCGCCGGCGGAAGGATTGTGACGGCGCCTACCAATGGCGCGGCGGGCATCATTCCTGCGGTGCTCCACTACTACTGGGAGTTCTGCCCCGGGGCAGACGAGGAGGGCATTATTCGCTTTATGCTGACCGCCGCGGCCATAGGCGCGCTGTTCAAGGAAAACGCCTCCATATCCGGAGCCGAAGTGGGCTGCCAGGGCGAAGTTGGTTCTGCCTGCGCCATGGCCGCGGCCGGACTTGCAGCGGCCACGGGTGGTTCACCGGAGCAGGTTGAGAACGCTGCCGAAATCGGCATGGAGCATCACCTGGGCATGACCTGTGACCCCATTGGCGGGCTGGTGCAGATTCCCTGTATCGAGCGCAATGCCATGGCTTCCGTCAAGGCCATCGACGCCGCGATTATGGCCCTGCGGGGTGATGGCAAGCACTACGTGTCCCTCGACAAGGTGCTGCACACCATGAGGGAGACCGGCCGCGACATGCTGGACAAATACAAGGAAACCGCGAGGGGTGGGCTGGCGGTCAACATCATCGAATGCTGACCGCCATGCCTATTGACGGATAACCGGTCAGGATTTGACCCGATCGTTATCCGGATCAAACAGTGCCCGGTAACCTACCGCCTCGATACGGATGGGGTAGTGCTCCTGGAAGTATTCCAGGGTCAGTTCCCGACCCTCCTCGGCGTATTCCACAGGGATGTAACCCAGCAGGATGATCTTGCCTACCGATGGCCCCCAGGCGGCGCTGGTGTTGCAGGAACGCCGGCCATGGCTGTCCACCAGCACCTCGCCGGTTTTCGGGTCGAGGATGGGCCACTGGCCTACCGGATAGCGCAGCACGCCGTTGGCGTCCCGGTGGTCGTTCATTGTCATGGTGCACAGGTATGCCGCCTGGCGGGGCCATTCCCGTTGTTCCAGGTACGCTGCCTTGCCGTGGAAATCCGCTTCCTTGACCTTCGGCCGCTGCAGCCCGGCTTCATAGAGGTTGTATTCGGTTTCCAGGTCGACATTCTGCAAGCGCAGGCTCTTCTCCAGCCGCCGGGTGTTGGCGTAGGTTTCTATGCCCACCGGGGTAACGCCAGCCTCGTAGAGCAGGTCCCAGACCCGCAGGCCATAACTGAACGGGAAGTAGAGCTCCCAGCCCTGTTCGCCCACGTAGGAAATCCTGAAGGCCCACACCGGCACGCCGCGGATACTCAGCTCCCGGGTGGTGGCAAAGGGAAAGTTCTCCGCAGACAGTTGGTCCGGGTCAGTGACGAATTGTGCCAGGGTTTCCCGGGCCTTCGGGCCCCAGAGCCCCAGGGTGGCGAGTTCGTCGGTGCGATCCTGAATACGAATGTCGCCCAGCCCTTTCTCCCGGGCCATGCGGGTGATCCAGCAGTGGTCCCGGTGGCCGGTATCGCCACCGCAGACTACCCGGTAGTCGTTGTCGCCCCGGCGGATAATGGTCAGGTCGGAGCGGATGCCGCCGCGGGCATCGAGAAAGTGGGTGTAGACGCCTTTGCCGTGGGGTGTGGTGCCACCCACCTTGGCCACCGACAAATATTCCAGCAGCGCTTCCGCGTCGTTCCCTGAGATGTCGAAGATGGCGAAGTGGGAGAGGTTGATCATGCCCACGGATTCGCTCATCTCCAGCTGCTCGGCGTTGGACACTTCCCAGAAATGCCGCGCGTCCCACTCGTGCTCCCGCACCGGGATGCGGTCGCGGTACTTCGCCAGCAGGGTAGACTCATTGGCGGCGTAGCCATGGGCCCGTTCCCAGCCGGCGGCCTCCATGAAGTAGGCTCCCAGCTCGACCTCCCGCAGGTAGAACGGACTGGTCCGCATCTTGCGGCCGGTCATGTAGGGCTCGCGGGGATGAACCGCCGGGGTGTAGATCTTCTTGGCGGTCTCGTAGCAGCGGTTGTAGACGTAATCCGGTGTTTTCTGCAGCGGGTAGTGACGGGCGATATCGATACTGTGGGGGTCCATCTCCGGCGAGCCATGGGTCATCCAGTCTGCCAGTATTTTGCCCGCGCCGGGGCCATCCTTGACCCAGACAGCCTCGCAGAACCACAGGTTGCGCACTTCCGGAGCTTCGCCCATCAGGGAACCACCGTCGGGTGTTACCGACAGCAGGCCGTTGAAGGAATGCTTTTCCTCCCAGCCCAGCTCGCCCAGGATCGGAGTCATTTCGATGGCTTTTTCGTAGGCATCCATGACCTGTTCCAGCGAGAGATCCCGCATCGACGGTGACATCCGTGCCTCACCGGGTTCGGCAATGGCGCCAGGGTAGACCAACCGCGGATTCTCGGCCTCGTAATAGCCCCATTCGATACGACCACCTTCGGTGGTGGTGGGGTCACCGGTGTCCCGCACATAGGCAGAGTTGCCCTGGTCGCGGAACAGCGGATAGACAATCTGCTTGCCGGTGCCGGCCAGCTCCTCATAGGGGCCAAAAAACAGCAGGGGGTGTTCCAGCGGCATCAGTGGCAGGGGGGCGTTGGCAGTGTTTGCCATCAACGGGCCCCAGATACCCATGGAGAGCACCACGTATTCAGTCTCTATGTAGCCCTTGTGGGTTTCAACGCCACGGACCTGACCGTTCTGGACATCGATACGGATGGCCGGAGTGTAGGCAAAGGCCTGGAGTTTGCCGGTGGCTACCGCTTCCTCCACCAGGTCGCCGGCCACTTTCTGCGAGCGGGGCACCACCAGGCCGGCATCCGGGTCCCACATGGCGCCCTGGATCTGGCTTTCATCGACCAGCGGGAACAATTCCTTCGCCTGTTTGGGTGAAATCATGCTGACGTTGGTGCCAAACGCTTTCCCGGAGCCCACCTTGCGGCGTAGCTCATCCATGCGTTCGTCGTCATCAACCCGGGCGACTTCCATGCCGCCACATTTCACATAATTGCCACGCTTTTCATAAAAGGCCTGGCTGTACTTGGTGGTGTAGATGTTCAGTTTGTCGTGGGAGGTGGTGAAGCAGAAGTCCGAGGCATGGGAGGTGGAGCCAATATCTGAGGGAATCGCGGATTTTTCCAGCCCTACGATATCGTCCCAGCCCAGCTCAATCAGGTGGTGGGCTACCGAGGACCCAACGATACCGCCCTGACCGATGATGACGACTTTTGCACGTTTCGGTAGTTGTGCCATCTTGATACCCCTTTACCCACAATGAACGTCCGCATGCACCAAGCCACGGCCTTGATTCAATGTGGCCCGGATTGGTCGGGGGAGGTAAATCCAATACGACACCAAGCCGTCCAAAAACGGCAGAGGAGAAAGCAGGTCTCAATCCTGTTCAATTCTGCGAAGAAAATCCCCAATGTGTTCAAAGGCTTCTTCGGCTTCTGGCAAAAAATCCGGAAACATATGCCACACGTGCACCATGCCCGGCCATGTTTTCAGCTCCACCGGTGACCCGGCGTCTTTTGCCTTGTTGGCGTAGCGGCGGGCGTTGTCCAGCAGCATTTCCGAGTCGCTGACATGAATCAGGGTGGGCGGCAGGTTTTCCAGGTTACCCCGCAGCGGGGAAGCCTGGGGGCTTGATGGTGACAGGCGCATTCCGAAAAAGCTCAGCCACCAGAGCACCGGAAGCGGCACCCGCATCAGGCTGCCAAACGTAGGGCCAAGCAATGGGTCGGACTTGACGTTCAGGCGGTTGCTGGGCGCTGTCAGGGTCAGGTCGGTGGACGGCGACAGGGCAATGGCGGCGTCTGCCTGGCGCAGGCCCTGGTCGCGAATCCAGGCGATCAGCACCAGGGCGTGGCTGCCGCCGGCGGAATCCCCGGCCACCGCAACAAACTCCGCAGGCTCCGGGCCGTCCGGGCCGTGTCCCAGCATCCACTGATAGGCTTCCTGGCAGTCCCGCAGTCCTTCCCGGTAGCGATGCTCCGGCAGCAGTCGGTAGTCCACGGTAAATACAGCGGCATTGGCTACCTGCGACAGCCGATCGGTAATAGTGCGATGGCTAAGCGGACTGCCAGCAACCCAGGCGCCGCCGTGAATGTAGAGGACACGCCGCCGGGGGTTCACTCCGGGCGCCAATACCCATTCGCCTTTCGGCGCATTGGCGCCGGGTGGCCGGAACTCCGAAACGAATTTCCGCCCCTCACTGAGGTTGTCCATATGCTTGCGCAGGGCCATGAGCCGCGCCTTCCCCCGCAACCCCCTGGCAGAACGGCTCATGTCCCTGATGGTTTCCAGCACCTGGTTGTGGCCGGGGCTGGGGGTATATTCCTGTTTCGGGAAGTCGTCCCGGTCCAGGTGTGCGAGGTTCTCGCCGCGAAGAACCAGCACCGTTACCAGAACAATCAGCAGCAGTAATGCCAGTACAAACCAGATCATGAATCAGCCTTTTGGCAATCGAAGTCTCGGGATACTGGAGTTTTCGCCTATTTGGCCGGCAATGTAAACATTTGAGCGTATTGCCAATCGGGACTTTACTTGCAGTATGGACAGGATCGGCGTTCAGCACATTGTGTATCAGATCATCCTGGTGACGGTGGTGGCCATCGTGGTTGGCACCGCTGCCTCGCTGGCTGCGATCGGCTTTGTGGATGCGGTGCACTATCTGAATGACCGCCTGCTCATCTCACCTTATGCCCGTGTTCTGGCGGAAGACAGACCGGGGCTGGTGGCGGCCGCCACCCTGATTGTTCCCGCTGCTGGCGGCCTGATTGTTGGCCTTGTGGTTCATTTCCTGGTTCGCGAAAAGCGCGGTCTGGCGCCTCCGGACGCCATTCTTGCGGCCCAGACCAGTGGTCCGGCCCCTGGATTCAGAAGCGGTGTCGCCTCAAGCCTTGCCGCTCTGGTCTCGCTCGGCAGCGGTGCTTCCGTGGGGCAGTATGGCCCGCTGGTGTATCTGGGCGCGATGTTCGGAAACCTGGCGGGTCGCCTGCGGCTTAACCTGCGTCACCAGCGCTCCATAGCCATTGCCTGCGGAGTAGCGGCGGCAATTTCCACGGCCTTCAACGCGCCGATCGCGGGGCTGGTGTTTGCCCATGAGGTCATCCTGCGTCACTACTCGTTGCGCGCCTTTGCGCCGGTCACGGTTGCAGCGGCGACGGGTTACATCATTGCCAATGTAATATTCGATCGTCCCGCGTTGTTCCTGGTGAGTTTCGACCGCGTGGAACACAGCTACGAGTTTGTTTTCTTTGCCCTGGAAGGGGTGTTGTGCGCCGGCCTGGCGTGGGTCTTCATGTTATTGCTGAGGTTCAGCACCAACATTTCCCGGCGTCACATTGCAGTGCCCTGGGTCCGGCCAGCCATTGCAGGGTTGATGGTGGGGCTGGTGGCCCTGTGGATACCAGAGGTGCTGGGCATCGGCCAGGAAACCCTGCGCTTTGCCACCATCGAGGGGGCGTTCGGAATTGGTGAGCTGGGGCTGATCATTGTTGCCAAGCTGGTTCTGACGGCGCTGTGTGTGGGCTTTGGCTTTGTTGGCGGTGTCTTCAGCCCGGCCTTGCTGATTGGTATTCTTTTCGGCGCCTTTTATGGGCTGATGTTGCCTTACCTGGCACCGGTGCCCCATTCCGGGCTCGAGGTTTACGCGATCTGCGGCATGATGGCCCTGGCCAGCTCCGTTATTGGTGCGCCTCTGACCACCATCCTGATTGTGTTCGAGTTGACTCGCAGTTACGACCTGACCATTGCCGCTATGGTGGCTGTCGTCTTCGCCAACCTGATTTCCTACCGGGTGATCGGGCGTTCGCTGTTCGATCTGCAACTGCGCGAACGGGGGTTTGATCTTTCCCTTGGGCGGGACAAGGCGATTCTGGAAACCCACAGAATACGTGATTATCTCTCCACTAATGTCACTACTGTCAGTGAACGGGACACCGTCGGCGATGTTCGTCAGCGCCTGGTGGACGATCATCGGTCAGAAGCCATGGTCCTGAACAGGGACCAGAAACTGCTGGGAGTTGTCAGGTTGCAGGGCATTGTTAACAGCCAAGCTGATACGCCGGTACTGGAAACGGCTATCCAGTCGTTCACCACCTTTGATGAGGACACCTCGGTATGGCAATCCATGGAAATGCTGCGGGGCTTTCTTGGCGAAGCGGTTCCATTGGTAGACCGGCGCGGCCGGCTGAAGGGTGTGGTTCCGGAAGAGGCGGTGATACGGGCGTACCTGGAAATCATGCATGACCTGCGAGAGGAAGAAAATGAAGCGGCGTAGCCGGGCGATTCGTGCATTGATGATCATCGGACTGCTGGCGCTGTCGGCTCTCTTGCAGGCGCAAGGCCAGAGCGAGCGGCCAGAGGTGCTCACGGTGGTCACCTGGGGCGGTGCCTATGAGGACAGCCAGCGACGCGCCTATTTCGAGCCCTTTACCGAGGCAACTGGCATAGAGATCGAAACGGTGCATTACGACGGTGGTGTGAAGGTACTGAGGGAGCACGTCGCCAGCGGCGAGATCGAGTGGGATGTCATCGATATGATCCAGTCCGACGCCAGCACCGCCTGTGACGATGGCCTGCTGGAATCCATCGATCCGCAGATATTGGCGCCGGCACCTGATGGCACGCCGCCACAGGAGGATTTCATGGAAGGCGCCATTCATCGGTGCTTTATCACCCAGATCGTGTTTTCAACCGTCATTGCCTTCGATAACAGGGCGTTTCCGGGGGTTAAACCTGACAGTGTGGAAGACTTCTTTGACCTGGAGGCGTTTCCCGGTAAGCGAGGCCTCCGGAAATCACCGACAGGGCTATTGGAGTGGGCATTGCTATCGCTGGCGGTGCCGCGGGAGCAACTCTATGACCTGCTCAGCACCCGGCGCGGGCTTGAGCTGGCTTCCGGGCGTCTGGATGACATCCGCGAGGCCATTATCTGGTGGACCCGCGGCGACGAACCGGTGGAGCTCCTGACCAGCGGCCAGGCGGCCATGGCGACGGGCTACAATGGCCGTTTCTTTCATGCCAGAGCCATGGAGGGGGCGCCCATCTCGGTGATCTGGGACGGGCAACTGATCGGCTTTAACAGCTGGACCATTCTTCGTGGCACGGCCCAGGCCGACCTGGCTGCAGAATTCATCGCGTTCGCTACCCGAGCGGAGAATATGGCGGCCCAGGCCAACCTGATCAGCTACGGGCCGGCACGAAAATCAGCTCAGCGGAGGGTAGGGCTGCATACGGATGCGGGCGTGCCCATGCGCCCCTACCTGCCAACAGCGCCCTCCCATATGGATAACGCGGTTGTTCGCGATCATCACTGGTATTCGCAGACGGACGGGTTGAGAGAGCAATGGTTCCGCGAGTGGCTGGAACGCTGAAGGCGCAGTCAGACCAGCCCGCAGGCTTCTGAAATAACCCGGTTGCGCCCGGCGGCCTTGGCCCGGTAGAGCATGGCATCAGCGCGGCCTATGGCGTCATCAATGCCCTGGCCGGGAATGTATTCGGCGATGCCGACCGTCACGGTAACTGGTATGCCGGCAATGGGCGCCCGCTCAATCGCCCGTCGACAACGCTGGGCGGCATGGCGCGCGCTACGAAGATTCACTCCGGGGGTCGCCACCAGGAATTCGTCACCACCCCAGCGGGCGGCGAGATCTACCTCGCGTACGGTGCCGGAGAGGATATTTGCGAACTCCCGGATCACCGAATCGCCGACTTCATGGCCATGATCATCGTTGACGCCTTTGAATTCGTCGATATCAATAAGAATGATGGTCAGCGGGCGCTGGTAGCGGTCCGCCAATGCAGCTTCGGCGGACAGGAACCGGTCAGCACCGCGTCGGTTTGACAGGCCACACAGCGGGTCGGTGTTGGCCCAGTGCTGTAGGGTTTCTGCCTTTGTAAAGGCCCCCCAGGTTCGCTCGCGTAGAAAGGTTCCGGCGCTGGTCAGTGCCAGCAGCACAGCCAGAAACAGGTGAATGCGCAGAAGGTAAACCCAGTTATGGCAGTAGTCCCCCGCTGCCAGGAAACAACCCAGGACTTCATGGGTTGCCAGAGCTCCCGAGAACAGGAAAGTGGCTGCCCCGGTAATCATGCCCCCGCGGTAACCAAGAGTGATGAATCCTCCGACAATCAGTATCCCCACCGCCCAGTAATGCCCGCCGGCCAATAACAACAGGTGCTCGTTCAACGGGTCGCTGAAGGCAAAATGCCAGGCAAGGCGGCTGAGTATCATGGTGCCCACGGTGGCAACCAGGATGATTTCCATGGTTCTCAGAGAGCAGGCTCTGCGCCAAAGGGCGAAACCAAGGCCGGCAAGAACCACGGCAAACGCCGGATAGCCTACTGCAATGAAGGCGTCACCCTTTTCCCGAAATGCCCAACTGAGCAGGACGATGGCAAAGGTGAGGGTGAGTACACCCAGATAGATGCTCCGCCGGTAGATCTCAAGACGGTTCAGTTCTGTCTGAATGGCGTGAAGGTCATTCCCCGGTGCTGAGTCCATAGCGTTTGTAAATCCGTTTTGTGGAATTCCTTGTGCTGTCTACCTGAGATCAGAAAGATTAGTACATGCACACTACAGATATTATCGCGCAATCTGCGTCCGAGTCCATGATTGTCAACCGGTCCCGTTAGGCGGGATCATGGGGATGTTCCGATAAAGGGTAGACGATCGTCATGACAGATATGTATCAGATACTCGCTGACACCGTTCTGACGATTCATGTGTTGGTGGTGGTCTTTGTCGTTCTGGGGCTGGTTCTGGTGCTGGCGGGGAATCGCCTGGGCTGGCGTTGGGTGAACAACCCCTGGTTCCGGTTCGCACATCTGGGTGCTATTGCGGTGGTGGTGGCGGAAGCCTGGCTGGGTGTTGTGTGCCCGCTGACCACACTGGAAATGTGGCTGCGGTCGAAAGCGGGTGCAGAGGCCTACGGCGGCAGTTTTATCGAGTACTGGCTGCAGCAGATTCTCTATTACGATGCACCGGCCTGGGTATTCGTTACCGCCTACACAGTGTTTGGCCTGCTGGTAGCGGCTGCCTGGTGGCGCTTTCCGCCGCGGTCGGGAAAGCGCCGGTAAGGCAGGCGTTTGCTCAGGCGCGCTGCTGCTCACTCCCTTCCAGAATCTCCTGGATTTCCGTGGCTGAAAGTGTTTCTTTTGCCAGAACTGCTTCAGCCAGGGCTTCGAGCTGCTTTCGGTGGTCAGAAAGGAAGCTTACCGTGGCCTTCTCAAGCTCGATCAGCTTTGCCTGGACCTCGATGTCGATCAGTTCCGCCATGTGCTCGCTGTATTCCCGGGGCTGGCCCATTTCCCGGCCCAGAAAGACATGCTCTTCACCGATGCCCAGACCCAGAGGTCCGATCTTCTCACTCATGCCCCATTGCCCAAACATACGCCTCAAAAGCTTGGTTGCTTCCTTGAGGTCGTTCTGGGCTCCGGTGCTTACCTCACCGTAAATCAGCTTCTCCGATGAGCGGCCCCCCAGCATGACCTTGATACGATCGGTCAGGTAGCTTTCGGTGTAGTTATAGCGGTCTTCTTTCGGCGTTTGCTCGGTCACACCCATTGCCATGCCGTGGGGGATGATGGTCACTCGCGTGAGTGGGTCGGCCTGGGGCATGAAGTAGGCCATGATGGCGTGTCCGCACTCGTGGTAAGCCACCACCTGCTTTTCTTCCTGAGTCAGTTCGGCGTCTCGTTCTTCTCCGAGCACGATCCTGTCTCGGGCATGCTCGAAGCAGTCATTGTTGACCTTTTTCAGGTTCATCCTTGCGGCGGTCAAGGCTGCCTCGTTGACCAGGTTTTTCAGGTCGGCACCGGAAAAACCGATGGTGCGGGCGGCGATTTCCCCGAGCTCGACATCCTCGTCCAGCGGAACTTTCCTGACGTGGACGTCAAGAATGGCCTTGCGGGCTTCCTTGTGAGGTCGCTCCAGCGTTACCTTGCGGTCGAAGCGGCCCGGTCGAAGCAGGGCGCTGTCGAGCACATCCGGGCGGTTGGTGGCGGCCAGAACAACGACGTTTTCATGGCCTCCAAAACCGTCCATTTCTGTCAGGATCTGGTTGAGAGTCTGCTCACGTTCATCATGGCCGCCACCGAAACCGGCACCCCGGGAGCGACCGATGGCATCCAGCTCATCGATAAAGATCAGTGCAGGCGCTTCTTTGCGGGCAGTGTCGAACATGTCCCGAACCCGCGCTGCGCCAACGCCGACGAACATTTCGATAAACTCGGACGCGCTGATGCTGAAAAAGGGTACGTCGGCCTCCCCGGCGATGGCCTTTGCCAGCAGGGTCTTGCCGGTTCCTGGCGGGCCAACCAAAAGGATACCCGTGGGCATGTCCGCACCCAGTGCCTTGTATTTCTCGGGCGACGTCAGGAAATCAATGATTTCCGTGATGTCGCGCTTCGCGGATTCAATACCTGCCACATCAGACAGCCTGGTTTTGGAGAACTGTTTCTCTACCCTGCGTGCCTTGGAGCGGTTGAAGCCTAAAGCACCACCACCTTGCATCATGCGTCGCTGGGCGTAAGACCAGAACCAGAACATCAGTCCAAGGAACAGGAGCCAGGGCAATACGCTGGTCAGCACCTGTTGCCACGCCGGAGGTTCCGCCGGCTGGGCACTGAGGGTGACACCGTGGGATTCGAGCAACGGAAGCAGGTCCGGGTCTTCAAGCGGGGGCCGAACACTGTGAAAGCGGAGGGAAGTGCTGTTTCCGCCCCAGGCGCTGCCGCCCGCCTCTGTCAGCAGACCGTCAATATGGTCGGCCCGAAGCGTGATTTCTTCCACATGGTCGTTTGCGACGGCTTCCTTGAATTGCGAGTAGGGCAACTCGGTAACCGTTGGCCCTTGTGCCTCCTGGAGCCAGAAAAACATCAGAATGATTGCAGCACTGAGCCATAGGAATGAGTATTGAGCAGGTACTTGTGGTGTTTGCGGTTGCTCTGGCTGCTGGGGCTTTTGAGTCTGGGTCATGGTGTTCCGTCTGTATGGCTGTAAAATCTCCTGCCAATGGTGTTTTACACCGCGACTGGTCAGGTAGCAAGGGATAGAACCATGATTCCATTGGATCCGGAAAGCTGGAGTCTGCTCCAAGGTATTATCGTTTTTTGCGTGTGCGCTGCGGTTATTGCTCTGGCAGGCACGCGTATAACCCGGATTGTGGACCAGCTGGCGGATCGCACCGGCATAGGCGAAGCTGCTGCAGGGGCGGTGCTGTTGGGTGCGTCCACGTCACTGGGTGGGTCCGTGCTTTCGGTGACGGCGGCCTGGAACGGCCATGCTGAACTGGCGGTGAGCAACGCCCTGGGCGGTATCGCGGTGCAGACGTTCTTCCTGGCAGTGGCGGATATGGTGTATCGCCGCGCCAATCTTGAGCATGCCGCCGCATCGGTTCCGAACATGATGCAGAACGGGCTGCTGATCTGCCTGCTGTCACTGATCCTCTTCGCACCCTACCTGCCGGAGTACACCATTGCCGGCGTTCATCCGGTAACGCCGGTCATGCTGGGTGTCTATATCTATGGTATCTACCTGGTACGTGGTGCGAACGAGTCACCCATGTGGCGGCCCTCCATTACCCGGGACACGCGGGAGGACGAGCCCGACGACGTGACCGTCATGCCGACGCTGCTCCGGCTTTCGGTCGAGTTTCTTATGCTGATGGCAGTACTGGGTGTTGCCGGCTGGACACTGGAGCCGGCCGCAACGGTGATTGCGGCCAAAACCAACCTGACACAGACGGTTGTCGGGGTCATGTTGACGGCCATCAGTACCTCGATTCCCGAGTTGGTGACCTCCATTGCGGCGGTTCGACGCGGTGCGCTGACGCTTGCAGTCGGCGGCATCATCGGAGGCAATGCCTTCGATACCCTGTTTACGGCAGCTTCAGACATCGCCTACCGACAGGGCTCGATTTACCATGCCATGCCGGAGGATTCGAAGTTCTGGGCGGTCCTGACCCTGCTGATGTCCGGGGTGCTGATGATGGGGCTGATTCGCCGTGAGCGCCACGGCATCGGTCAGATCGGGATGGAAAGCGTGGTTATTATGGTTCTCTATTTGCTGGGCGTGGTGTTGCTTCTGGCAGGCGGCTAGTCGAACCGCCTTGCCTGGCTGAAACGGTCACGCCAGTAGTAACCGTTGAGCGATGAGTGGGTCACGCCAATCGATGTGGATGAGTGAATAAAACTGTCACCACCCATGTAGATTCCGGCGTGCTGGTCCTTGCCCTTGATGCGGAAAAACACCAGGTCACCGGCCTTGAGCTGATCGCGCCCCACCACGTCACCGGCTGCGAGCATCTGGGCGGTGGTGCGGGGCAATTGCCGCCCAAGGGCTTCGTCAAAGGCGGTCGCAATGAAGCCAGAACAGTCAAAGCCATTGGCAGAAATGCCGCCATACCGGTAGGGGGTACCCTCGTAGCGGTGAAAAACCTGCCACAACCGATCCGCCCTGGCCGAGTCACTGGCAGTGGGTACTTCACCGGAAGGCTGCCAGGTGGTGGACGGAAGGTTCTGATTGCTGGCACAGCCAGCCAGGCTGAGGGCTACCAGGATGGTGAGAAGTGGAAGCATCGGGCGTCGATTCACTGGATGTACCTCAAACTGTTCAGCATTCGGTCACTTTAAAGGCCTCAGTGCTTCTTTGTCAGGTTAAAGTTTGCTTTGATTTGTGTTCCAGCAAACGTCACTTGACGGCCTGAGGCTGTTTCGCGAACTATGGGTGGACGCTTTCTGCACCGAGGTTGTGATGAGCCCTCCCTTCTCTGACAAGACCCAGCGCCTTTACGTAAGAAACGCCGCTATCAGCGATATTCCCGGCATCATTGCCCTGAGCCTGCGTGTTTATGAAGGAACCGGAATGTATGGCTACACCGCAGGCCCACTGACCGGGCAGATCAACACCTTTCCGGAAGGGCAGTTTGTCGCCATGCTCGGTGACCGCGTGGTGGGCTACTGCGCGACCTTTCGCATCGGTGAGGATGTGGCGCTTTCCCCCCATGACTGGACCGAGATTACCGGTAATGGCTACGCCTCACGGCACGACCCGGAAGGGGAGTGGCTGTACGGCATGGAGGTCTGTGTGGACCCGGACTGCCGTGGCTACCGGATTGGTGAACGCCTGTACAACGAGCGCAAGAACCTGTGCCAGTCGCTGGGACTACAGGGGGTGGTGTTTGCTGGCAGGTTGCCGACCCTGGCCAGGCGTCTGAAAAAGTTTGAGTCGGTAGAAGCTTACCTGGAGGCTATAAAAGCCAAGAAACAGCGCGATCCGGTGTTGTCGTTCCAGCTGCATAATGGCTTCGAAATCCATGGCATTATTCCGCACTACCTGGATGCCGACCATGCCTCCCTTGGTTACGGCATCCACCTGGTCTGGCGCAACCCGAAGGTGGCCCGCAGTGACGACAACGGCAAGCGTAAACGCTATGGCAGACGGGTGCCCGATACCGTGCGGATCGGCACCGTGCAATACCAGCAGCGCCGGGTGGCGTCGTTCGAGGAGTTCAGTGATATTGTCAGGTACTTTGTAGACGTGGTGTCCACCTACAAGGGCGACTTTGTGGTATTCCCGGAGCTGTTCACCCTGCAGTTGCTGTCCATCGAAAGCCGCGAGGGCACCCCTGCGGAAGCCATCGAGGCGGTAACGGAATACGCCGAGCCCTTCCGCAACCTGATGCGGGACCTGGCCCTGCGGCACAACATCAACATTATTGGCGGTTCCACCCCGGTCAAGGAGGAGGACGGCAGGGTTCGCAATGTCGCCTACGTGTTCCTGCGGGATGGCCAGGTGTTTTCCCAGCCCAAGATTCATCCCACACCGAACGAAGCCTATTGGTGGAATATCACCGGCGGCAACCATGTCACCGCCATCGAAACCGATTGCGGGCCCATCGGCGTGCTGGTCTGTTATGACGCCGAATTCCCCGAACTGACCCGCCACCTGGTGGACCAGGGAATCCAGATACTGTTCGTACCCTTCTGTACCGACGAGCGCCAGAGCTACCTGAGGGTCCGCTATTGTTGCCAGGCCCGGGCCGTGGAAAACCAGCTGTTTGTGATCATGTCCGGCAATGTGGGCAACCTGCCCAATGTGCCCAACATGGAACTGCAATATGGCCAGAGCTGCATCCTGACACCCTGTGATTTCCCGTTCGCCCGCGACGGAATCGCCGCGGATACCACGCCTAACGTAGAGACGGTCGCTTTCGCTGACCTGCGGCCGGAAACGCTGATTACCGCCCGCAACAGCGGTACGGTCAAGAACCTGAAGGATCGCCGGCACGACCTCTACTCAGTGAACTGGCGCGGACAGTAATCCCGTCATGGCCCGCTCGATGAAGCTACGTCGATTTCTGCTCTGGTTGCTGGCGCTGCTTGTGCTGCTATCACTTGCCGGGGCCTGGTATGCCCGTGTCGCCTGGGAGGAGTGGCAGCAGTTGAACAGTATCCGCAACCTTGAATGGCAAGGGGTTGATGTATCGCTGGCCGGTGTTCAGCTGGCGCGTTTTTCAGTAACCCAAATGCGGCATGGCCAGCCCTGGTCTGTCGCGGGCGAGGAACTGTCACTGGGCTGGAGCTGGCACTGGTATGGCCCGATGCCGGACGTGGTGCGCGTCGGGCGGTTAACGGTGGACATCCTGTCATGGCCCGGCCCCCGCGAGGAGGCGACATCCTCGGCGGCTCCCGGCGCACCTTTCCGCAAATTGCCGGCCTGGCTGCCTGACAATATCGATATCGGCGAGCTTGTGCTGACGCTCCCGGATGGTATACGTGCCACCGGGGATCTCGCCGTCTCACGGCTCTCGGTGCCTGGGAAAAGGGAAGTTGTCACCCGTGCCATGAAGGTTGAGGCTCCGATTGCAGGGGTGACCCTGGCGGGCTGGGAGCTCCACGAAGGGCAGGCCAACCTGGTGTTTGCCGGCAAAGCCAACGAGCACTCCGCCACTCTGGACTTCAAGGAAGAAACGTATCTTGAACTCGCCGGGCTTCATGCCCCGGACAACGCTGCGCAACTGGACAAGGTCAGGGCCAGTCTGGCGGGCACAAAACTGACGACCGGGCATAGCCTGGAGCCAATGGCGCTGGAGAGTCTGGTTGTGGCGGGCCCCGCGGTAGCAACGGCAGCCGCTATTCGCCATCCGCAATTGCTGCCGCAACCCTGGCGCCTTGACGGCCGGCTGACGGGTAGCCTTCAAGCCCTGAGTCTTGACGGCAGGCTCTCTTCAGGCGCTGGTGCCAGTGCTGATATCGCCTTCAGCTTTCCGTTTGAGGGCACGCCAGCCCTTGATGCTGAAATCACAGCCGCCGGCGCAAAAGGACACCGTACCTTGGCAGATACCTTCACCGCCTGGCCGGGGGAACTTGAAATCGAAGAGGGCCACCTCAAGGCAAGCCTGGGGCTGCGTCTTCCATCCGCCGGCGTGCGGATGCAGGGAGAACTCAGCTTTTACGGCGTTGGTGGGCTGTTCGCACGAACCGCCTGGACCGGTCTTGATGGCAAGGTGGCCATTGATCTTTCAGGGGGGCAACTCGATGCCCGCACGTCCGGTCTAACGGTCGACACTGTCAATCCGGGCATTGCATTGAGTAATATCCGGATTGCGGGTGGCTATCGCTCGACCACGGAACAGGTTGCAGCCGGTACCCTGGTGCTGGGCCGGGCAACAGCAGAACTGCTGGGAGGCAGCGTCCGGATTGAGCCGGGAGAGTGGCAGCTTGCAAAAAGGCCACTGCAATTCCCCCTGGAGCTCAGTGGCATTGAATTATCGCAGTTGATGCAGATATATCCGGCGGAGGGTCTTGCCGGTAGCGGGATTCTTCGGGGCACAGTCCCGCTGCGGATCAGCGAGCAGGGTGTCAGTATCGATGCCGGAAAGGTTGAAGCGGTGGCGCCCGGTGGCACACTGAAGCTGCCGGCAGATCGGTTGAGAGGCATGGCGCAGAACAACGAGGCCATGGCTCTGGTGGTGCGGGCGATGGATAACTTTAACTACACCGTCCTCAACAGCTCGGTAGACTATGAGGAGGACGGTACACTAGTGCTGGGGTTGCGCCTTGAAGGCAGCAGTCCCGACGTGCGCGACGGACACCCGATCGTACTCAACATCAACCTGGAAGAAGATATTCCGGCGTTGCTGACCAGCCTGCAGCTCAGTGGCCGGGTCAATGAAGCGGTGACAGAGAAGGTGCGCAACCTGATGCAGAAACGGGATGCACAAGGCCAGTCAAACGGGTCGGGCCATTAATCAGGAGTGAGCTATATGGACAGATATACGCCGGGCCGTTTGCCCGGGAAAAGTGGTAATACGCTGATGATGCTGGCGCTTGCCCTCAGTGTGGCGGCCTGCACGCCCACGGTGCGGATGGAAGCACCGAAGGAGCCCATTACGGTGAATCTTAACGTCAAGATCCAGCATGAAATCTACGTGAAGGTGGATAAAGACGTGGATGAACTCTTCGGCGAGAAGGGGTTGTTCTGATGGTTAATTCTGAATCCAGGGAGTCACTCATGAAACGGTTTATTCAACTCGGTGCATTGATCCTCGTGCTTTGCCTGGCCATGCCCGCATTCTCGATGGGGCTGGAGGAGGCCAAAAGCCAGTTGGATACGGCCAAACAGCAGGGCCTGGTGGGAGAAACTCCAACCGGTTATCTGGAGGTGGTCAAGGCAGACGGTAATGCCCGTGGCATTGTCGACGCCATCAACAAGGCCCGGCGGACCGAGTACGCCCGCATTGCAGAAAAACACGACATTCCGGTCACCCAGGTAGAAACGGTGGCTGGCCAGAAAGCACTGGAAAAAACTCCGGCGGGGCAGTACATCCTGGTGGATGGCGAGTGGGTCAGAAAATAGATGGCTCGCTTCGAGGAAATTGGTACTGCAACCATTCCAGGCAATGGAACCCGGTTGCGGTTGCTGCAACGCAATGATGAATTCTCCATCAAAATAGCCGGCACAACCGGCGAGTTGATGAACAGCCGGTTACACGGCTCTGAAGATGCCCTGGCCACGCTTGCCTGCGAGCGTATCGCCGGGCTATCCGGGCCACGCGTACTGATTGGCGGGCTGGGGATGGGATACACACTCGCCGCTGCACTGTCAGCCCTGCCGGATGATGCCCGGGTCACCGTGGCGGAACTGGTTCCGGAAGTTGAAGTGTGGAACCGGGGGCCATTGGGGGCTGCCGCCGGGTATCCGTTGAACGACGCCAGGGCCAGCGTCCACATCGGCGATGTGGCGGAACTGCTGCGAGAGGGCGATGGCAATTGGGATGCGATCCTGCTGGATGTCGACAACGGCCCCGAAGGGCTTACCCGCAAGGAAAATAACTGGATTTACTCCCCGGGCGGTATCGCCGCCGCCCAGAAATCCCTCAGCCCCGACGGTATCCTGGCCTACTGGTCTGCCGGGCCGGAGCACGCGTTTACCGAGAGGCTGCGCCGCGCGGGGTTTTCTGTGGAGCCTGTCACCGTGAGGGCTCTGCGGCCGGGTAAGGGCGCACGCCACGTCATCTGGCTGGCCTGGTAAGCAGTGTTAACCTGTACGATCCATTGCCGAATGGTCATTCGCAAGACATGCACGCGGGTTGTATGTTTAGAAGTCAGAGGCACTGTTGTGTAGTAAGAGTCTCATTAATTTTCTGAGATACTCAGGAGGTATTTGATGCAATCCTCAATGAGTCTGACCGGCGAACAAGAGGGCCACAAGGTAGCGGAAGCAAAGTCGCTTCTTGATGCCCGGAATGTTAAAACAGTGCAAAGCATATGATTTAACAAGCCGGGATAGTGTCTATGGAAGATCTGAAGCGTTCGCGGGTAACCATTATTGCCGTCAGCGCAGTTGTTCTGTTTTTTCTTACCAACTACCTGGCGCGATTCCTGTTCGGGCTGACAGGAGTGTTGGTGTCGGTGGTTATTGCGGCGTTGATCGCGGCTTATATCAGTTGGTCGGTGGCCCGGATATTGAAGCGGGTGCCGACCGGTGACGAGCGCGCGCGGGTGCTGTGGTCCTATGGAGGCTTTCTCGGTGCACTGTTTGTTGCCTGGGCGGCCTACGTCGGGTTGTCTTCCGGGCTGGATATGGCGGCAGTGATATTTCTGCTCAGCCACTATCTGCCATACCCCGCACTTGCCCACCTGATGCTGTCTGACCGGATGGTGGGCAAGTTTGTGGGTGAGCCGGGCTAGTCTTCGCCTTCCTCGGCATCCCGGGCGCGCTCCTGACGCTCACGCTCTTCCTCTTTGGCGGCATCAATAACCGCCATAAGCTCATCCACGTCCGCGCTTTCCGTGTCATGCTCGAAGCAACCGGTAAGCCGGCTGTCGGGGTGCAGGTCGCCGGCCTCGTAAAGCGCCCAGATTTCCTTGCCGTAATCGGTATTCAGCAGGTCCGGTGCAAACTTGCCGAAATAACGGCGCATGTTGTCCACGTCCCGTTCCAGCATTTGCTCGGCGCTATTATTTCCGGATGCGTTAACCGCCTGGGGCAGGTCGATAATGACCGGACCGGTGGCATCCACCAGTACATTGAATTCTGAAAGGTCGCCGTGGATCAGCCCGACACTGAGCATTCGTACCACGTCGGCAATGACCTTGCCGTGGTAGGCACGTGCCTGCTCCGGCGTCAGTGTTACCTCCCCCAGCTGCGGTGCGGCCTTGCCTTCTTCATCGGCAATCATTTCCATCAACAGCACGCCATCCACAAACCCGAATGGCTGCGGCACACGCACGCCGGCGCCAGCCAGCCGGTACAGGGCATCTACCTCGGCGTTCAGCCAGGCGTCTTCCTGTTCCTTCTGGCCATAACGGGTTTTCTTGCCCATGGCACGGGCGCGGCGAGTGTTACGAACCTTGCGGCCTTCCTGGTATTGCACGGCCTGCTTGAAGCTGCGCTTCTGCGCCTCCTTGTAGACCTTGGCGCAGCGCACACTGTCGCCACAGCGCACAACGAACACCTCGGCTTCCTTGCCACTCATCAACTGGTACAACACTTCGTCCACCATGCCATCATCGACAAGGGGCTGTAATCGTTTCGGTATCTTCATAGATCTGTCGGTTGCCTGGTTTGCCTGGCCGGCAAATCATTTTGGCCGGCATGTCTGCGCGTATACTACCTGAAATTGACGCCGGAACCCTCATGCCCGAAGTGATCTGTAAATGCTTCAGGTCCCGTAGCTAATCTGCAACACTGGTCAAAACCTCTGACGCAGGAGAAAGTCTATGAATAACGATCCGGTTATGCTGATTACTGGTGCCTCATCCGGGATTGGTGAGGCAACGGCACGCGCAGCGCAGAAGGCGGGCTATCGCCTGGTTCTGTCAGCCCGCTCTGAAGACAGGCTGAAACAGCTGCAAACCGAACTCGGAGGCAGCGAGCGGGTAATGATCGCCCGCTGTGATGTTCAGAGCATGGACGACCAGCAGGCAATGGTCGATAACGCCATGGCGACGTTCGGGCAGATTGATGCGGTGTTTGTGAATGCAGGCCGCGGTGGTGAGCCCGGTGGTTTCAGTGGCGCAGATCATGACGTATGGAAAGACATGATCCTGACCAATATCTACGGCGCCGGGTTGACCGTTCAGTGCTGCTTGCCGGCGCTTCGCAAAAGCCGTGGCCATCTGCTGCTGACCGGCTCTGCCGCTGGCCGGGTGACCATACCGGGCTCCATGTACAGTGCCACCAAATGGGCAGTGTCGGCGATCGGTTATGGGGTAAGAGAAGAACTGCGGGGCTCCGGCATTCGTGTCACCCTCGTTGAACCGGGGATGGTTGATACACCGTTCTTTGACGAGAGCCCGGCGAACGCCCTCAAGCCGGACGACATCGCCCGTGCGGTCATGTATGCCGTAGCCCAGCCTGCGCATGTGGATGTTAATGAAATCCTGGTGCGGCCAACGCCCCCCGTGGAATAGGCCTGCAATTGCCGCTCAGTGAGTTGCTTCGCTGGGCGGCTTCTGGTCGATGTTCCTGGACAGGATCTTGTCCGCATCCAGTGAGGCTATGGGTACCTGGGTGTCGCGAGGGATGTCGCCGCTGAGCTGCAGCGCGAGGTAACGCATGGCACATACCCTCAGGAAAGACGTGAAGTTGCCCAGATCGTGCCCCGCGTCGATGGATTCATGATAGAGCTTTGTGATCATCTGGGGCAGGTTCATGCCGTCCCGGACGGCGATTTCCGTGAGTGCATTCCAGAAGGCGTTCTCCATACGAATGCTGGTGACCATACCGTCGATACGCAGGGAGTGGGTGCGGCTGACCCAGAGATCGGAATCCGCGTGGACGAAGAGTTTGCACATGGCGTTATCCTCATGAATCCGGGGCCGGTGTACCGACCCCGTTCCGTCACTTGTCCAGCAGTTTGAAGAACTGTGCCAGCCATTGAGGGTGGGCCGGCCATGCCGGTGCTGTCACCAGATTACCATCGGTCACCGCGGCGTCAACGTCGATGGCGGCGAAGCGGCCTCCGGCCAGTTCCACTTCCGGCTGGCAGGCGGGGTAGGCGGAACACTCGCGGCCTTCAAGCACGCCTGCGGCTGCCAGTAGCTGAGCACCATGGCAGATGGCCGCCACCGGTTTGTCGGTCTCGAAGAAGTGGCGCACCAGCTTTTTCACGTCGTCGTTCAGGCGCAGGTATTCCGGGGCGCGGCCACCAGGCACGACCAGAGCGTCGTAATCGGCCGGGTTGAGCCCCGCAAAGTCCGCATTCAGGGCAAACCGGTGGCCAGGCTTTTCGGAGTAAGTCTGGTCGCCTTCAAAATCGTGGATGGCCGTGGCCACGGTGTCTCCCGACTTCTTGTCCGGACAGACTGCATGAACCGTGTGGCCGACGGCCTGAAGTGCCTGGAAAGGCACCATGGTTTCGTAATCTTCGGTGAAATCACCGGTAATCATCAGTATCTTTTTACCGCTCATACCCTTCTCCTTGTGCTTGTTAATGGTAGCCTGTTCACATTACCAAGGGCCGGGCAACAGCGGGTATTAGGGGAATACTACAGTGTTATGTTATAACACTTGGTTGTGCCGACTCTTTCATTTACCGACACGGGCAATCTATGACTTCACCAATACCCACCAATCTGGTGCTCGGCTTTCTGGGCGTGGGTAAAACCACGGCCATACTGGACCTGCTGAAGAAAAAGCCGGACGGGGAAGTGTGGGCCGTGCTTGTGAATGAATTCGGTGAAGTGGGAATTGATGGCGCCCTGCTGGAAACAGAAGGCGCTTTCGTGCGCGAGATTCCCGGCGGCTGCATGTGCTGCGTGGCCGGACTGCCTATGCAGATTGGTCTTAATCAGTTGATCCATAAAGCCAGGCCGGACCGATTGCTGATCGAGCCCACCGGGCTTGGGCATCCTTCCCAGATTATTGAAACCCTGACGGGGGAGCACTACCAGGACGTATTGCAACTGGGGCCGGTGTTTTGCCTGGTGGACCCGAGACGGCTGGAGGAACCCAGAGTTCTGGACAATGTGCAGTTCCAGGACCAGGTTGCCGCCGCAGATATTGTCGTGGCCAACAAGACCGACCTGTGCCGGCCGGAGCAGGTTGCTCACTTTGATGACTGGGTGGCCAGCCTGCAGCCAGCGAAAACCGCCGTGTTCCATACCCGGCAGGGCCGGATGGATATCGGCTGGCTTGATGGCAGAACCGCTCTGGCAGAGGTGGGTTCGCCCCACGCTCACCACCACCATGATTCAACGGAGCCGGAGCCTGTTCCGGCTATCCGGGATGAACCCTGGCAGCGGGTCAGTAACCAGGGCCAGGGCCACTTCAGCCTCGGCTGGCGGGTACATCCGGAGACCGTTTTTTCCGAAACAGCCTTGCTGGCGTTATCCATGGATAGCCGCTTTGTCCGGTTCAAGGCTGTGGTTCATACCAGCGAGGGATGGCGGACCATCAATATGGCCGATGGAGCACTGTCGGTGTCCGAATGCGAGCCCAGGGAGCTGTCCCGTGTGGAGGTCATCAGCGAACAGGAACTGGATGTGGACGAGTTTGACACTGGCTTGCGGGAATCCATCGAGCAAACGGAACCGTCATGCTGAAAATTTCCAACACAGTTGAACTGGGTGACTGGGAAATTGAGCTTACCCAGATCCGCGCCCAGGGGGCCGGGGGGCAGAACGTCAACAAGGTGGCATCTGCTGTCCACCTGCGGTTCGACATCCTCAACTCCAGCCTGCCGCCCTTCTACAAGGAGCGGTTGATGAGCCTGTCTGACCAGCGCATCAGCAAGGAAGGCATCATTGTTATCAAGGCACAGAAATACCGCACCCTGGAGCTGAACAAAGAAGACGCCCTTGAGCGCCTGAAAGAACTGATTCAGGAAGCGGTAAAGCTGCAGAAAGCACGCCGGCCCACTCGCCCCACCAAGGGCTCACAACGCCGGCGTGTTGATAAAAAAACCAAAAAAGGCAAAACCAAGGCGCTGAGGGGCAAGGTTCAGGTGTGATTCCGGCCCACAGGCCCGGCCATGTGGGAGGGGTCATCGAGCTGGTCCAGCCAGGCGGTCCATCAGATGAATTACCTGTTGCTCGAACTGATCTCTGCGCTCCCGTTGGCTGGCCACGGGAACTTTGTGCCGGGTGCTGGTTGCCATATGTTCCCCCATTTTTGCCGCAAGGACGCGCCGGCAACGAAATGGTTCCCGCCAGTGCCCGGCAGACGGATTTTCAGGAATGTCCTGTTCCGGCTATTTTGATAACAATAATCATTGATTTATTGTGTAATCAAGTGAATGCGATGAAAAATGGAGAGCGCTATGACTGCACCAGAAGACCAGCTCCGCGTGTTCTACGATGGCGCCTGTCCAAGCTGCGTCAAGGACCGCAAGCTCTACGAGCGACTGGCGGGCAAGACTGGCGAATCGGTAGAGTGGGTTGATATCACCGGCCGTGACGACGAGCTGAAGCAGCGCGGCATTGAGCCGGAGGCCGCGCTCCAGGAGCTGCATGTTGAAGACAGCCGGGGCAATATCCATCGTGAACTGGACGCCTATATTCTGCTGATGTCGCGGGTGTGGCTGCTGAAACCACTCGCCTGGCTGATCGGTTTGCCGGTGATCCGGCCGGCACTGGCGAAGCTCTACCATAAATGGGTGGGAGAACGGCTGGAGAAGACCGGCCGTATGCCGAAGTAACCGGGCGCAGGTCGACGAATGGCCGCATTCAGGCTAGGGTTCAGTTAAGGATTTCCCTGAACCTGCGGAGCCTGCCAATGCAAATAGCCTATCGTGCCCGTGACCTGGCGGAAGCCCATATTGTCGCCGGGCTGTTGCAATCAAGGGGTATAGAGACCCACGTTGGTGGGCACTATCTGCAGGGTGCCATGGGCGAGATTGGTGCTGCGGGGTTTACCAATGTCCACGTTGAAGATGAAGACTACCTGCAGGCCCGCACACTGGTCGCCGAATACGAGTCTGCCGCACCCCCGGAGACCCCTTCGGAGCAGGTTGAAGACCGGGCCAATCGCTACGCCACCTGGTTTTTGTTGTTCCTGGCGGTGGTGATGGTGATCCTGTTCGGCGCGTTGTAAATCCGTTTCCTCTGCAGGCTGGCTCTCCGGACTCATGCCCGGAGAGCCAGGGCCATCAGTGGCCGTAAACCCGCATGGATGTGTTGCGGATGGAAAGGTCGTCCAGTGCCACCGATCCGATCGACGTTCCGCCAACCAGGACCTGGCCGATAGACATGTCGGCTTCGAAGGTATTGATGTCGATAGCCAGGCTGTCGACGCCGACCGCATTGGCATCCTTGTAGATATCCATGTCCACAAGGGTAAACAGTGGCAGTAAGGACGGGTTGTCCGGGTCGTAACCGGCTCCGGTGATGCGCATGTCACGAATGCCCATGGCCAGGAACGGCACGTCCAGCTCCAGCTCGTCAATGGCGAAACGGGTGGTCAGGTTGAGGGTGTCCGTGTCGGTATCCACGGTTGCCTGGGCCTGGAGAATGAGACCCTCGGCGGAAAAATTATCCGCCAGCAAGGTGTTTTCGCCGCTGTTGCCTCGCAGCTCCCAGGCGCCGGTGCGGACAGCAAAGTCTACCGGCCGCGCGGTAATCGGGAATACATTGATGATGGCATCGCCGTCATCGGCAATATCAAAGTCAATCTTGATGTTGTCGATCAGGTCCGTGCTGCTGGTGCCAAAAATGGCATCCCGTGCTGCTGTGAACTCCTCGAACATGTCGATGCGATCGGCACCGCCAACGAAGATGTCGCTGATGCCCAGCGTGCCTTCATCGGTGTAAGTGAACTCGTCCATGGTGACCCGGGTTTCCAGTTCAATGGTTACACCGGCCTGACCGGTAATCTGACCCATGTCGGAGTCATGCAGTGGTTTGAGTTCGGCATACCCGCATAAGGGCAGGCCGGCTATGGCTAACACTAACGCTGACTTCTTCAGGCTTGTCATTGTTATCATCCTTCCTGGTGTTGTTATTGTTACAAACCGGGAGGCCCATTCAGGGCCTCCCGTACTTCCCTCAGAGGTTCGGGGTCAATGTCAGGTCAATGCCATTGTCCGGACCGGCGAGGAACTGGTTCAGAACGTCGGTCAGCGGACCGCAGTTCTGCAGTGCTGGCAGATCGTAGTTACCGGTTACGTCACCACCTTCAGAGAGTGAGAAGTTGGTGCCTTCCACCGATGCCAGCCCGATGCTTACCGGGTCGGCCGTGCGGCAGTCTCTGCCGCCACCGACGGGGATCTTCAGGCCGAACAGCCGAACCGTCACTTTGGGAACTTTCACGTAGAGTGAAGAGTTGGCGGTCAGGTTGCCGTTGATCAGCGTGCCGGTAGTGATATCTGCCTGCTCGAACTCCACCCTGGCGTTGGCAGTAAGGCTCTTGAACAGCAGCGGGATCTTGAATTGTCCCTGGGTGGGATCCAGTGCAAGGTCCGCTTCGAACATGCCGGTAGCCAGCTCCAGTTGGGTTGCAATGCTGCCCGACAGAGGCAGTGAGCTGCCGGAGGCCTTGATGTCGGTTTGTCCTGCCAGGTCCAGGAGAACCTCGAGGGTGTCACCAGTGCCATCGTTACCCTGGCCACTTAGTGGAACTGAAACGTCCGGGGTTGCCGGGTCGTCGGAGGTGATGTCTAGGGAAGCGCTACGACCGCCGGTAGCAGAGGGCGTGAAGCTGATGTCGACGGTGCAGGCCTCCTCGGGTGCGACGGTAGTGCAGTCGTTGGTCTGGATGAAATCACTGCTGTTGCCACCACTGATATCGATACCGGTGATCACCAGCGATTCATTGCCTTCGTTGGAGATAGTGATTTCCGCGGAAGCAGTTTCACCGAGCATCACGGTGCCGAAGCTGATGTCTTCCGGAGTTACAACGATTTCCGGTATGGGAGCCAGCACGCTGGTGCCTGTCAGTGGCACATCCACCAACGGCGTCTCGGCATCGCCGGATTCGATGGTCAGAACCGCACTCTGGTCACCTTCGCCATCCGGAATATAGGTAATGGCTACATCACAGCTCTCGCCAGAGGCTACGGTTGTACAGCTGTTGGTCTGAGTGAACGCAGCAGCGTCGGTTCCACCGAGGCTGATGTTGTTGATGCCAAGCTCTGCCTGGCCGGTGTTGGCGATGGTAACCACCTCTTCAGCCGTGGTGCCGGCCTGCACGGTGCCGAAGTCGATGCTTTCCGGGCTGACGGCAATACGTGGCTCAAACTGCTCGTCGGGAACGACCTGCATGGTTTGCAGGATGTTGTCCTGTCCCGGGTTCTGGACACACGCGGACGTAAACTCGCCGATGGGTGCCGGCGCAATATCACCGTTCTCAACCCGGGCAATCATGTCGAGCGTAAGACCGCCGATGGTGATGACGGCCTCACCAACATCGTCTTCGTTAAAGGTGATGGCCGGAGAAGTACCCTGGGCCGGTACGGTAAATTCGCCGGTTTCATCGGGAATGGGTGACTGGGGAATGGTCAGGGGCACCGTCAGGTCGATCTCGCGATTTGGCGTGACGACCGTTGTTTCATTGGTGGCGGTGCCCTCAATGGTGGCAGAACCCACCAGTTTAAGGCCTAGCCGCGAATCTTCGTTCACCGTCGTCAGTGCGTCTACGGTGAATTCCTGGGTCGGCTCGCCCACCGTTGCCTGGGTGGGGACATCGGCACTGATCTGGGCGCGAATCGGCTGATCACCAATCAACGGGAATGGGCAGGTGAATTCCAGTTCCAGTGACACGGGTTCGGCAAAGGCATTGCCGCCACCGGTCATCAGCGCCGCGGCGGCTATCGCCGTACCGAACGTGCGGACGCTTTTGTTGGGTTTCCTGAGTTTCATGAGTTCGTCCTCTAGGGTTTCAGTCTTTGTTGTATGGGTATGCAGAAATCACCGATGAGGACTGCTGTATCGGTCTTGCAATGACTCCCTTTATGTCAGCGCGGCGGTTTATCCCCCGCGCCGTTGTATTAGGCCGCCGGGGGGCGGACAGGGTCATTGCTGAGGCCGGCAGGGTTTTTGTTCAAAGCGGAGACAGGGCAGGGGAATTTCCGTTTTCGTGACGCTCTTCAAATCCTCGTTGTCGCCCGGTGGGGCTTATTTGCGGTCTCGCGCCTGCCGGCGAATATCGCCCGGCGTATGTCCGGTCCATGACCGGTAGGCCTTGGTAAATCCGGCCTGATCGCTGAACCCCAGCTTTTCGGCAATGGAATCCAGGGGGACAGCGGTATCGGTAAGATACAGGGTGGCAAAGTACTGGCGAATATCGTTCCGCAGTTTTCGGAAAGAGGTTCCCGCCGTTGTGAGATGTTGGCGGAGGGTGCGGGGGCTCATATCGAGCCTGCGAGCAAGGTTGTCCATGGTGCAGGGTCGCCCGGGCTGGCTCATGATCATTTCCCGAACCTGCATAACGGTTTCATCCGCCTGCTCGGAAGGTTCATGTTCCCGCGAGCGGGCATTGGCCAGGATAAACTCAAGACCGGTTTCGTCACTGCGTATTGGCCGGCCGGACAGCGGCATGGTGACCTGGCTTGCCGGGGCGTTGAAACGAAATTCACAATCGCTGGCAATGGTGTTCCATTGTTCGGGGCTCAGACCGGTATCAAAATCGAATTCGAAACAGAAGTGCGTGCATACCTGGGAGGATATCCGGTGGATACTGCCCATGTAGATCTTGGTCAGGCAGGGGTGAAGGTCTCCCAGGCCCCAGTTGTCCTGCAGCCGTATACGGAACGTGGAGCCGGTAGAGCTCAGGTCCATATCCATCAGCGGCAGGCCAACCCGGAGATACTGCACGATCATGCTGATCAGCCGGCGTGGGTTTTCCTGGCCCAGCACGGCGAAGCCCAGCAGCCCATGAGCGGGAAGATCCAGTTGCTGGCCGAACTGAAATGCGGCCCGCTCATCACCCATTAACCATTCCGCTTTGCCCAGCAACTGGAGAACCTGGCCCATGGACAGGCAGGCATCCGGGTTCTCCAGCATCTCGCTGGTGACATTGGTGTCGCCCAGAATGGCGTGGCGCCTGACACCCCTGCGTTCCATAAAACGTATAAACTGCCGGGCATACCGCGCGGAGATAATGGGGACTTCAAGAGCCATTCGACTGGAAGTTTCCACCATTCGTTCCATGACAGGGAGCCTTCTGTTAATGGGATTGCCGCTTTCGGCGTACAGTGGTTCACTATGGTCAGGCCAGTATAGGCGGGGTTTCGGGCGCTGATTTTGCTCATCGTTCACGGTTCTGGTTTCATGGCCGGAAATGACAATGAAACATTGGTTAGGTTTTGCAGGAGATGCATCCATTGACAGCCCGTTGCCCGGTTTGCGAGACGCCCGCACTGGTGCCGTTCCAGACAATCAACGACATCCGCTATCACCGCTGTGAAACCTGTGAGGCAACGGTCATGGATGACTCTGGCTGGCTGGGCGAGCGCGAGGAGAAGGCAATCTATGATCTTCACGATAACGACCTGCAGGACGAAGGCTACCGAGGTTTCCTCTCGAAGCTGACCAACCCGCTACTTGAACGACTGGCACCCGGCGCCCGTGGCCTGGATTTCGGCTGCGGTCCCGGGCCGGCACTGGCGGCTATGCTGCGGGAGGCGGGGATGGAGATGACGGTCTATGATCCGTTTTTCTACCCGGAGAAGTCCGTGCTAAAGCAGCAGTACGATTTTATTACCTGCACAGAAGTGGTGGAGCATCTGCATCGTCCGGCTGAGGTCTTTCGTCAGCTGGACGGGCTGCTGGTCTCCGGTGGCTGGCTGGGTGTGATGACCTGTTTCCAGACCGATGATGAGCGCTTTGCCAACTGGCACTACCGGCGCGACCCGACGCATATTGTGTTTTACCGCCGGGCGACCATGGACTGGTTGGCCAGTGCTCAGGGCTGGGCGCTGGAGATTCCGGCCAAGGACGTGGCACTGTTCCAGAAGGGTTAGTCGGGGGAGGGACATTCCAGCACCGGGCATGTGCCGGGGCTGTCCTGATCCACTATCTCCGGGATTGCGCCGTCAAAGCGTTCCGGGTTGATCGTCGCAGCACAGCGGGCGGCAGTTTCAGCAGCGGTGGCGCAGCCCTGGGCTGCCAGTGAGTGGGCCAGGTTGTTCCAGCCCGCGGCCACCCCGGGGAATTTCCGGGTCAGGCGCAGGTAATGGTGCGTGGCCCGCTTTTGTTTTCCCTGCGCCCAGGCGATATTTCCCTGCCCCATAATGGCAGCGGGCTGATCGGGCCAGGCCTGTTCCGCGGTCTCATAGGCCGTTGTTGCAGCCAGGGTCCGGCCAGTGCTTTCCAGATCGTTGGCCGACATCAGGTAGCGCAACGGTTCGGCGGTTGCCGGCAGCTGGTGGGGTGGCAGCATGACCGCCGCCCAGTTTTCAGCGCGAGTCCAGGTGGCCATGAACACTTCCAGGGTTTCCTCGTGGTGCTCACGGGTATCGGTATGAAGAATGATGTTCCGTTCCTCGGCATCGAACCCCATTACCACGGCAAAATGCCACTGTGGCCACCAGCCAAACCTCAGGTTTTGCATCACCAGCACAGGATGACCTGCAGCCACTTCTTCCAGCAGGCTTTCCAGTGAGCCATCCAGTGGGTATACCAGCAGTCCATGGGCACGGGCGGCCGCTACCAGTTCCACTTTCAGGCTGCCCTGGCGTTCCGGTAGGTAGACCAGTTCCTTGAGCACGTCCGGATGGGTGTTCAGGCCCTGACTGTTCAGCATCATGGCGAGGGAAGCGGGGCCACATTGATAGCGTTCCTGGGCGTAGAAGGGAACATGTTCCAGCACTCGACGTTGATCCATGTCGGAGGCGATGGTGAGGGTGTCTGTTTCCGGCCACTGGGGGCGGCTGGCGCAGCCCGCCAGAATCATTACCAGAACAGTACTGGTAACGATTCGAAGCAGGTGCGAATGGGCGGCGATAGTCACGAAGTCAGCGCGCTACCGGATGCAGTTGATGAACGGGTAGATGTTGGTGGCACACAGCATGTCGGTGATGACAAACACCAACAGGAACAGAACGATGATGCCTACGACGTCTTCACCTACCGGCGCTTCTGCCAGCTGTTGCTCGAAGGCCGACAGCTCCGCCGGTGTCAGGTTCTGGATGCGTTCTTCAACCTGGTCCTGGCTGACACCCATTTGCGCGAGCTTGTCTTTCACTTCATCGCGCTCGAGCATGTCCAGCAGCGACTGGCGGTCAAGGTCGGCGCTTTGTTCAGTCAGCAGCTCGCCGGTGCCAACCATACCTGCCGTTGCAGACGTTGCCCAGACGGTGCTGAATGCCACCATGAGCGCCATGAAAAACGATACGTATCGCAGGTGCTTTCTTATAGTCTGCATTCCACTCTCCTTGCTTTCGTTTAAGAAACTCGATTCCCGGGTTCCGGCTCCGGTTTGGCAGGCTGTATTTCGAGGCGTCTTTCCGGCCAGTTCAGAATACCTGATCGGGTGACCATACGCTCTGCCAATTCGGGAAAATCCTGTTTAACAACATTGGCCGCAAATTCCGATAGAAAAGCGGACTTGAGAGTAGCACGTGCTTTCTGGGTTCCAGGTTCCAGATAAGGGGCGGACGAGAGCAAAAGAAATCCGTCGTCCGGTACCCGGCCGCTCTCCATATTGGCTCTGATGATACCGGCGGCCTGGCGGATGGGGTGCGACAGGTCCGGGCTGTAGGGGCCGATGATCAAAGCCACATTGGGCACATGCAGAAAATCGAATCCCCGTCCGATGCAAATAACCCACTCCCGGTGCTCAATGTTCAGTTCCCGGTCGCTTTTCCTGATTTCAGTAATGTGCTGAATGTTGCCGTGGACCAGCGGTAGCAGGTCCCGCTGGACCGGTATCGGCATATCGGGATACAGGGCTGCTATTCGTGAACCGACCTTGTCGGCCTCGGTGGGAGCAATGGTGGACAGGTCCAGGCTGAGGTCGTCGCGACCGTGCAGAACCAGGGCGTCCTCATCGGTTTCGAAGCCACAGACCAGGGGGTAGACCGTCTGGTGCCCGCTGCCAAACAACGCTTCAACCTGACGGCGGATACTGAAGGCATGTGCCCGGGCGGCATCACGGTCGCAGTTGAAGCCGGCGCATCCCCGTTCCGTGGCGCCTTTGGAATAGTGGTAGGTGATGACAATGAGCACCCGCCTGCCGGCGCTGACGGCCTCCTGCACTGTGTCGGCAAGCATGTCTCCGAGATACGGCCAGCCGAGGTCAAAAATACCGCCAAGGTTGCGAAAGGGGTGGATGATGCCCAGCGGTGTCTGGGTCACATAGGGCAGATGGATGCGGCCATCCATGCACTTCATGGCAATGATCAGCGTGTTGTGTTCCGCCAGGTAACGTTGGCGCGCCAGGTGGTTCTCGGGGCTGCAGAAGCTTGCCGAGTGCTTTCGGCTCAGCTCCATCAGCCAGTCAATCCGCTCGTTAATGGGCCGGGAATGGACGGGTGTGTTCATTGAAATCACCTCTTCAAATTTAAAACGTAGACAGTCCCGTCGCCTCCATCAACCTGTATTGCCAGTATCGTAACCTGGATTCGTCCGCCCAGGCTTCGTAAGGCAGGCTCATCACCGGTGTATCACCGGGACCAAGGTTCCACTGCTCGTCAAAGAAGCCTGACGCTTTGAGTACCATTACCGAATGCGTTGTCGACGTTAGGTGAACACTGGTCTCAAGATTCAGATCGTCCAGATTTCGGCGGGTGAAATTGGCAGAGCCTAACAGCAGTTGTGCGTTGCCATCATAATCGCGCCTCAGAAGAAGCTTGGTGTGGCATTGCTCACCCTCGGTGTGACACCAGCGTACTGTGACGCCGGCGTTGTTGAGTTCCATCGCGGTCTGGCGATTGGGGATGCCGCTCTTCTTGAGGCCGAAGGCGTCGTTATTGGCGTCCAGCAACACGCGCACCTGCACGCCTCGTTTATGGGCGTCTTTCAACGCCTCCACAAGGGCGCGATGGGACAGGTAGAAAATCGCCAGGTCCAGGCGGTCTCCGGGTGCCGCAGTGTCGATAATCTCCCTGGCGGACGCGAGGATGGCCGATTCGGTGACAATCCTGATGGTTTCCGGTGATTCAGGCTCAGTGGCGGGAAGGTTGCCCAGGGCAGTGTCCACAGCGGTTGTGTCCGCACCGGACAGGGCAAGAACAGCCCGCTCGGACCTGAGCAGGTCAGCAACCGCCGGGCCCTCGAATCGCAGGCCAATGTTGCTGTGGCGGCTACTGCCATCGTGGGGGTTGGCGGAGGTGACCAGCGCCGTGAAACCGTCAGCGCTGTCCACCACCAGTGTTTTGCGATGGTTGGCTTTGAAATTGGGTAGTGCCAGGTAGCTGCGAAGGGTGACCGGTTGTTCTCCCAGCGCATTGGGCAACCAGCCCCCAGAGGCAGAGTTGCCCATCCACTGACAGCAAATCCGCCATAATCCGGACCAGAGCGGATTGCTGTCACGCAGGGGTTCCAGGCGGGTTTCCACCACCGGTATGCCAGCCTGTCGGAGTTGCTCGAAGTGGGGGGAAGTTGTACCGCCATAGACCGTATTGATGGGATCGGAGATCACGATGATCTCCATATCGGGATGCGCCTGCTTGCGTGCAATCAGCGCATCGGTAAGCGTGCTGGCCAGCGGTATCTGGCGGCTGTCGTTGGCGCGGAAATCGTTAAACAGGAACATGTCCACCAACACAAACTGCTGTGCATCGGCAATCAGGCTGAAGATTTCTGTAAAGATCTCCTGATCCAGCCGTGGTTCTTCATTGCCGAAGTGCAGGGTTCTGTCGGTGAGCAGCCTGGGGTTGATAACCGGCTGTTCATCACCGTGGAAGCTGAGCCCCTGAGGGAGGGATTTGAATGAGTGGTAGAGGCTGGTTGTTGTGATGGCCAGAACAATCAGACCAATCAGTAACTTGAATGTCATTGTTATGCTTCCGGGCGGAGACGTCCATTTTGTGAACTATACGACAGAAGGGCGGTTGGCGTCCTTTAAACCCTCTTCATCACCGGTTAATTCCACTAGACGCGTGATGGTGCTCCCAGCTAAACAAACCTTTACAAAAAACAGCCCCTGGTAACCTATCGCTGCCCGCGTTCACTTTATAAACTTGATGAATCAACCATTTATAATAACGGTACCTGTGAACTCACTGGCTTTTGTTTTTTCCCGCATTTTCAGCCTGCGCCTGCTCATTATTGGTCTGGCGCTGGTCTTTGCCTTCACGGGTGAAGCACTCCCGATGCTGGGCTGGGCAGATCGTGTTCTGTTCGGTTCCCTTGGAAACCCTTCCGATATTGTTGACCCGGGCGCACTGGTGAGAATGTCGCCGGAGGTATTCAGTTCGGCCCTGGAAGCGAGAGGGCTTTACGAGCCTCCCTGGGCCGCAGTCGCCATTCGTACCGGGCTTATGGTATCCGCATTGTTTCTGGTGCTTGCGGTTCCCCGCATGGGTGCTGGTGTGGCCCTGCCTGTCATTCTGCTGGCGGCCGGATCACTGGTGGTATTGCAGGCTGCCTTCATGTTTTACGAGAATGCCTGGTTGCCACTCGGGGAAGTGGTCACCCTGTTGGTGACAGGGTACCTCATTATGCTTTTCTGGCTGCAACCCCGGCGGGATCTCGAGGCATTGTCCGAGAATGTGCAGGCGGCGCGGACCCGCCTGGGAAAGCTGTTACTGCAGCAGGGACAGCCGGACGAAGCGCTGGAAGTGTTGTCCGAGTGTCCACCCAGCGAGGACACTCTCGGCCTGCAGTACGATATCGCTATCCAGCAGGAGCGTAAACGCCAGTATGACAAGGCCCGCACCACCTATCGGCAGATTCTTGGTCAGAAGCGCAAGTACCGGGATGCCGACAAACGTCTGGCGGCCCTGGAAAACCTGAATGCGGAAGGTGCCACTACCGTGGCGGGAAGCTTCGACAGCACACGAACGCTGGTATTGCCGGAACAGAGCGTCAGCCGACCCACTCTGGGCCGTTATGAGATCGAACGGGAGATCGGGCGTGGCGCCATGGGCGTGGTCTATCTTGGCAAGGACCCTAAAATCGCCCGCACGGTGGCGATCAAGACGCTCAGTTACCAGGCCTTCGATGACAACGAATTGCGGGACCTGAAATCCCGGTTTTTCAGAGAAGCGGAAGCGGCAGGGCGCCTCAGTCACCCGGCCATTGTCACTGTCTATGATGTGGGCGAAGAGGCAGACCTGGCGTTTATTGCCATGGACTATGCCAGGGGGCGTCCGCTCAGCGAGTTCGGCAAGCCGGGCCGTCTGTTACCACTGGCAACGGTGCTCGATATTGTCGCCAGGGTGGCAGACGCACTGGATTACGCCCATCGCCAGAAGATCATTCACCGCGACATAAAGCCTGGCAACATTATTTTCAATCCGGACAGTGGTGAAATCAAAATCACCGACTTCGGGATTGCCAAGATCTCGGATGATTCCCGTACCCGCACAGGTAGCGTGATGGGAAGCCCGCTCTATATGTCGCCCGAGCAACTCAAGGGACAGAAGGTAACCGGTGCGTCAGACACCTATAGCCTGGGCATCACGCTGTACAAGCTGGTATCCGGAGAAACACCCTATCAGGGGGATACCCTGGCGAACCTGACCTACCAGATTCTGAACAAGCGTCCGAAGAGTGTCCGCGAGTTTAATCCGGAACTTCCCAATGGCGTGGTTCGTCTTATCAATAAAGCCATCCAGCGGGAGCCGGACAAGCGCTTCCTCAGTGCCGCCACCATGGCAGAAGCACTGCGGCGGCAGGCATCCCGCGAGGCGAAGGAGGAAGCATCGTGATGATTCCCCGGGTAGCCGGTCTCAGTGACGTCGGGGCTGTGCGCGCAACCAATCAGGACGCCATTGACTGGCGGGTCAGTGATGATAACCGGCAGGTGTTATTGGTCGTTGCTGATGGCATGGGGGGCTATCAGGGCGGAGAAATTGCCAGCCGGATTGCTGTAGATACGGTCATGGAGGCGCTGGGAGGGAACCTGGTGCCTGGAAAGGAGAGCGATTCAGAGGCACCCCCGGACGCCATGCAGGCGGCCATAAACCTTGCCAATGAACGCATACAGGAGCGCAGGGCAGAGGATGCGGACCTTGCCAGAATGGGCACGACCCTGGTGATCACCTGGATGATCGATGGTGAAGCTCACATTGCACATCTCGGAGATTCCCGCTGTTATCTTGTTCACGAAGGTAAACTGCGGTGTCTGACCCGGGACGATACCGTGGTTCAGAACATGCTGGAAGATGGCAGTATCCAGCCGGACGATGTGCCCCATGTACCCTTTCGAAACGTGCTGACCCGCGCTCTCGGCGCGTCATCTTCACTCGCCAGTTTCGGGAAGGTAGCGCTGCGCCCGGGCGATAGTCTGCTGCTGTGCTCCGATGGCCTCACCGGTGCCCTGCCGGAGGCTGACTGGTTACCCATACTGTCAGGCCAGGGATCTGTGGAAGACAAGGTCCGGGCACTGGTCGATACAAGCCTGGACAATGAAGCAGCGGATAACGTGTCCGTTGTTCTTTTGACAATCGATTAGCAAAGGAGCCCTGTATGGCGTCACTTTCACAACTGGTGGATAGCGTCGTGGTAACCACGTTTGAACTGGACCAGCCCGAGATTCGTGTCGGAAGGGGTGGAGACAACGATATCCGCATCGATGAAATTTCTGTCAGCGGTCATCATGCGGTCATTGAGGCGGTACCCAACGCCTACCTGGAAGGCACGATGGATTACTACATTACCGACAGCAACAGCACGAATGGCACGTTTGTGAACGACATCCGCATCAGCGGACGCCAGCGCCTGAACAGCAATGACCTGGTGCGGATTGGCTGGAATGAATTCCGGTTTGTGGACGAAGACGAGAATGCGATGGAAAAGACCGCCTACATTCTCGACTAGTGCCTACCGGTTCATGATTATCTTTGAGAAGCGGTCCAGCAGGGAGGAGGCTTCCGGCGCGTTGGTCACTTCTGCCAGCAGGGCTTCCGCATCAAGCCCTTCCTTCACAAGGTCAGGTGCCTGTACCTCAAGATAAGCCCGCATGACATCCGATGAAAATTCCGGATGGAACTGAACACCCCAGGCGCAGGGTCCCACCCGGAACGCCTGGTGGGCCTCGAACTCGTTGTGGCCCAGCAGAACAGCGTTGTCCGGCAGCCGCAGAACGGATTGTCGGTGAGTCAGCTGCGCCGGGAACTGGCGGGGAAGCCCCTTGAACAGGGGATCGTCCAGGGCCGTATCGAGCAGCGCCACCGGATGGGTGCCGGTTTCCCTGCCCCGGGGATGAAAGCCCACCTCGCCGCCCAGAGCGTGGGCCAGCAACTGATGGCCGTAGCAAACGCCCAGAACCGGGATTTCGGCCCTGACCGCGCCCGCAAGCCAGTGGCCGGTCTGTTCGCTCCAGGGTTCACGGTCGCTGACCATGGCCGGAGAGCCGGTGATGACGATGCCGTCCCAGTTTTCCGGTTGCCCCGGGAGGTCGTCTACCGTTACATCCACAACATGGATGTTGAGTTCCGGCGCCAGCCGGGCTGCAAACCAGCTGTCAAAATCCCCGAATGCCTCGCGTAAAGCAGGGTAGGTGTTGCCGGTTTTCAGTATGACGACCCTTGGCAAGTTACTGCTCCTGTTGGTCAGCGATTACGGCGTTATGGTAGACGTTCTGCACATCATCCAGATCGTTCAGCATGTCCATGAATTTTTCGAACAGCTCGATGTCGTCGCCTTCAATGGTTGTGGTAGTCTGCGGCAGGAACTGAATCTCGTCTACCTCGAATTCCAGGCCCTCGAACGCGTCCTGCAATGCCTGGCGGGCCTTGGCGTATTCTGTGTGGGGGGCAAACACGGTAATCATGCCGTCTTCATGTTCAATGTCGGTGACATCCACGTCGGCCATCATCAGTGCTTCCAGTGCGGCCTCTTCATCGTCGCCGCGGAATCCGAATATGGCGCAGTGGTCGAACATGTGGCTGACACTGCCCTGGGTTCCGATTTTGCACTTGGTTTTGGTAAAGGCCAGGCGAACGTCACCGAAGGTGCGGTTGGGGTTGTCAGTCAGGCAATCCACAATGGCCATGCAGTTACCCGGCCCGAAGCCCTCATAGCGGGCAGCGGAGAAGTCTTCACCGGTTCCCCCCTGGGCTTTCTCGATGGCCTTCTCGATAACGTGTGCCGGCACCTGGTCTTTCTTGGCGCGGTCGATCAGGCCACGCAGGGTCAGGTTGCTGTCCGGATCCGGGCCGCCGGACTTGGCGCACACGTAGATTTCTCGACCATATTTGCTGTAAACCTTGGTTTTGGCGGCGGCCGTTTTGGCCATGGAGTCTTTGCGGTTCTGATAGGCTCTGCCCATTACGCTGCCTCAATGTTGTCTCAAAAGTGCGGATTTTACTCGACAAAACAGACCGGTGACAGAGTTATTTCCCGGCCCTGTGCCCCACCCAAAGTTGTAAACCTTCGCCACTTTAGAGTCAAAGACGCTACTGATGGCGGGTGGTAGCGTGGAATCGTCCCTTGATCCCGGAGGTTTCCATGACACGCCGATACACCACCAGCCGGATAGCCATGGCCATGAGTTGTCTGATGTTGCTTTCGCCAGCGGTGCAGGGCGACGAGTCGGATCAGCAAATGGGCGTCGCCCGCGAGATGGTCAGGGTGCTTGAAGCCTATGCCGTTTACAAAATGGGCCAGTATGATCTGGCTTTCGAGCGTTACCAGGCGCTTGCCGAGGCGGGTAGCCATCAGGGGATGTACAACCTGGCGAATATGTACGCTGCTGGCCTTGGTGTGGAACAGAGTCACGCCAGAGCATTTGAGTGGTATCTGAAAGCGGCCGAAGCCGGCAATAAACTGAGCATGTCCGAAGTCGCAAGAGCTTATGCCGAAGGTATCGGTACCGAGGCAGACCCTGTTCAGGCTGACTACTGGCAAGCCATGGCTTCGGACTCATAACCCCCTGCGGAAAATGAATCCGGTAGCCGCTACGTTGAAAGGTAGTCGACCGGCCGCTGGTAATTTTCCTGGCTGACCAGATCGATCCCGCAGTCAACGCTGGATACCCAGTTCAGAAACTGACCCACCATGGCCGGGCCCTCAAAGCGCTTACCGTGTTGCGGCACGATGGCGCTGACCTCCATCTGCCGAACCATATTGGCCCACAGCTCACACACCTTCCTTGATGCAATGTAGCGCCGGTGGAAACCGATCATGTTGGGTATGTGCCTGTCGAAGTCTGTGACTGGCTTGTGGTCATCCTCACCACCCATGGACGCTCCCAGGTCCCCCGAGAACAGGATTCTGGATACCGGATCATAGAACTGCAGGTTGCCCACCGAGTGCATGAAGTGGGCGGGCAGGCACTGGATATAGGATTCCCCGAAAGGCACGTTAATGCCGCTGTCCGGCACACTGACAATGCGGTCGTAAACGCTTCCGCTGAGTTGCCCGGTTACATAGCCGGATACCAGGTGCGGCAGGAAACGGGCCCAGAGGCGGGAAGTGACAATTTTGGCACTGGTGTGAACAATCCAGCGGTCGATGGCGCCGATGATATCCGGGTCCTGGTGGGAGGCAAACACGTAGTCCATTTCGCGGATATTCAGGTATCGCGATGCCGCAACAGCCAGCGGGGTATAGGTCAGATCTCCGCCCGGATCAATCAGGGCCTCATGCTTGCCATCAACAATCAGGAACTGGTTGGACTGTACGCCCTCGCCAGTTACCAGTGAATCGAACATCAGGCATTTGTGTTGCCCGTTATCAAACAGAACGATGGGTTCCGCTGCCATTCTTGTCTCCCGGTAGGCTGACTATCCGGCCGGGATGGCCGGATACTGCAAAATTTCCGGGAGGGTACAAAATTGGTAAAAGCGACCTATTGCGTCAGGTCAATAAACTGATATCCATCAAGAAATGTTTTTCAATATCGCTCAGGCAAGCCTGGGAACGCGCCGAATACCCTTGCGTATGGCCTGGTCCAGTGCGGAGCTCACCAGTTTGCCGGTGTGGGGCACGATGTCTTCAAAGGATATGGTGTACTGGACACGAGTCCTGCCGTTAGCGGCATCCTCGAAGCGGATTCTGCCCAGATGGTTGCGGATAGGGCTCATGCTGGTAATGGTGTACTCGATCAGCGAGCCCGGCTCAAAGGTAATCACGGTTTCCTTGAGACCGATGGGGCCAATTCCGATTTTGCGGATGGACCCCACGCCATTGGGATCGGCCTGGTCGCTATCGCGAATTCGTTTTACTGGGGCACCCAGCAATTTGCCAAAACGTTCGTGGTCGGCAAACAGGGCGAACACCCGGTGCCGCGGAACCTCGAAGGTTTCATCAATTTCAATCGTGTAGGTAGCCATAACTGCACTCTTAAGAGACTGTTTCAGACAGAGTATCGGGTTATGTGCTACAACAAAAGTCGCAGAGCACCGATGACCGGGCTCTGGCCCGAAAGGGGCCATCACAAACCAATCCAGACAGCAAAGGCACTCTGATCTGCATGGACGACGAAAACCGGAAAAACCAACCAAATGACGAATCCGGCACCGAAACTCCGGTCCATTCCGACCTTGCGACGCCACTCAATGGCCTGTTTGCACTGGGCATACTCTATACCCTCTATCTTGCCCATCAGATTGTCCTGCCGATTGTACTGGCCGTGCTCACCAGCCTGTTGCTGTACCCGTTGGTCAGGAAAGCCTATGAAAAAGCCGGCATCCCGCGCGTGCTCAGTGCGCTGGTGCTGGTGCTTCTGGTGCTCGCCGGGCTTGTCGGTATTGGCGTTACCGTAGCTACGCCGGCCCTGGAGTGGGCACAACAGGCGCCGCAGGGCATCTCCCGCTTGCTGGTAGGGGAGAGCGGCATAAAGAGCCAGATAGACAAGGTCAACGAGTCCGCCAGGAAAGTGGAAGAGTCGATGGACGAACTTTCTGAAGATGAGGGGGAACAAGGCGCAACCAACACCGTCGTGCTGCAGACTGACTCCTGGCGCAACCAGTTAATGACCAAAGCCCGCAACGGCGCTGCCGGTCTGGCCCTGGCTTTGGCACTGACCTATTTTTTGCTGGTGGGTGGCGACCGCATTATCCAGAACTTCGTACGCCAGCTACCCCGGGGGCAGCGAAGGAACGTTCTCCATATCGCCCGTGATTCCCAGCACCAGATTGCCCAATACCTGGCCGTCCTCAGCCTCAGCAACCTGATTGTCGGCGTCACAACCGGTCTCATATGCTGGGCAGTCGGCTTGCCTGACCCTGCTGTCTGGGGCCTGGTCGCCGGGCTGGCCAGATTCATTCCCTATCTCGGCGTAATCCTCACCATTACGCTGCTGGCCGTGGTATCCGCCACCAGCCTGGACGTCCTCTGGATGATGGCCATCGCACCGGTTGGTTACCTCGCCCTGACATCCACCGTGGGCTTCTTCATCGAACCCTGGATTCACGGCTTCCGCATGGCCATCAACCCCGTCATTATCTTCGTATCCATTTTCTTCTGGGGCTGGCTATGGGGCCCCGTTGGCGTTCTGTTGGCCGTGCCGCTGATGACGGTTATCCAGGTTGTCCTCAAACAGATCCCGAAACTACGACCGATCTACAAGGTCATCGCGCGCTAGTGCTATCCTGATTCAATACCCAGCTAAAACAGGAGCAGAAAGCCCATGATCCCCAAGACCATGAAAGCCATGCTGCTCACCGGCCACGGTGGCATCGAAAAACTGGAATACACTGAAGACGTACCTACCCCCGAACCCGGCGCGGGGGAAGTGCTGGTCCAGGTTACCGCTACTGCCAAAAACAACACCGATCGCAAAGCCCGCGAAGGCCTTTACCCCACCAAGGAAAAGGGCGAAGTCACCTCTTTCCAGATGGGTGGCTCAGCGACACTGACGTTCCCCAGAATCCAGGGGGCGGACGTAGTAGGCCATGTGGTCGCCGTGGGTGAGGGAGTAGACGAGACACGGATAGGCCAGCGTGGCCTGCTGGATTTCAACCTGTACGCCGATGACCGCCGGGACATCAACCTCACCCCGGATTACTACGGTCATGGCGCCGATGGCGGTTTCGCCGAATACATTGCGGTGCCATCCGACCAGTTCCATCATGTCGAAAACACCGAACTGGCCGATGCCGAACTGGCATCCATGGGCATGTGTTCCTATCAGACAGCCCTGCACATGCTCACCTCGGCCAGGGTCAGGGCGGGCGAACACATACTCGTTACTGGTGCCAGCGGCGGTGTCGGCACCGCACTGATCCAGCTTTGCCGGATCATCGGTGCCATTCCCTATGCACTGAGCCAGCAGGACAAGGAAGAGGCACTGCTGAAACTGGGGGCAGCTGCAGTACTCGATCGCTCGGACATGGCCAACTTCACCGACAAGGTTCGTGCCGTGACCGGCGGCCGGCCTATCGATGCGGTGATGGACCTGGCCGGCGGCGAGATGACCTACCAGTTCATCGACACCATGATCTTCGACATGAACAGCCGCGACGACTACCCCCGCCTCAGCATTGCCGGCGCCAGCGCGGGCAATGTCAGCGAAATCATGTGGACCCGGATCTACCTCTACCAGGTACAGGTTTTCGGGGTGTCACACGGCACTCGTGAAGAAGCCGAGCAACTGGTGGCGTGGATCCGCAGCGGTCAGTTAAAGCCGGTGCTGCACGCTGCCTTCAAGCTTTCGGAACTGCACGAAGCCGAACGCTATTTCGTCAACCGTAACAGTAACTACCTTGGCAAAATCGTCATTGTTCCGGACGCCCAGTGGGCCGAACACGGCTCCCCTTTTGCCCTGGAGAAAAAATGATGCACCCTGAGCTTAACCTGCAATTGATGGATACCCACGCAGGCGGCGATGTGAGCCGGATTGTGACGGGCGGTATTATGCAGCTTCCGGGAGCAACCGTGCGTGCCCAGATGGAATACCTGCGGGACGAGGCAGACGGTTTGCGACGGCTTTTGCTTGAGGAACCCTATGGTATTCCCGAAATGTCCGTGGACCTGCTGGTGCCACCGACTGACCCGGAGGCGGCGGCTGGCTATATCATCATGGAGGTTATGGGGTACCCGATATATTCCGGTTCAAACACCATATGTACCGCAACGGCGGTACTTGAAGCGGGGATCGTGCCGAAGCGGGAGGGTTGGCAAAGCTTCGCGCTTGAAGCCCCTGCTGGGCTGGTTCATATTGACGCCCTTGTCCATGACGGTGTCGTGGAGGCCATTACCTGTGGGGGCCTGCCCAGTTATATTCATACCTACCGGACCAGCATCCATGTTCCTTCGATCGGTGATGTGACCTACAGCGTGGCCTATAGTGGCGGCTTCTATGCCCTCGTGGATGCGGCAAGCCTGGGGTTCTCCCTGCACCTGAATGAAGAGCGGAAGCTCGCCGAATGCGCCTACCATATTATTGAAGCGATTCAGGCGGAAAGAGGTTTCTCGCACTATACGCTGGGCGATGTGGGGCCGCTGCCCTTCCTCCATTTCATGGGGCCGCTGGAGCAGCTGTCTGATCACTTCTATCGCTCCCGGTCAGCCACCTACGTGCATCCAGGCGTGATCTGCCGTAGTACAACGGGCACCGGTACCTCGGCACGGCTTGCGCTGATGAACTACGAGGGCTTGATCAAGCCGGGGGACCGCCTGGAAACGGTTTCCCTCCGGGAAACCGGATTCATCGGCAAGTTTACCGGTGTGCGTCAGGAAGGGGATCACGAGGTGGTGGAAAATACCATCACCGGCAAGAGCTATGTGCTGAGCCGGGCCGACATCGTCGTGAACTGTGACGACCCAATGGTGGACTGCGGGGGGCTCACACACATTCTGACCAGTGCACATCCGGAATGACCGGAAAGCACGAATTCATTGAGGAATCCCGCAAATAGTGGAGTTCCGGGCCCGATGGCTAATGCTTTTCCGAAACATGGCATAGACCCTGCACCCAGAATCGGTGATTGGAATTGGCACTCGCCAACAGGCGCTAAGCGGCAACCGTGCGCCAAAAAGGTGCGACACGTACTGACTTTGGCCAATTTTGGGGAGAGCGAGTTTGTCACAAGAGGAAATGATCATGATGAACAAAGAACTGATGACCGCAAAAATCCTGGAAGCCAAAGTGGACAAAGGCATGACCTGGGAAGCCCTTGCCGAGTCCATCGGCATGTCGCCGGTGTTCACGACCTCCGTGTGTTTCGGTATGAACAGCTTTTCCGAAGACAAGGCCTTTGCCCTGTGTGAGACCCTCGGTCTCGACAAGGACGTAGCGCAGGCCCTGCAGGATTTCCCGAAGAAATCCTGGGATGGCGGCGTCCCCCAGGACCCGCTGATCTATCGTCTTTACGAGGTGGTCGGCGTATACGGCGACACCATGAAAGCGCTGATCCATGAAAAGTTCGGCGACGGCATCATGAGCGCCATAGACTTCACCATGGACATCGAAAAGGAAGAAAATCCCAAGGGCGACCGCGTCGTGGTAACCATGAACGGGAAGTTCCTGCCCTATAAGGCCTGGTGATCTTCGTTGGCTTGGGAGTTGCCTGCCTTCTGTAGCCTGCCGGTTGTGGGGCGGGCTTGCGGGGTGGCATCTGTATTTTTTTGGAAAAAGAACTCGCTTCGCTCAGACATCTTTTTCTGGCAAAAAATCCAGATACCACCCCGCGCCGAGCTGACCACGGCAGGATCGCGAGGAAAAGCCAAACGTTGTCGTGAAAGTCGTCCCAAATTGTCCGGCATTCGATGGCCCTGAAGGCCTACTCGACCCGGGTATCCCTGTGCTGCACGTCGATAGGGGGGTGGGGGTATTTTTTCTGGCAAGGAAAAAGATGTCTGAGCGCAGCGAGTTCTTTTTCCAGAAGAAAAAATACCCCCACCCCCCGTATCCGCCCGCAAACCCAACAGGCTACGAACAAGAGGGCAATTCCCAACGCATCAGGCAGTCTGAACCCGAACTCCAGAATCCTGACCAAGGGCGACCTCTGCCACAGTATGCAGCTTCTCCAGTTGGGACTGGAGCATGGTGATGGGGCGGGTGCCTTCCAGGGTCAGGGCGATATCCAGGTGTTCTCCGGCGGACTCCACCGCCATGGTGGCGATGCGGAAACCGCGGATGCGGACTACCTGGCACAGGCGCTCCAGGGCGGCGGCTTCCCGGGACATACGACAGTTGAGGGTGTAGCTCGGCATTGAGATGTCCGCTTGCGGGGTCATGCTGTTTGCTCCTTGTGGGCAGGGCTGGGGCGTCGGGTTTCGTCGATCATTTCGCGGTTGCTGGCGCCGGGTTTGACGATGGGCCAGACGTTTTCGCCACGGCTGATGGCTACGTGCAGCAGCATCGGGCCGTTGTAGGCCAGGATGGTTTCAATACCGCGACGGATCTGGTCGGTGCGTTCGATGTGCAGCGCCGGGATGTCGAAGGCGCGGGCCATAGCGACGAAATCCGGATTGTCGTCCAGGTTTATCTGGCTTTCCCGGTTGTTGTAGAACAGCTCCTGCTGTTGGCGCACCATGCCCAGGCATTGATTGTCCATCACGATCAGTTTCACCGGCAGGTTGTAGCGGCGGATGGTGGCCAGTTCCTGGGCGTTCATCATGAACGAGCCGTCACCGGTGACGTTGATCACCGTGCTGTTGCGGTCGGCAAACTGGGCGCCGATGGCGGCAGGCAGGCCGAAGCCCATGGTGCCCAGGCCGCCGCTGGTGAGGTGGTGGCGAGGATGATCGAATTCGTAGTGCTGGGCGACCCACATCTGGTGCTGGCCGACGTCACAGGCAATGATGGTGTCGTCCGAGGCAATAAGTGAGAGCTGGCGGATAAACGCCGGGCCGGTGATGGGGGCCAGGGGTTCTTCGTTGTCGGCCGCCTGAAAGCCGCCTGTGGTGTGCCAGGTGCGGCATTGTTTCTGCCATTCGGCAATAGACAGCGGCCTGTCCGCCATCGCCCCGCTCAGCGCCTCCAGAATGTCATTCAGCTCCCCGCGGATGGCCAGATCGGCCGGGCGCAGTTTGTTGATTTCGGCGGCGTCGGCATCGATCTGGATCGTCTTCGCCTTGGGGGCGAAGCCCTCCAGTTTGCCGGTGGCGCGGTCGTCCAGGCGGGCGCCGATGACCAGTAACAGATCGCACTCGTCCACCGCTCTGTTAGCGGCGCGGGAGCCGTGCATGCCCAGCATGCCCAGGTTCCAGGGGTTGTGCTTGCCGGGGTTGCCGATGCCCTTGAGGGTGACAACTGCGGGCAGGGCCGACTTCTCGGCGAACCTGCGGAAGCTTGTTTCGGCATGGGCCAGGCTGATGCCGCCGCCGCTGTAGAGCAGGGGCTTGCGGGCCGCTCGCAGCATCGCCAGGGCTTCGGTCAGATCCGGACAGCCAGTCTGCTGGCGCTCGTGCCGGGCGAAGGAGGCATCCGCAACGTCAGCGAGCAGCAGATCCTTGGGTATGTCTATCCACACGGGCCCCGGCCGGCCGCTTTGGGCCAGCTCCATGGCTTCTTCCATGATGGCCGGCAGGGTGTCGGCGTCGTCAACCAGGTAGCTGTGTTTGACGATGCCCAGGGTCATGCCCAATACGTCGGTTTCCTGGAAGGCATCGGTGCCGATCAGGCCGGAGGGCACCTGGCCGGTGATGACCAGCATGGGGATGGAATCCCTGTGGGCATTGGCAACGCCGGTGATCAGGTTGGTGGCGCCGGGGCCGGAGGTGGCAATGCACACTCCCAGTTTGCCGCTGGCGCGGGCATAACCGTCTGCAGCAAGTGCGCAGGCCTGCTCGTGGCGGCACAGCACGTGTTCCACGCCCACGTCATCCACCAGCGCGTCGTATAGCGGCATGATGCAGCCGCCCGGATACCCGAAAACCGTGCTGATGCTGTGGCGGTGGAACGCTTCAAGAATGTGCTGTGCGCCGTTCATGGTTGTTTTTCCCTTTTCCTTGCTGCAAAAAAAAGCCCCCGGGACCTTTCGGTGCCGGGGGCTTCTCGTGTCTTGTCAGGTTGTCGCTATCTCACCCGCTTGTCCACGCAAAAGCCCCCGGACGGTACCACGACCACCAGGACTAGCTTCACAAGGACAACCACTGCGTTGAGATTCATAAAATCAGTATTTACTCTGAATTTGTAAAAAATTTATGTGTAGAATTTACCCCACGAAAATAGCCGGGTGCAACCGTTTTCTATCGAAATCACCTGTTTCAACCTGTGAGCAATCAATGACGAAAGCAAAACTGGGATCCATCGGCCTGTCTTTTCTGGTACTGGCGCTACTGGTTGTCTGGATGGCAACGGGGAACGTCCGCGAGGCTCGCGATGAAGCGCCGGATGCGCAACCTGAGCAGGATAAAGGTGTACCGTCGGTACAGGTGGACATGCTGCGGGACCGGCCTTACCAGCCAGGGCTGATGGTGCAGGGACAACTGGCGCCGTGGCGAACGGTGATTATTGGTGCGCGGGTGGCCGGTACTGTGGATGAGCTTATGGTGGAGCAGGGCGCCCGGGTTGAGGAAGGGGATGTGCTGTTACGCCTGTCCGAGGATGGTCGTGGTGCAGCCGTCGTGCAGTGGCAGTCCCGCATCCGCAAGCTTGAGGCAGACCTCTCGGCCGCCCAGCAACTCCGTGCCCGTGATCTCACTTCCGAATCGGAAGTGCTGACACTGCAAAGTGAACTCTCGGCCGCAAAAGCTGAACTGGCCCGGGCGCGCCTTGTGATGGAAAACCTGACGCCCCGAGCGCCCTTCGACGGCACCGTCAATCGTCGCGACGTGGATCTGGGCGACCTGGTCCAGGTGGGCACGCCCTTGCTGGAACTGGTGCGGATCGACCGGTTGAAAGCCGCCGGCCAGATTCCACAGCAGTCCGTAGGCAGCGTGGAAGAAGGCCAGAAAGTGACGATCCGCACCCTGGACGGCGATACACTGGAAGGTCGTGTGAGCTTTGTGGCCAGTGCGGCAGACCGGGAAACCCGCAGCTTTGCTGTGGAAGTGACGGTGGAAAACCCGGAACGCAAGCGGGTTGCCGGTGGCAGCGCAACGCTGCGGATTGCATTGCCGGAGGTCAGGGCCATGTTTATTTCACCCGCCTACCTGAGTCTGGGCGACGATGGCCGACCTGGTGTCCGCTACGTGGGCGAGAACAATGAAGTGGTGTTTACCACCGTCAAACTGCTGAACGTTACAACGGATGGCGCCTGGGTAACCGGATTGCCGGAAGAGATCCGGTTGATCACCCGTGGTGCCGGGTTCGTGTCCATCGGGCAGCAGGTGCGCCCGGTGAACCGTGATTCGGACCGGGGCTGACCGGTATGCGAACCCTGATATTTGCGGCACTCGATCGCAGCCGTACAACACTTCTTACCCTGTTGTTCCTGATCCTGGGCGGCATTGCAGCCTTTCAGGCGATACCCAAGGAGGCGAATCCGGACGTCACCATTCCCATGATCTACGTGTCCATGACACTGGAAGGCATCAGCCCGGAAGACGCTGAACGGCTGCTTATCCGGCCCATGGAGCAGGAGGTGCGATCCCTTGAAGGGATCAAGGAAATGCGCGGCACCGCCTCGGAAGGCCACGCGTCGGTGATGCTGGAGTTTGATGCCGGCTTTGACCCGGATATGGCGCTTCAGGACGTGCGGGAGAAAGTGGACACCGCCCGTAGCAAGCTGCCCCAGGAAGCGGACGAGCCCAGAGTGAACGAGATCAATGTTGCACTCTTTCCGGTGATGTCTGTTGGTCTGTCCGGCCCGTTGTCCGAACGCGAACTGGTCACCATTGCCCGACGGTTACAGGACGCCATTGAAGGTATTCCGGAAGTACTGGAAGTCGATATCGGCGGTGACCGCGAGGATCTGCTGGAAATCGTCGTTGACCCCCAGGTGCTGGAAAGCTACGGCATCGACTTTGACCGGCTGGCATCACTGGTCACCCGCAACAACCAGCTGGTGGCCGCCGGCAGTCTGGATACCGGCGCCGGCCGCATGACCATGAAAGTGCCCGGTGTGATTGAATCGGTGGAGGACGTGATGTCCATGCCCATCAAGGTGGATGGCGACACCGTAGTCACCTTCGGCGACGTTGCCATGCTGCAGCGAACCTTCAAGGACCCCACCGGGTTTGCAAGGATCAATGGTGAGCCGGCGCTGGTGCTGGAAATTTCCAAACGCACCGGCGCCAACATTATCGAAACCGTTGGCCAGGTCAAAGCGTTGATCGAGGCGGCGGGGTCGGAATTACCGGAAGAGCTCGAAGTCCGTTACATCATGGATCAGTCCGGTGAAGTGCGGGACATCCTCAGTGACCTGCTCAACAACGTACTCACCGCCATTGTACTGGTGATTATCCTGATCATCGCCGCCATGGGCCCCCGCTCGGCCCTGTTAGTGGGCCTGACCATCCCCGGTGCCTTCCTCACCGGAATTCTGGTGATCTGGGGCATGGGTCTGACTCTCAATATTGTGGTTCTGTTCAGCCTGATTCTGGTGGCAGGCATGCTGGTGGACGGAGCAATCGTGGTGTCGGAACTGGCGGACAGAAATCTCTCAGAGGGGCAGAGTGTACGATCTGCATGGGGCGAGGCTGCCAGCCGCATGGCCTGGCCCATCATCGCCTCCACCGCGACCACGCTGGCCGTCTTTATCCCATTGCTGTTCTGGCCCGGTGTGGTGGGTGAATTCATGAAATTCCTGCCTATGACCGTCATCATCTGCCTGACCGCGTCCCTGGCAATGGCACTGGTGTTTCTGCCGGTTCTCGGCAGTATCAGCGGTGGCAGGCGCAAGCGCCAGGCACCGCCGGGCGGGCGAATGACGGGGTTGTACCGGAAGTTGCTTGGGCGCCTGTTGGCCGTGCCGGGGTTCACACTGTTGGGTGTGCTGGCGGTGGTTGTGGTGATCTACGTGGCGTACGGCAAATACAATTATGGCGTGGAATTTTTCCCCAGCGTTGAGCCTGACTCGGCCCAGGTGCAGGTGCGCGCGAGAGGCGATTTGTCGGTGGAAGAGCGGGATTCGATTGTGCGGGAGGTCGAGCAGAGGCTGCAGGGCATGCCGGAAGTGAAGGCACTGTATGCCCGCTCAATGGTCAGCCCCGGTAACCAGATGGCACCGGATGTTATCGGTGTGCTCCAGTTCCAGTTTACCGACTGGTTCGAGCGCCGATCCGCCACCAGGATTCTGGAGGATTTCCGCGAACGCACGGCAGACATTCCCGGCATAGAGCTGGAGTTTCGCAAACAGGAAGGCGGACCGGCAGGCGGCAAGCCTATCGAGCTGATGGTCAGCAGTCTCGACAGTCAGAAACTGGATCGGTACGTCGGTCTTATCCAGCAGCGTATGGGCGCCATTGACGGCTTTGTGGATATCGAGGACGACCGCAGCCTGCCGGGTATTGAGTGGCGCCTGAATGTGGACAGGGCATCGGCGGCCCGCTTTGGTTCCGACGTGCTGAGCGTGGGCAGCGCGGTGCGCCTGATCACCAACGGGCTGGTGCTGGCCACGTACCGCCCGGAGGATGTCCGTGATGAGGTGGATATCGCGGTGCGGGTGCCCAACAACTGGCGGGAGTTGGATCAGTTTCAGCGCCAGACCATTCATACCAATCGTGGGCAGGTACCGCTCTCCGAATTTGTCGAACTGGCGCCGGGGGACAAGACCGGAAGCATTGTGCGGGTGGATGGCCAGCGCACGGTGACGATCAAGTCCGACGTGAAGCCCGGGCGCAGGCCCGATGAGCTGTTGAAATCCCTGCAGGAGGAAATGCCTGAAACACCCGAAGGAGTGTCCGTCCGTTTCGCTGGTGAAAACGAAGATCAGCAGCAGGCGTCCAACTTTCTGGCCTCGGCCTTTATGGTGGCGATCGCCCTGATGCTGCTCATTCTGGTGACACAGTTCAATTCCCTGTACCAGACCCTGCTGATCCTGTCGGCCATTGTGCTTTCCACAGCAGGAGTGCTGCTCGGCCTGCTGCTTAATGGTCAGTCCTTCGGCATAGTGATGGTAGGAATGGGCATCATTGCCCTGGCAGGCATTGTGGTGAACAACAACATCATTCTGATCGACACCTACAACCTGATGCGGAAAAGCGGCAACGAAGCGTTTGAGGCGGCGCTGGAAACCGGGTGCCTGCGTCTTCGTCCGGTGCTGCTGACCGCCATTACCACCATTCTGGGGTTGATGCCGATGGTGCTGGGGGTGAATGTCGACCTGATAACACCGTCCCTGGGCCTTGGTGCACCCTCAACCCAGTGGTGGACTCAGCTGTCCAGCGCTATCGCCGGCGGGCTGGCGTTTGCGACCATACTGACCCTGTTACTGACACCTGCGCTGCTGGTTCTGGGGGACAAATCCGGACGAAAACTGAAGCAGGTATCCTATTTGTTGGCGAAAAAACGTTCGACCAGCTGATCGAAGGGTAGCGGTCTGCTGTATAGATAACCCTGAAGGTAGTCGCAACCCTGCTCACACAGCCACTCTTTGTGAGCTTCGGTTTCCACACCTTCGGCCACCACGGACAGCCCCAGGCCTTTCGCAAGTCCTAGAATGGACAGGATAATGGCGCAGTCATCCTCGTCATCGGGGATGTTGCTGATGAACGAGCGATCGATCTTGATGCGGGAAAACGGCAGGCCCTTGAGCCGTGACAGGGACGAATAACCGGTGCCGAAGTCGTCGATGGACAGTTGCGCACCGGCGGCAACCAGTTCTTCGAGAATGCGGGAAATGGTGCTGATATCACCCTGGAGGGCGTCCTCGGTGACTTCGAAATGCAGTGACTTGACGGGAACATCGTGTTCGGCACAGATCGTCCTTATCTGGCGGGGAAGCTCCGCAACCAGAACCTGCTCCGGAGCCAGGTTCACCGACACTTCCGGCAGCATGACCTGATGGTTCCTGGCCCATTGCCAGTGCTCACACACGCGGCGCAGCACGCACTCCCCAAGGGCATACATCAGGCCACCGCCCCTGGCGATGTCAAGAAACTCGATGGGGGATAGCCATCCCCGTTCAGGGTGCTGCCAACGCACCAGAGCTTCGACTGACTCCACTCTGGACCCGGCGGCGTTGGTTATCGGCTGATAGAACACATCGAGTTTCTGTTCGTTGATGGCAACGCGCAGGTCATTCTCCAGCTCAAAGCGGGAACGGGCGCTTACCTGGATACTGGAATCAAAGAAGCAGGACTGGCCCCGCCCTTGTTGCTTGGCGTTATACATGGCCGCTTCGGCCCCGCGAAGCAGACCTTCTGTGGTATTGCAGTCACCGGGCAGATGGCAGATGCCGAGACTGGCACCCACCGATATGATATGTCCGTTCAGACGGATTGGTTTACTGACTTCGTGCCGGATCTTTGAGGCGGTCTGCTCCAGGGTGTCCGGCTGGGTGCGATTGCGAATAATAAGGGCGTATTCATCGCCGCCAATCCGGGCGAGAAGGTCCTTGCCGGGAACGTTGACCTGCTTCAGTCGCTGCCCGATTTCTTCAATGACGCTGTCACCTACTTGTGAACCGAGCCCGTCATTGATGGACTTCAGCCTGTCCACATCCACCCATATCAACGCCAGGCTGCCGAGCCCCCGCCGTTCAAATTTATCCACCAGATAGCTGATGCGATCCCGCAGGGATTTGATGTTCAGAAGCCCTGTCAGAGAGTCATAGCGGGTGGCATATTCCAGAGCCTGTTTCGAATCGAGCCAGGCTTCATGGGTATTCATCAGGCTGATGGTATCGGCGATGGCAATGACGAAGGATATTTCCGGCAGGGTCCATTGGCGATACGTGGTCGATTCAAGGCATACCACGCCACTGAGCCGGGCACCGTCGAATACCGGTGCGTCCAGCATGGAACGTATCCCCTTGGGTGCCAGGTAGTCAGGGGTAAAATCACGGGTTCGCGGATCTTCCTGGGCGTGAGGGACGGACAGTACCCGCTCGCTTTCCAGCGCGGCGAAATAGGCCGGATTTCCTGACTGGTAGAGACTGATCGACTTTGCGGATGAACCATCCGGTGTGTGCAGCCATTCCGATTCAAGGTGCTCCCGCTGTTCCGGAAACTGCCAGACACTGACTCGTTCAACGTCGAGCATTTTTGCGCAAAGGGCGGTCAGTGCAGCGAGTTTATGTCTGCGTTCCCTGTTGATGAACGCCGGGCTGTGGCTCAGTTCCATCAGCGCCTTGTGAAAGTTCACAAAGGTATCCGTATCCTTCATAGGCTCTGGCTTTCAGTTGTGAGTGGTGGGTGCATTGTCCGGGTCTTCCGGACTCTATATTGGCATCGGCCAAAGGGCCTGTCCAACCGCAATCGGGCAGTGTCATTTGTGAACTTTTGTTGTCTGATTGCGTCATTTTATTGTGTTTACGAAGAAGTTCCCGTTTCTGATTCATAATGAAGTGACTCGATTGAAATCAGGTTTTATTCACGCCGGGGCCGCTCTTGAACAAAGCGATCATGCAGCTACTACTGATTCTGGTGACTGCGTTGCCTGTGCTGGCTTCAGCACAGTCGGCGGCCTGGGACAATCACGCCCGGCGTATGGAGCTATCACAGTTTGTGGATTATTGGGCGGAACCTGCCGGACCAGCCACCCTGGAGTCGGTGCGGAACCTTCCTGAAACCCGGTGGCAGCACAACGGCAAGGACAGCGTCAGCCTTGGATACGGTGATGATGTGTACTGGTTCCGGGTTAATATCGGCAATCAGGGTGAAGCCTCCGCCCCCCTGTTCCTGGAAATCGGTTACCCGGTTCTGGACCACATCGAGATCTACCTGGTTAATAATGGTGAAGTGACTGAGCGTCATGTGCTGGGTGATAAAAAGCCGTTTCACGATCGCCTTATTGATCACCGAAATTTTCTTGTTCCGCTTACGCTCCTGGCCGGCGAGGACCTTTCCGTTTACCTTCGCGTGGATACCAGCAGCTCAATGCAGGTGCCTCTCACGCTCTGGGATCAGGATGCCTATTACGTGGCTGAGCAATCCCGCAGCATGTTCGAAGGTATCTATTACGGCATCGTGCTGGTGATGATTCTCTATAACCTGTTTGTCTATATTGCCGTCGGTGAGCGAAGTTTCCTTTACTACGTGGGCTATATTTCAGCGATGCCGATGTTCCTGGCGAGCCTGCATGGCGTCAGCTTCCAGTACCTGTGGCCAGAGGCAACCCGCTGGAATGATCAGGCGATCATCGTCTTTCTCAACCTTGTGATCCTCTTCGGCGGCGCCTTCAGCATTCGTTTTCTCAGTGTGTCCCGCAGTAATCATCCGCTAATGAACCGGTTGACCTTGGGATTGATGATTGTTGCGGGCCTAATGGTAGTTCTCGGCGTCCTTGTTCCCTATCGGCTCATGGTTCTGCCAACTATTCTGGTGGCCTTTCTGGGTTGTACGGGCATGCTGATACTGAGCATTGTGCGCTGGCTGAAGAAAGACCCTGCCGCTCGGTATTACGCGCTGGCCTGGGTGTTCATGCTGTTTGGCGGGATTGTTCTCGCCCTCAGCAAATTCACCATGTTGCCCCGCAATCTGTTGACGGAAAATGCGACCCAGGTAGGGTCCGCGATTGGCGTTATTCTGCTGTCGGTCGCCCTGGCGGATCGACTCAACAAGGAGAAAAAACGCGCCTTTGAAGCACAGCAGCGGTTACTGCAGGAAGAGCGTAAAGCGAGAATGGCCCAGGACAGATCCCTTCGAATCCAGCAGGAGGCCAATGCCCTGTTGGAGCATCGGGTACAGGAACGAACCCGGGATCTGGAGTCCCTGAATGGCCAGTTGCGGGAACTCAGCTCTACCGATGCCCTGACCGGCCTCAAGAACCGGGGACATTTTGACCGGGCGTTTACCTCGGCTGTGGTGAAGGCGTACCGGTTTGGCCAGCCACTTTCACTGTTGCTGCTGGATATTGACCATTTCAAGAAGTTCAACGACACCTATGGCCACCTGGTAGGGGACGATTGCCTGCAGATGGTCGCCAACTGCATCCGCCAGTATGTCACTCGCCCGCAGGATCTGGCGGCCAGATACGGCGGCGAGGAATTTGTGGTGCTGTTGCCGGATACGCCGGAAGAGGGAGCCCTGCGGGTTGCTGAAAAAATTCGCCAGAAGATTGAGGAATCCGGATTCCGGATATCAGACGAAGTACTCCACCTGACGGTGAGCATTGGGGTATGCGCTGTCTGCCCCCATGAGGCCGATGCCACCAAGGCCATCTTCTGCTGGGCAGATGAGGCGCTCTATCAGGCCAAGGGACAAGGGCGGAACCAGGTCGTCGTCAGAGAGCCTCCGCCTGTTCAGGATGCGGAGGCTGTCATCCTCTGAAGGTTGTCGGCAATGTCGGGCCACTCCATTGCCTCCTCCAGGGCAAAAGCCAGTTCCAGCAGTGTCCGTTCCCCACCATGCCGCCCCATCAGCTGAATGGAAACGGGCAGGTTATGCTGGTCAAGAGTGGCCGGTAGCGACATCGCGGGGGCGCCACTGGCATTGGCCAATGGCGTAAAGCTGACATAGCGGGTCAGGCGGTCAAACAGGGTGTCAAAGTCCACTGTCGGGCTCAGGTAGCCGATTTCCGGTGTTGTATGGCCAAGCACCGGGGTGAGCACAGCATCGTAACCTGCCATGGCACGGGCGTAGTCATGATACGACCTGTGCAGGCGCCAGAGGGTGGCCGGCAGTTTGTAGAACTGTCTTCTGAAAGCCTTGTCCAGCCCCAGCGTCAGATCATCCAGCCGTGATTTATCAAAGCTTTTATGAATCAGCCGCTTGCCATTGGAGCGCACGCCAAAGGCCAGCATTCCCCAGTAGAGCGCAAAGTCTTCAGGAAAGGATGAGGCAACCGGAACGTCCATCGGCTCTATCCTGTGCCCGAGCTTTTCCAGGGCCCGTGCTGTGGCCTCGACCGCCTCGCGGGTAGTTGCGTCCGTCGGGTGGCCATTGATGGAGTCCATAACAAGGCCAATTCTGAGTGATCGGGTTGATGGTCCTCCCACGTTACCGATAGCTGGCAGTTTCGGGTTGCGGAAATAATGCTCCGCACCGGCATAGAAGTTTGCCGTGTCCCGGACGCTGCGGGTAACCACTCCGTCGCTGACAATATTGATGGGCAGCGATTTCGCGGCGTCGTTGTCGATCAGACGGCCCCGGCTGGGCTTCAGGCCCACCAGTCCACAGCAGGCGGCGGGTATGCGGATGGAACCACCGCCATCGTTTGCGTGGGCGATGGGGACAACGCCGGCGGCTACCAGGGCAGCGGAGCCACCCGAGGAGGCTCCGGTGGAGTAGTTCAGGTTCCAGGGGTTGCGGGTGGGCGTATCGTGGGCCGGTTCCGTGGTGGCGTTGAACCCGAACTCGGGCAGGGTGCTTTTGCCAATACAGACCAGCCCCTGCGCCAGCAATTGGCGGGCGAAAGGACTGGTTCTGTCCGCCGGTAGTGGGCGAATGGCAGCGGTGCCGTGGGTCGTGGGATACCGTTTCACATCGGTGTTGTCTTTGATCACCGTGGGGACACCGGTAAAAATGCCGGGACCTGCCTGCGCCGGAGGGACCTCCTTTACGGTGATACCGCCGGCCGGGTCCGGAATGGGCGTCACCAGGCCATGGATACAGGGCTCTGCCTGCCGCGCCCGGGCGAGGGTTGCCTGGAGCACCTCGTCTGCTGAGATCTCACCACTACGAATCAGGCTCGCCAGGGCTGTAGCGTCGTGTTTCCCGAGTAGATCGTCACTGAATGTATGCATCGATTGCGGACGTTGTTGTGCGGTCAAGGCAGATACTCCATGTCAATTCCGGGACTGCCTATACCTTAAAGGAGGTTTAAACGTGATGATATGTCATATCAGGAAATTGCATCGCCTGTCACAAAAAGTAAGAATCCGGTTTTCACCCGCCGTTGCAGGCTATAAGCTTGTTGTCAGGCACCGTCACCGCAAACAGTGAATTTAATGGTATTTCTCGATAGTTTCCACACAGTTGCCGAGCCACTGGTCCGTTATTTTCTCGGTATTTTCTTTCTGATGATCGGTCTTCAGTTCACCAGCCGCAGCCTGGGCCTTTACGCAAGGATGGGGTATTCGTTCATCAACTATGGCGCGCGAGCGTCTGCCGGCTGGTGGCACCGGAACATTTTCAATGTGTTCCGTGGCTTGATTCTGGCAGTGGTGGTGGCGCGTATTTTCGTGGATATCGACCCCTGGCTGGGGGTATTCGACTCGCTGTATTACGGACCGGTGCTGGTAACGGGGATGGTGTTCCTGATGATTTCTTTCAGCCTGGTCAACTATCTTCAGGCTTTCATGCATGACCAGTGGCGTTCGGGTGTGGACCCGAAACAGGATCGTCAATTGCTTACCGATGGGCCTTTCAGCCGCAGCCGCAACCCTGTGTTCATTACCGTGATGCTGGGCCAGTTGGGCTTTTTCCTGGCGTTACCTTCGGTGTTCTCCCTGGTGTGCCTGATTGCAGGCGTTACGGTACTGGTCCGGCAGGCGAGGGTGGAGGAGAGGGCGCTCTCGGAACTCTTCGGAGACACCTACGAGGCCTATCGCAGACGAGTGCCCCGCTGGTTCTGAACCACCCTTTTCTGCGCTCCGACTACTTACGTGCTTCCTTGATGACATCGTAGGCATGGCTGATCTCCCGGGTGCGCTCTTCCGCCATTTCCCGCATGCTCTCGGGCATGCCTCGGCCGGCCAGCTTGTCCGGATGGTTTTCACTCATCAGCTTGCGATAGGCCTTCTTGATTTCCGCATCACTGGCTGAGGGGGGCACCCCCAGCGCCTTGTAGGCATCGTCAATCTGGCTGGCGGATGAGGCCTGGCCCGTACCACCGGTCTGGCCGGCATGGGCTCCCCGCAACATGGCTTCCAGTTGGTCTACCTGGGCTTCGGGCAGCCCCAGGCCGCGTGCGATACGCACCAGCATTTCATGCTCGGCCGGATGTACCACGCCATCAGCGGCAACGGCAGATACCTGTACCTGCAGGAACATCTGTAGCAGCGAAGGCTGGCGGCCACTGACTCTCAGAAAATGCTGCAGTTCTGCGTCCAGATCAAAGTCATCCGCCTTGCCCCGGTTGAAGGCAGCTTTGGCGCGTTCCCGATGTTCGCCGGAGAGCCGGAAACGGTCGAACATGGCTTCTGCTACCCGGATTTCGTCGCGGGTAACCACGCCATCGGCCTTGCACAGGGCACCCATCACTGCAAACACCGACTCCAGAAAGTCCGTCTGCACATTGCGCAGTTTCTGAAACAGGCGGCTCTTGATATAACGTGTGAGGAGCGCACCCGCTACCGCACCAATCAGCATTCCGGGAAAGCGGCCAAACAGGTAGCCGATCAAACCGCCAATAAACAGGCCGAACATGACAGTGTCCTTTTCAAGTGTTTAAAACTGCGCAAAGTATACGGGGGTGAAAACGTCATGACCATGGACCTTTTCGAACACTCACCACCGGAACCCTGGGCCGAATCGCTCTGTGAGGGGGCGGTTGTCCTGCGTCGATTTGCCAGCGTCTCTGGCGCCGAACTGCTGGCGGGTATTGAGCGGGTGACAGCGCAGGCGCCGTTCCGGCAGATGCGGACGCCGGGCGGTCACATCATGTCTGTCGCCATGACCTGTTGCGGTGACTGGGGTTGGGTAACCGATGCGCGAGGGTATCGTTATCAACACCAGGACCCGGTTTCCGGGGACCCATGGCCAGCAATGCCGGAGGTGTTTCGTACCCTGGCGGTCGAAGCCGCCACGAAGGCAGGGTATGACGACTTTGAGCCCGACTCCTGCCTGATTAACCGTTATTCACCGGGCGCCAGAATGGGGCTTCACCAGGACAAGAACGAGGATGATTTTGGTCAGCCCATTGTCTCGGTGTCTCTGGGTGCACCGGCGATCTTTCAGTTCGGCGGCCTGCGACGCGGGGACCGGCCACAGCGCGTGCCTTTGGAGCACGGAGACGTCGTGGTCTGGGGCGGTCCGGCGCGGCTGCGGTATCACGGCGTATTAACCCTCAAAGTCGCTGACCACCCGTTAACGGGTGCCTGCCGTTACAACCTGACCTTCAGGCGCGCCCGGTAACGGGCCTTACTGCAGCCAGGCGACAGCGAGCCCCGCGACCAGAGACAGGATCATCGGGCCGGCAACCAGTGTTCCCAGCTCACGCCGGCCGATGGCACCGGCAATGCCCGATTTGACCAGGTTGTTGGTGGCCGCCGCAATCACAATGCCGATGACGGCCGTTTGCAGGGCGAGAGAGTCCTGGGACATTCGCGTCAGGGACAGGGTGATGGCGTCAACATCCGCAACGCCGGACGTAGCCGCCAGCACATAGATGCCCAGATCTCCCAGCCACTTCTGGAGAAATTCCCCAAGCAGCAGAATCGCCACCAGTAACAAGCCGAAGACCAGGGCGGACTTCAGGTCCAGAGGATTCTGGGTGAGTTCCGGGCGGCTTACCTCCAGGCGACCCTGATGCCGCTTCCAGATAATGAGCGCCGGCACATAAAGCAACAGGGTCATTACCACCACGGGCCACACCAGCCTTGGTAACAGTGCCGGGTTAATCAGGGCGCAATAGATCAGTATGCGGGGGAACATGGTGCCACAGGCAATCAGGATGCCGCTGGCAAATTGCGGGCTGACCTCCGGCGAGAAGTTGGACTGCCTCGCGTAGTGCAGGGTGAGTGCGGTTGAGGAGCTCAGCCCCGCAAACAGGCTGGTAAACAGGATGCCCTTGCCTGTGCCGGCCAACCGGATAGCAAAATATCCGACGAAGGAAACCGAGGCAATCAGCACCACCATCCACCAGATTTCCCGGGGATTGAGCACGCCGCCAGGGCCCAGGTCCTCGTTGGGCAGCAGGGGCAGCATAACCACTGAAATCACCAGCAGTTTCAGGGCCGCATCCAGTTCGTGCTCCTGCAGTTTGTCCACCAGCCCGTGGATTTCCTTTTTGTTGTCCAGAATCAGCGCAGTGACCACGGCAGCACCGGTGGCGATGGCAGGGTCCACAGCCACGGCTATGGCGCCGAAACAGAAGGTGAGCACCATGCCGATGGTGCCGGTGATGCTGAAGTTGCGGATATGGCTAAGGCGTTCTTTGAAGGCCACCAGGGCGATGGCCACCACGCTGATCAGTAGCACCGGAAATGCCCACTCAGAGACCTCTTGCGCCAGCAGCGCGGCCACGCCACCCAGCAGGCCGATCAGGGCAAAGGTACGGATGCCGGCGATGCGCTCGCCGGACGCCTGGGCCCTGGCGTCCCAACCACGCTCCAGACCGATGATGGCCCCCAGTAACAGGGCGATGGCCAGGTTCAGGGTGGTCTGGTTGTTGATGATAAACTGGTTGGTTACCTCATCCATGGAGTATTCCGTTGCCGGGTTTAATGGCCCCCTCAAGGGTTGTTGTCAGCCGTTGCAGCAGGGTTCCGCTGTGCCGCCAGAAATGCCAGTAGAGCGGAACCGACAGCTCATGGCCCGGCGCCAGGTTGATAAGGCTGCCATCCTCCAGCCATTTGCGGGCCTGGATACCGGGAATCATACCGTAGCCCATGCCGGCCCTGGCAAGCTGAACAAAGCCTTCAGAGGAAGGGCAGAGGTGATAGGGGAAACGGCCATGATAGCCGCAACCGGCCATGAACCGGTGCTGAAGCTGGTCATTGGGGCCGAACACAATGGCCGGTGAGGTGGCAAACGCAGCCGGTGTAATTCCGTCAGGGAAAAACCGGTGAACGTATTGCGGTGTCGCCAGCGGCATATAGATCATTTCCCCCAGTGCCACGCACCGTCCTCCGGCAACAGGCTGGCTGCTGCTGCACAGGCAGGCGGCAACGTCGCCATCACGCATGCGTTTCAGGCCCACATCCTGATCCTCAATCACCAGGTCCAGCAGCACACCTTCGCGGCTGCAGAAGTCGCCGACTACGGAAGCCCACCAGGTGGCGAGGCTGTCGGCGTTGACGGCAATCCGCAGGCGTGTGGTGTCCTCGGCCAGGGCGGGAATGGTTTTGCGGAGGTCCCTTTCCAGCAGCTGGACCTGCTGGAAGTGGTTGAGCAGCTTGTTGCCCGCCGGCGTTGCCCGGAGCTCCGGATGCCTGACCAGTACCGGCTGGCCCAGTCGCACCTCCAGCGACTTGATGCGTTGCGATACGGCGGATTGGGTAAGCCCGAGTATTTCGCCGGCACGTTCGAACCCACCGTTTTCGATAACAGCAGCCAGTGCCTGAAGCAGCTTGTAATCCAGCATAAGAATAATTCATGGGATATAAGGTTTATGATTTTTAAGTATAGCGTCGTCCCGGTAGGCTTCCAGCAAATCAGGAGGGAAGAATGCTGACCAGTTATCTGACAGGGCTGATCGTATGCGGTGGGATCATCATTGCCATCGGGGCGCAGAATGCCTATATCCTGGGCCAGGCGATCCGGCGGGAACACCACTGGTATTGCGCGGGCATCTGCATGACGGCCGATATACTGCTGTTCACCGCCGGAATGTTCGGGGTGAACGCGGCACTGATGGCAGTACCGGAGGCGCTGGATGTTCTGCGCTGGCTCGGGGTGGTGTTCCTGGGGTGGCTGGCGCTGGTGGCATTCTACAAAGTGGCAATGGGGCGGAAGGGCCTGGGTGCGGATGCGTCAGCGGCTACCAGTCTTCGGGTGGTGGTATTGACCACCCTGGCGGTCACGCTACTGAACCCGCAGGTCTATCTGGATACCCTGTTGCTGATTCCCGCCATTGGTGCCCAGCAGGAGAGCCCGGCCGTGTTTGTGGCCGGGGCCAGCAGCGCTTCGGTGCTGTGGTTCGGTTTGCTGGCGTTTGGCGGCGCGGCGTTGTCGCCCTGGCTGGCCAGCCCCATGGCCTGGCGGTTCATTGATGGGGCCATCGGTTCGATGATGGCGGTGATTGCTTTCCACCTTGCCAGTAACGGGTTGTCTGGCCCTGCCATGTAAAAGACCTGCGTCGGTTACTTTCCCGGCGCCGTTCTGGTAAGCTTCGCCGCCTTAATTTCACAGCCTACGAACTTACTCTGATGAACGTCTTCGCGACCTTCCCGACGATCACTCCACCATAGCGCTCTGCGTGCCCTCCAGGTTAATTCCTTGAGCCAATAGCCTGTATTCGCTTCCGGCGAGTACCAAGGACGTTATTGCCTCTGAGTTTTCGTCTCAAGTCGTTCGGTTCCCAATGCCCAAAACAGTGATTTCTGGTTTTACCCACAATTTTCTTGGCAACGCCCCTGTCTGGTACAAGCAGGTTATTCTCCTGTTTCTGATCGTCAATCCCCTGATCGTCTGGTTGCTTGGCCCGGCGACGGCTGGCTGGTTCCTGGTGGGGGAGTTCATCTTTACCCTGGCCATGGCGTTGAAATGCTACCCGCTGCTCCCGGGTGGCCTGTTGGCAGTAGAAGCATTGCTGATCGGGCTGGCGACGCCGGAGGCGGTCTACCACGAAGTACTGATCAACCTGCCGGTCATTTTGCTGCTGATGTTCATGGTCGCCGGTATCTACTTCATGAAGGAGCTGCTGCTGGTGACCTTCACCCAGATCCTGGTAGGGGTGCGATCAAAGTCGGCGCTTTCTCTGCTGTTCTGTGCCGCCGCCGCTCTGCTGTCAGCCTTTCTGGATGCATTAACCGTTACCGCCGTTATCATCAGCGTGGCGGTGGGCTTCTACTCGGTCTACCACAAAGTAGCTTCCGGCAAGGGGTATCAACACAGCGGTCATAATGCCAACAGTGACGAGCACGTAGTAGAACTGCACCGTGAAGACCTGGAGGAATTCCGCGCCTTTCTTCGCAGCCTGCTGATGCACGGTGCCATCGGCACTGCACTCGGTGGTGTTGCAACCATGGTGGGGGAGCCCCAGAACCTGCTGATCGCAAAGGTGGTGGGCTGGAACTTTGCCGAGTTTTTCCAGCGAATGGCGCCCATCAGCCTGCCGGTTCTGGGTGCGGGCCTGTTCACCTGCTGGTGCCTGGAGAAGTTGCGCTGGTTTGGCTACGGAGCTCGCCTGCCAAAACCCGTTCGCCAGGTGCTGGAAGACTTTGCGGACAACGAGCGCGAAAAGCGCACCAAGGCGGATCAGGCGGCCTTGTGGGTGCAGGCTATAGCGGCAGTGGTATTGGTCATCGGACTGGCGTTTCATATCGCTGAGGTGGGGCTGATCGGGCTGTTGGTTATCATCCTTATTACCTCATTCACCGGGGTGACTGATGAGCACCAGATTGGCAAGGCGTTCCAGGAATCCCTGCCTTTCACCTCGTTGCTGGTGGTTTTCTTCGCCGTGGTGGCGGTGATTCATGAGCAGCATCTGTTCAAGCCGGTGATCGATTTCGTGCTGGCCCAGCCGGAAGTGCACCAGCCGGCGTTGTTCTTCGTGGCAAACGGGCTGCTGTCGATGATCAGCGACAATGTCTTTGTCGCCACCGTTTACATCAGCGAAATCAAACAGGCACTGGATGCCGGCGTTATATCCCGGGAGCACTTCCAGGATCTCGCTGTTGCCATCAATACCGGCACCAACCTTCCCAGCGTTGCAACGCCCAACGGCCAGGCGGCATTCCTGTTCCTGCTGACATCCGCCATTGCGCCACTGGTTCGGCTGTCCTACGGCCGTATGGTGATTATGGCCTTCCCTTACACCGTCGTCCTCGGATCCGTTGGTCTGCTGGCGGTCATCAACTTTCTGTAGATTCTTTCCCTTGAATCAATTGACTGGACCTCAACTATGATTAACAAGCTCAAGGCGAACTGGCTCTCCAACATACGGGGCGATTTGCTCGCTGGTATTGTGGTGGCGCTGGCGCTGATTCCTGAAGCCATCGCCTTTTCCATTATTGCCGGCGTAGACCCGAAAGTGGGCCTTTACGCCTCTTTCTGTATTGCTGTTGTGATTGCCTTTGTGGGCGGTCGTCCCGGTATGATCTCTGCCGCCACCGGGGCCATGGCGCTACTGATGGTGACCCTGGTCAAGGAGCATGGTCTGGAATACCTGCTGGCGGCCACTCTGCTGACAGGCCTGTTGCAGATAGGCGCCGGCTATCTGAAGCTCGGTGGCCTGATGCGGTTTGTATCCCGATCGGTAGTGACCGGGTTTGTGAACGCCCTGGCGATCCTGATTTTCATGGCTCAGTTACCCGAACTGACCAATGTAACGTGGCATGTTTACGCCATGACCGCCGCAGGGCTGGGCATTATCTATCTGTTCCCGCTGATTCCGGTTGTCGGCCGCATCCTGCCGTCTCCGCTGATCTGCATCGTGGTACTGACGGCCATTGCGATGATCTACAACATCGACATCCGCACTGTTGGTGATATGGGGCAATTGCCGGATACGTTACCAATTTTCCTGTGGCCGGACGTGCCCCTGAACCTGGAAACACTAATGATTATCCTGCCCTATTCCGTGGGCCTCGCCATTGTTGGCTTACTGGAGTCGATGATGACAGCCACGATCGTCGATGATCTGACTGACACCACCAGTGACAGAAACCGGGAATGCAAGGGGCAGGGGATTGCCAACATCGGTTCCGGCCTGCTGGGTGGTATGGCGGGATGCGCGATGATTGGCCAGTCCATCATCAACATCAAGTCAGGAGGCCGGACCCGGCTGTCAACGCTGACGGCAGGTGTTTTCCTGTTGGTGCTCGTGCTGGTTCTGGATCAGTGGTTGGTGCAGATTCCCATGGCCGCGCTAGTGGCCGTGATGATCATGGTGTCTATTGGTACCTTCAGTTGGGCGTCTATCAAAAATCTCAAGGAGCATCCGTTGTCCACCAACATTGTGATGGTTGTGACCGTTGTTGTGGTTGTCGCAACCCACAACCTGGCGTTTGGTGTTCTGGCCGGTGTTCTGCTGGCAGCGCTGTTCTTCGCCAATAAGGTAGGCCATTACATGCTGGTGACCTCGGAGTTTGATGACGCAACCGACACCCGTACCTACAACGTGGTCGGGCAGGTGTTCTTCAGCTCTTCGGAAAAATTCACGGAATCCTTTGATTTCAAGGAAGCAGTGGATAATGTGGTCATTGATCTGACCCGGGCCCATTTCTGGGATATCACTGCGGTAGGTGCTCTGGACAAAGCAGTCATCAAGTTTCGCCGAGAGGGTGCCGAGGTCGAAATAATCGGATTGAACGAAGCCAGTGCCACCATCGTTGACCGTTTCGGCGTGCACGATAAACCTGACGCCGTTGACTCGCTGATGGGGCACTGATATGACACAAGCCAAGGAATTCAGCAACCATCCCGGTCACAATAACAACCATAACGATCACCAAGGCGAGGTTGAAATGCTACGAGTAGTTGCCTGTATCGACGGCTCCAGGGCTGCACCGGCGGTGTGTGATTACGCTGCCTGGGCCAGCAAGCATATGGAAACACCCATGACGCTGCTGCACGTGCTGGATGAAGAACGCTACCCGACGGAGCCGGACCTGGCCGGTAACATTGGACTGGGTAGCCGCGAACAGCTGATGGAAGAGTTGTCCGAGCTGGACCGGAGGCGCTCGAAGCTGGCCCTGGAGCACGGCCACCACATGCTGGATGAGGCTGAAGACCGTATCAAGGCCCTGGGTATCGATGACATTATCAAGCGTCAGCGCCATGGCGACTTCACCGAGTCCCTGCTGGCTCTGGAAAACCAGACCCGTTTGCTGGTAATGGGGCTTCACGGCGAGAGCAGCTCTGACCGGGACGTGCATGTAGGCAGCCAGCTGGAAACCGTGATCCGCAGCGTCCACCGCCCGATTCTCCTGGTGCCGGATGAATACCAGCAGCCAAAAAGCGCGATGCTGGCGTTTGATGGCAGTGCCACTGCCTTCAAGGGTGTGGAGTTGCTATCTGGAAGCCCGGTACTGAAAGGCATGCCGATTCATCTGGTGATGATCGGGGCTGACACCAGCGACCGCTGGGAGCAGCTCAAGAAAGCCGAGAAGATGCTTGGTGACCTTGGTTCCGAGGTTACACTGGCGATTCGTGCCGGTGATGTGGAGCCAACCCTCCACGCCTACCAAGAAGAACATGATATCGATATCCTGGTTATGGGGGCTTATGGGCATTCGCGGATTCGTCAGTTCCTGGTCGGAAGTACCACCACGACGATGCTCAAGACTGCCCGCAAACCCCTGGTGATTCTACGTTAATGCCCTCTACCCAGGGTTCTCTTGTCGCGTCGTTGGCGATGCCTGGTTGTTTCCTGGTGTTGATGACGTTGTTGACCGGTTGTGCCGGCGGCTTGCCGCCGGTAGCTCACTCCGGAGTTGAGGAAACCGTGCAGAACGAAGACAGCTTTCTGCTCACCCAGTCCCAACAGCGGTTGGCCGGTAACGACGGCCAATCGGGCTTTTACATGCTGGATTCCGGACAGGAAGCGTTTCTGTCCCGTGCCGCCCTGATTGCGGCGGCCGAACACAGCATCGACGCCCAGTATTACATCTGGAGCAATGATCCCTCCGGGCGCTACCTGGCCGGTCGGATGCTGCTGGCTGCGGATCGTGGTGTCCGGGTACGGCTGCTGCTGGATGACTTCAACGCCGGGGGCATTGGTGAACTCCTTGCGGCCCTGGATACCCACCCCGGTATTCAGGTCCGTATTTTCAATCCTGCCAGAAGCCGTGGTGGATGGGGTCGGTGGGTATCGTTCCTGATGGATTTCGACCGTATCAACCGGCGCATGCACAACAAGACCTTCGTGGTGGACGGTGCTGCCGGGATTGTCGGCGGACGCAATATTGGCGATGAGTATTTCGGGTTTGCCGCCGATCGCTATTTCCGGGACCGCGACGTACTTGCGCTGGGGCCCGTTGTTGATGGGATGACGGACAACTTCCACGTCTACTGGAATAACCGTTGGGCCTACCCGGTGTCAGCCCTGTACCCGGATGTTCCTGCAGAGGGGAATGTAGCTGCGACCCTTGACGGGCTTCGCCGCCAGGCCAGAACGCAAGCCGGTCTGCCGGTGCCTGCCCCGGCAGACACTGCACAAGGAAGGGCAGAGCTCACAGGGCTGTTGGACCAACTGACGGTTGCACCCGGCGAACTGGTGTTTGACTCCCCTTTCGAAACCATGGAAGAGCCGGCTGAGACACCCAAGCGAAGCGCTAAAGCGCTCCAGCAGTTGGCACAGTCCGCTACCCGGGAAATTCTGATCGAATCCGCTTACCTGATACTCACCGGGGAACAATTGACGCTATTGGACGTAGGGGATCGCCAGGGCCTGCAGGTTGCCGCATTGACCAATTCACTGGCGACCAATGACCTTGTCACCAACCACGCCGGTTACGCCCGCTGGCGCCCCTATATGCTGGGGCAGGGAATAGAGATCTATGAACTCAAACCCGATGCACAGGCCTGTCAGCAATGGCTGAACACAGATGGCTTCTGCTCGACAGGCCAGGTCAGCCTGCACTCCAAGTCCGTGGTGTTTGATCGCAGCGCCCTGGTGGTCGGTTCCTTCAACGTCAATCTTCGCTCCATTTACCTGAATGGCGAAACGGTGCTGATTATCCACAGTGCGGAGCTGGCCAAGGAGGTGGCGGAAGACATACGGTCAGTCATGCATCCCCGTAACAGCTGGGAAGTCTCCCTGGATGATAGCGGAGACCTGCAATGGCGCAGCGGCGAGGCATCCTATACCAGCGAGCCCACCGTTGGCTGGTGGCGCCGCGCCAAGTCCCGTTTCCTGTCATGGTTGCCCGTGGAGAAATACCTCTAGTTCTCTGCGTCGTCAGACATACTCTCCACTCCCTGCTTGAGGTTTTGCCAAGCGGAGGAGGTTGCCTGCTTGGTGTCCTCCCAGGCACTGCGGCTACTTTCCTTTGTGTTTTCCCAGGCTTGACTCAGAGAGTCACTGGTCTGGTTCCACCAGCTCTCATCGTATTCCGGCAACGCCTTGATCTCATCCTGGGTCGCTTCCATGTGGACCTCGTAATCCTGGTCATCAAACTCGTTGTCGCCCTCTTCTTCCAACCGCAGGGTAAAGGTGCCGCGCTCGGCTACGACATCACGGCCACCCATGCCCAGTACATCACCGGTCTTGATCACCAGCGAGTGGACCGACATGTTGTCGTCCATGAGGATGTTCGCCACCTCGCCGATCTCCTCACCGCTGCTGTCGTAGACGTCCGCATCCATCAAGTCGTCCGCTGAATAAAGTCCCTGGGCGGCATGGGCCGACAGGCTGAAAGCCATGGAGCCGGCCACCAGGGAAGTGCCCATTGCCCGAATCAAACGTGTGCGCATCATAGTGAACTCCTGTATTTGCTGAACTCCTGTTGGTTACCCCGCGCCTGGAACCCGGGGTATCTGTACGCGATGTAACAGCGATCACGTCACCAATAACGCTAGCAGGGCCTGGATAATTTATCGAATGACGGTATGGCAACAGGAAAAAGACACTCATCACGCGCTGCTGCCCGCTGCAACTCCTGATGCCCACGCCCACTGAAAGTTATGCCCACCGAGATGGCCCGTCACATCCACCACTTCGCCAATGAAATACAGGTCTGGTCGATCAAGAACGGCCATGGTTTTGGATGACAGCTGGCGGGTATCCACGCCTCCCAGGGTCACCTCAGCCGTCCGGTAGCCTTCGGTGCCGGCGGGTTTGATGGCCCATTGGCCCAGAGCTCGTGCCGCCTGTTCGATGTCACTGTTCTTGTACCCCTGCAGCGGTCCGGCCCAGCCGTGAAGGTCGTTCAGGGCCTGGGCGAAGCGTTTGGGCAGTTGCTGCATCAGATATTGGGCAACGGTGGATTGTGGTCTGGTTTCTCTTAGCTGGTACAGGTCCTGTTCAATGTTGGTCGCCGGGAGCATGTTGATGCTCAGACTGTCGCCTGGCTGCCAGAAACTGGAGATCTGCAGCATGGCCGGGCCGCTTAGCCCGCGATGGGTCACCAGCATGGGTTCGCGGAAGTGTTCGTTGTTGCAGTGGACGTCCACAGGGCAGCTTACGCCGGCCAGCGGGGCCAGTTGTGCCTTCAGTTCCGGATGCAGGGTAAAGGGCACCAGTCCTGCTCGGGTGGGTAGAACGGTAAGTCCGAACTGGCGCGCGATGTCGTAGCCGAACCCGGTGGCGCCCATGGTGGGGATGGACAGCCCGCCGCAGGCGATAACCAGGGATTCGCAGTCAAGGGTGCCGGCGCTGGTTTGCAGCTGGTAGCCGTTGTCGGTGCCGCTGATTGTTCTGGCGCTGGTATTCAGCCGCACTTCCGCGCCGGCCCATTCGCATTCGGTCAGCAGCATGTTGAGTATTTCTTTGCTGCTGTCTTTGCAAAAGAGTTGCCCGGCGGCTTTTTCTTCGTGCTCAATGCCGTGGCGCTCCACCAGGTCCAGAAAGTGCTGGGGGGTGTAGCGTTTCAGGGCGGAGATGCAGTAGTGGGGGTTGTCCGAGAGGAAGTTGGCCGGAGTGCTGTTCAGGTTGGTGAAGTTGCAGCGGCCGCCGCCGGACATGAGAATTTTCTTGCCGGGTTTGTTGGCGTGGTCGATCACCAGGACTTTGCGGCCACGGTAGCCGGCTGTTGCGGCGCACATCAGGCCTGCAGCGCCGGCGCCTATGATGATTACGTCGTAGTTCCGGGCGGTCATGGTCTGGAGGTCGCGCTTTCGGAGTTCCGGCACGGGTTGAGGGCAGTCAGGGATACGCGGTGAATACGTCCATGTACGCTCGACAAAAACATCCCTGTTTTTGACGATCCCTGACTGCCCTCAACCCATACCTTTCCAAACATCTGTGCTGCCCGCCGCTGCTCGTTAGTTGGGCGCAGTATACATTTTTGTTGAGGTTTCAGGGGAGCTGGACAGAGCCTTCCATATAGAACGCGGCCTGGCCGGCGATGGTTACGCGGTCGCCTTTCAGTTCGCAGCGAAGTACACCGCCCCTGGCGGACACTTGTTTTGCCAGCAGGGTATTCTTGCCGAGTTGTTCGGCCCAGTAGGGCACCAGAATACTGTGGATGGAGCCGGTGACAGGGTCTTCGTCGATGCCTCCGCCCGGGGCGAAGTAGCGGCTGACGAAGTCGCAGTCATTGCCCGGTGCAGTAATGATGACGCCCAGATTGCCCAGTTCCTTGAGTTTGCGGATGTCCGGTTGCGCGGCTTTTACCGCGGCTTCGTCTCTGAGGACGATGAGATAATTGGTGTCCTTGGGGACAAAAAACGACGTTTCGGGGGCGCCTTCCAGGGCTTCCAGGATCAGGCCGGGTGTCGGGCGTTCCTCGAAGCCGAGGTTGGGGAAGTCCAGCTCCAGCCAGCCATCGTCGGTCTGTTTCACTCCCAGGGGGCCGCTTTTGGATTGGAGCCTGATGTGCTGCTTTTCCCAGCCCAGTTTGTTGAACAGGACCCAGGCGCTGGCGAGGGTAGCGTGGCCGCAGAGCGGTACTTCTATGCCGGGTGTGAACCAGCGTATGTGAAAGTCTTGCTCTTCATCATCGGAAAGGGGAACCAGAAAGGCCGTTTCCGAGAGGTTATTCTCCAGTGCCAGTTTCTGCATGGTGTCGTCTGGCAGCCACTCTTCCAGTGGCATGACGGCAGCGGGGTTGCCGCCGAAAACCTGGCTGGTAAACGCGTCGACCTGGTAGATCGGTAATGTGTTCATGATTCCTCCCTTGTGAACGTGTCAGCGTAGCGGTGTGCCCGGTGGGCGGCAAATTGGCTCAGTTCCACGGCGCTGTAGAAGTGAAGCTCTGGCAGAGCTTTCGAGTGGGTAATGATCCAGTGTTCGGGTTTGACCAGGCGGATTTCAAAGCCGAGGTTCTCCAGCCACTTCCAGGCGGTGTGGATGGTCATCGGGGCCAGGTCGTGGTTGTGACCAACGCCCAGCAAGTCCTTGCGGCTGGCCGGTCGTGCGTCTGTCAGCGGGTGGGGCTGTAATCGGTTCAGTGCGGTCATGGTGAAACTCCTTCTTCTGGACGCTGATCACCATTCTCCGCCGGTGCAGACAACCATAACAGATTCAGATATTGTGGTTTTGAACCGGTACAGTTTCATCTATCCGACATCTGTGCTGGTCAGAATCTGGTTGATCTGTACTGCCTCTACTCTCGATTGATCTGGCAGGATTGGGCAATGGGCATTCTCTATAATCAGGTAGCAGACCAGTTGCACGCATTGATTCGTGATGGGGTATATCGCGAAGGAGAGCGGCTGCCTGGTGTTCGGGCGCTCAGTCGCCAGTTTGGCGTGAGCGTTTCGACGGTGCTTCAGGCCCACCAGACGCTGGAGGCCCGTGGCTATCTGGAGGCACGGGAGCGCAGAGGCTATTTTGTGCATTTGCCCCGGTGGGATACGCCCGAACCGGTGATGCAGAAGCATAGGGCCAGACCCGTGCCGGTCAGCGCCAGGGACATGGCCCTGGACCTGTGCGCCGACGAGCAAAAGCGCATGGTGCCATTGGCCGCTGCGGTGCCGCATCCGGATTTTCTGCCGGTTCGCCAGATTCAGCAGGCCACCTTATGGGCGGCGAGGCGCGGGCTTGAAACCCTGGATTACGCTTTCCCGGGAAAGATTGAGTACCGGCGCCAGCTGGCTCAGCGAATGGCTACGCTTGGCGTCATGGCGACGCCGGACGATATTATTGCCACCAACGGCGCCCAGGAGGCGATCATTCTCGCCCTGAAGGCAGTGACCCGGCCCGGTGATATCGTGGTGGTTGAGTCGCCTTCATTTCCTGGCATCCTGCAGGCCCTGGACGTTGTCGGGCTCCGAGTGATTGAAGTGCCGACGCACCCGTCCGAAGGAATGAGCCTGGAGGGGCTGGAACTGGCGCTGGGACAGTGGCCGGTGAAAGCGTGCGTGGTGGTCCCCAATCACAGCAACCCCATGGGTGCGCGGATGCCTGATGAGCGCAAGCAGCAGCTGGTGCAGATGCTTGAGCGGGCGGGCGTGCCGCTGATTGAGGACGATATCTACGGTGACCTGTTCCATAGCGGTGAACGCCCCAGGCCGGCCAAGGTGTTCGACCGCACTGGCAATGTTATCTATTGCAGCTCATTCTCCAAAACCATCTCGCCGGGGCTGCGCCTTGGCTGGATGATGCCCGGCAAATACCTGGCCGAGGCGCGTCAGCAGAAGTACTTCAGCAACCTGGGTACGGCAAGCGTGCCGCAGCTGGCGGTGGCTCATTTCCTGGAACAGGGGGGCTATGACCGCTACCTGCGGTCAGTGCGGCCGCGCTTTCGTGAGGTGACGGAGCGGATGCGGGCCGCCGTGGGGCGGTCGTTCCCGGAAGGCACCGCGGTCAGCCGGCCACAGGGTGGTTTCGTATTGTGGGTTCAGCTACCGGGTAATACCTCAGGCACCGAGGTCTACCGCCGGGCGCGGGAGGAAAATATCAATGTCGCTCCGGGGCTGATGTTCTCCACCACCGACAAATACGAAAACTGCCTGCGGCTCAATGGCGCCAACCCCTGGAGCGAACGGATTGAGCAGGCGATTGGTCGCCTGGGCGCCATCGCAACCGCAGTGGCCGCCGAATCCTGAGGTGGTTCGGGGTTATACCTCGGTTTCATGATGTTTTGACAATTTGTCATTTCGTGACAATTTGTCCAGTTTTTTCTGTTTCAGCCTTCCTTCGCAACCGAATTCAGGTTTAAACTGGCCCCTCTGATCAATTTTCGTACGTGGTTTCCCGCTGTACGGTGAATGCCGCTCCATAATCACAATAAACCGGAGGCAGTCATGACTATCAGTTCCACCCCTGAGGGTGTTTCCGTTTCCCCACGGCACCTGCGCTTCGATCTTGCCGAAGAACTCAAAACGCTCTGGCACGGTAACGACACCTTCCGCACCGCCTTCTTTAATGCACTTTCTCTTCAATTTCCGGAGGGAGAGCAGCAGTTCATCAATGCGGTCCGCCTGTATCGCGAGCAGGTGGATGATCCCAAGCTGAAAGAGGAAATACGCGGGTTTATCGGCCAGGAAGCGCTGCACAGCCGGGAGCACAAGCATTACAACGAAGCCCTGAAGGCGCGGGGCTATGATATCGATGCCATTGACCAGCGTTTTCGCAGGCACATGGAATGGGTGGGCAAGCTGCCACCCAGCCGTCAGCTTGCGGGAACCTGCGGTGCCGAGCATTATACGGCCGTGCTGGCCAATGCAATCCTCAGCCATCCGGAGTGGATGGAGGGTGCCACCCCCGGTATGGCCAGACTGTGGCGCTGGCATGCCATTGAAGAAACCGAGCACAAGTCCGTGGCTTTCGATGTCTACCGCCATTGCGTCGGCAACGAGCGGTTGCGGCGAATCGTGTTCCTGTTCGTGAGCTGGAATTTCTTCAAGTACACCTTCCTGAACACCTGCAGCCTGCTGAAAGCCGATGGCAAGTTATGGAGCCCGGGCACCTGGATTGGCGGGATCAACTTTCTGTGGGGAAAACCGGGCGTTTTACGTAAGTGTCTGCCGGACTTTCTGGCCTATTTCCGCGAGGGGTTTCACCCCTGGCAACAGGATAATCGTGAGCTGATCGATAAAAACCTCAACGAACTTGAGCTGGAGCAAACTGCTGGTTAGCAGGGTGCTGAAATTACCACGGCTTTGTGTAAGACTGGGCGCTGCTACGAACAACGACAATAAAGGGAAGTGTCCGGCAGGAACAACTTCCCGCAGCTGGAGGCCCCCATGCGCGTTGGTCTTATAGTGGATTCGGCTTGCGATTTACCCTACGAGTTCAGCCGAAAGCACGACCTGTTCGTTTTGCCCGTGACCGCCGTGATCGACGGCCAGACCTACATCGATGAGCACGATCCGGTGCGAACCCAGGAGTTCTATCAGGGCGGGTTGCTGCAAAAGGGCCACCATGCGGAGACACAGGCCTTCTCTCCCCAGCAGATCCATGACTTGTTCATGGAGAAGATTGTCACCCAGTTTGATGTGGCGATTTGCGAAACCGTTACCCGCTCCCGCAGCCTGATCTTCCAGAACGCCACCGAAGCCATGAATACGGTCATGTCGCACTACGAGGAGGCACGCAAAGCTGCCGGGCGTGATGGTAAGTTTTCCATGCGTGTCATCGACAGTAAGCAGATTTTTGCTGGCCAGGGCCTGTTGGCAGCTCATACGCTCAGGCTGATCGAGCAGAAACTGTCAAAGAATGCACTCCGTAATGAAGTCGAAACCTTCACTGACAAGATCTATACCTGCGTGATTCCCCGTGATCTGCATTACATTCGCGAGCGGGCCCGCAAGCGCGGTGACAAAAGCGTGTCGGCGCTGGTGGCTTTTCTGGGCAAGGCTCTGAACATCACCCCGGTGATATTCGGCCAGGGTGCCCAGGGCCAGCCTGCCGCCAAGACCCGAAGTTTTGACATGGCGGTTGAAAAGGTCATGAACTATGCCGCTGGCCGGGTGGAGGCGGGGTTGCTGACCCCCTATGTCAGCCTGTCCTGTGGGTTGACCTGGACCGAAATCGAGGACCTGCCGGGCCTGAACCGCCTGCGGGATGCGTGCGAGAGTAATGGTGTGGAGCTACTGCTTTCCCAGATGGGTATTACCAGCAGCATCTACGTTGGCCCGGGCAGCCTTTGCTTGGCCCTGGCAGCAGAGCCTCACGAATTTAGCGATTTCCAATAACCCTCATCTTATCCAGTCCCGGAGCGACATTGCCTCTTGGCCTGCCTGCACCCTACCGACTGTTTCTTCGGCAAACGCAGCTGACGTGGCTTCGTGTTAGCCTCTTCCTCTTCTGACTCTCGTCGCCCACTTTCAGACAGCACCGGACCGTGACTATGACCAAAGGCAAAACGGATCTCGCCAATGCCCTGCTTGAGCAGCATGTAAAACACGAACTCGCGTCCCTGAAAGGGGCAAAGCTGCGTCGGTTCCTGGCAACCGAGGTGGATGCCCTGTTCGATTACGCTGGCACCATCACGCTCAACCGTCTGATCTCGGTGGAGCAGGTGATGGGGGTGATCCAGCGCATAGTTATAGATATGGAGCTGGATGCCGGGATACCGGAGATGGCAGCTGAAATGGCCACCGAAGTACTGAATGCTCCGGTCCAGGGAACCTCACGGCTGCGGGACATCATCACCCGCGAGCAGGCGACAGGTTTCCTGGAAGAGGCACTTGAGCTTCGCCAGCAGCGTGAGAGGGTGATCAGCGAGATCATGGCGCACCCGGTTTACCAGGAACTGGTTTCAAACGTGGTCTACCAGGGTGTGGTGAATTACCTCTATGAAGACAACCTGATCACCAAGAGTGTTCCCGGTGTGGGCTCAATGATGAAGTTTGGCAAGCGCTGGGCCAACAAGGCTGTGCCCGGGCTGGATGAATCCTTCGAGCGCCGGTTCAAGACCTGGCTGTCGGACAGCCTGCCGGGACTGGTTGCCCGCAGCGAGCAATTCCTGCACCGGGCACTGACGGACGATGAACTGCGGGACAGCGTGATGGCGGCCTGGGTTGCGGTGGAAGACCGCACCATTGAAGAGCTCCACGAAGGCCTGGGCGACGTCCAGCTGCAGGAGTTTGTGGTGCTGGGGTACGAGTTCTGGCTGCAGTTCCGCAAGACCGCGTATTTCGAGGGCTGTACCAGGGCAGTGGTGGAGCGCCTTTTCGACATGTATGGCGACAGTCCGGTGATTGAGCTGCTGAGTGACGTAGGTGTTGACCATGATCTGGTGATGGCGGAAGTGGGTGCCCTGGCAGTTCCGCTGATAGACGTGCTGCGTGAGGAAGGGTATCTTGAAGCCCTGATTCGCCGTCGTCTCGAGCCCTTCTACAAGTCGGCGGCGACGAAAAAGCTTCTGCAGCAGGAGAGCTGATTACTCCTGCTTTCCGTGGGGGAATCTGGACGTGTGGATACCAACCGAGCTGTTCTGGGCCTATCTGGTGGCCATTTCACTGCTGACGGTGACACCAGGGGTGGATACCCTGCTGGTGATGCGAAATGCCGGGCGGGGTGGAGTGGAGCGTGGTTTGCAGGATGGTTGTGTGACCAGCGTGGGCATCTGTAGCGGACTGTTCATCCATGCCACCTTGTCAGCCCTGGGTATTTCCGTGTTGCTGGTGGAGACTGCCTGGGCATTTACCGCGCTCAAGTGGGCAGGTGCGTGTTATCTGATCTGGCTGGGGCTGAGCTCATTGCGACAGGCCCTGAGGCGTGCCCCTGAAGAGCGCTCAGAGCCGGAAGCCGCCGGTGTGAGGCCGTCACGGATGAAACCGCTAACGGCCTCAATGGCGTTCCGCGAGGGCCTGTTGTCCAACGTGCTGAACCCCAAAACCGCGCTGTTCTATATGGCGCTGTTGCCCCAGTTTATCGACCCGGCAGGAAATGCCTTCCAGCAATCGTTGTTCCTCGCGGGGGTTCACTTTGTGTTGGCGATGGTGTGGCAATGTGCGCTGGCAGTGCTGGTGGTCAAGTCGCGCCGGCTTGGGGTGGGGCAGGGCGTCAAGCGTACGCTCAACGCTCTGACCGGCGGCTTTTTTGTGGCTATCGGGGGAAAGCTGGCTACGCAGTAAGCGCCACCATTACTTTTCCAGGTACTGCAGCTTGTTCGGCTTGCCGTCCCACTCTTCAGCGTCCGGCAACGGATCTTTCTTTTCGGTGATATTCGGCCATTTGCCTGCCAGATCGGCATTGAGTTCAACAAACTGAACCTGATCTGCAGGCAGCTCGTCTTCCGAAAAGATGGCCTCTGCAGGACACTCCGGCTCACACAGCGCGCAATCGATGCACTCGTCCGGATCGATCACCAGAAAATTCGGGCCTTCGTAGAAGCAGTCAACCGGGCATACTTCCACGCAGTCCGTGTATTTGCACTTGATGCAGTTATCGGTAACGACAAACGTCATAGTCAGCTTCCTGGTCCAGTAGTCAATCTCATCGGTGTAATAATAATTGCGCGATATTGTATTGAGCGGCCTGCCCACTCGCAAGCGCCGAGGCGCACTATCGTTATTACATGGGTCAATTCTGCCGTATTTTCCAGTTATTTGTTCAGTAGTTCCTTCAATTCATACAAGCGGTTCAGCGCATCCCGCGGCGTCAGTCCGTCAACGTCCAGTTTTGCCAGGGTTTCTTCCACCTTGCTGGGTTCCAGGCTGGCGAACATATCTCCCTGCATCACCGGCTCGCTGATCCGGGCCGGGCGTGTCCGCTTGTCCGGTTCGCCCGGAGCCGTTGCGGCTTGAGCGGGCAGGGGGTTGGCCGGTGCTGCGCTCCCCTCAAGATGGGAGAGTTGCTCCCGCGCGTTACGGATAACCTCCTGGGGCACGCCCGCCAGTTTGGCTACCTGCAGCCCGTAACTCTGGCTGGCGGGGCCGTCGTGGACATTGTGCAGGAATACGATGGTGTCGTCGTGCTCCGTGGCTGTCAGATGAACGTTAACGGCGTGTTCCAGGTCATCGGCCAGTTGCGTGAGCTCGAAATAGTGAGTGGCAAACAGGGTGTAGCAACGAATATATCTGGCCAGGTGTTCCGCCGTCGCCCAGGCCAGTGAGAGGCCATCGAAGGTGCTGGTGCCGCGCCCGACTTCGTCCATCAGCACCAGGCTGTGTTCGGTGGCGTTATGGAGGATGTTGGCGGTTTCCGTCATCTCCACCATGAACGTGGAGCGCCCGCCGGCGATGTCATCGGAAGAGCCCATGCGGGTGAAAATACGGTCCACCGGGCCGATGACCACGCGGTTAGCCGGAACGAAGCTGCCGGTGTAGGCCAACAGGGCAATCAGGGCCGCCTGGCGCATGTAGGTGGACTTACCGCCCATGTTGGGACCAGTGATCACCAGCATGCGACGCTGCTGGTCCATCAGCAGGTCGTTGGGCACGTAGGGATCACTCAGCAGTTGTTCCACGACCGGGTGGCGGCCTTCTTCGATGTCGAAGCCAGGGGTGTTGCTGAATTCAGGCGCATTGAATCGCAGGCTGGTTGCCCGCTCGGCGAAGTTGCTAAGCACATCCAGCTCTGCCAGGGCCTGGGCGGCATCCTGCAAGGGTGCCAGTTCTGCGGCGACGGCTTCCAGGACTTCATCGTAGAGGGCCTTCTCCCGCGCCAGTGAACGGCTCTTGGCGCTGAGGGCCTTGTCTTCGAACTCTTTCAGCTCCGGGGTGATAAACCGCTCGGCGTTCTTCAGGGTCTGGCGGCGTATGTAATCCACTGGCGCTTGGCCGGACTGGGCGCGGGTGATCTCAATGTAATAACCATGCACCCGGTTATAGCCCACTTTCAGTGTGCTGATGCCGGTGCGTTCCCGTTCCCGTGTCTCCACGTCCAGCAGGAACTGGCCGGCGTTCTCGCTGATGTTGCGCAACTCGTCCAGCTCTTCGTCAAAGCCTTCCCGGATAACGCCGCCGTCGCGAATCACCACCGGCGGGTTATCGATGATGGCCCGCTCCAGCATGTCCGCCAGTTCCGGGTATTCGCTGATGATGGTGGCCAGTTTCACGATGTGGTGTGAGTTCACCGGTTTCAGAGCCTGCTGTAAATCCGGCAGGGCCTGGAAGGCATCCCGCAACCGCGCCAGATCCCTTGGGCGGGCCGAACGCAATGCCACCCGCGCCAGAACCCGCTCGATATCGCCAATGCTTTTGAGCAGGTCGTGGACCGGCTCGTAGTGAAACCCGTCCAGCAGCGCGGAAACCGCCTGCTGACGTTGCTCAACCACGGTAACGTCGCGCAGCGGCCGGTTGAGCCAGCGCCGCAGCTGGCGGCCACCCATGGCGGTCGCCGTGCGGTCCATCACCCAGGCCAGAGTGTGCTGGGTGCCGCCCATCAGGTTGGTGTCGATCTCCAGGTTGCGGCGGCTGGTGGCGTCCAGAATAACCGCCTCTTCGCGACGTTCCCGGCTTAGTTTGCGGATGTGGGGCAGGGCGGTGCGCTGGGTTTCCTTTGCGTATTGCAGCAGGCAGCCGGCAGCGCAGATCGCCAGGGTGAGATCTTCGCAGCCAAACCCGGTCAGATCACGTACCTGTAGTTGCTGGGTCAGCACCCGGCGGGCGGTGTCGGCTTCAAATAACCAGGGGCCCTGGCGGCGAATGCCGGTGTAGCCTTCCAGTACATCCTGATAGGGAAAATCTTCGCTGACAAGAATTTCCGCCGGCCTCAGGCGCTGAAGCTCCCCCTGCAGACCCTCAAGGTCATCCAGCTCGGACACCGTAAATCGCCCGCTGGAAATATCCAGGGAGGCAAACCCGAACTGCTCCCGGTGGCTATAGATGGCGACCAGCAGATTATCCCGACGATCCTCCAGAAAAGCATCATCGCTGAGAGTGCCTGGTGTCACAATGCGCACAACCTGGCGGTCTACCGGCCCCTTGCTGGTAGCGGGGTCGCCAATCTGCTCACAAATGGCAATGGATTGACCAGCCCGCACCAGACGTGCAATGTAACCTTCGGCAGAATGGTACGGAATGCCGGCCATGGGTATCGGGCTGCCACCGGACTGCCCGCGGGCGGTGAGGGTGATGTCCATCAGCTCGGCGGCCTTGCGGGCGTCTTCGTAAAACAGCTCGTAGAAGTCCCCCATGCGGTAGAACACCAGTTCATTCGGGTGTTCGCCCTTTATCCTGAGGTATTGCCTCATCATCGGAGTGTGCTGGGACAGATCGGTCTGGGCTGCTGACATGAACGGTTCCGGATCCATTGGCTTTATGTGAAGGCAGGGATTGTAAGAAAATAACCGCCATGATGAAACGAAGGAGATCATTATGCCACTGACTGACCAGGCATTGGCGGACGCAGGTAATCAACTGGCCGAATTGCTGGAGCGGCGCCAGCTTACCATTGCCACCGCCGAAAGCTGCACCGGCGGCTGGGTTGCCAAGGTGTTGACTGACCGCGCAGGTTCGTCGGCCTACGTGCTGGCAGGGCTGGTCACCTATAGCAATGACGCCAAAAGGGCATTGCTCGGGGTTACGGAGGCCTCCCTTAACGAGCAGGGCGCCGTCAGCGAACCGGTGGTGCGAGAGATGGTGGCCGGGGCACTGTCCACAACCGGTGCCAGTGTTGCGGTTGCTATCAGCGGCGTTGCAGGTCCCGGTGGCGGTAGCGACGACAAACCAGTGGGTACCGTGTGGTTTGCCTGGGGCCGTTCTCCGGCAGACACCGTAGCGGTGGTTGAAACCTTCCCGGGCGACCGTGATCAGGTGCGGCGCCAGGCTGTTCTGTATGCGTTACAGGGGGTTAGGAGCTTTCTGGAAAACTCCTGAAGCGGAGGGGTTGGTCTTGCCCTGATGTTATGTTTTAATACTGTTCAAATATACAGGGGTCCGGTTTTTCCGGGTTCCGGAGTTAACGATTTCGGCCGCCGGGCTCCCGTCCCGATAACGGCACAGGCGACAGAGGGTTTGCAACAATGGAAGACAACCGCAACAAAGCACTGAGCGCAGCGCTTAGCCAGATTGAACGCCAGTTCGGCAAGGGTGCCGTCATGAAAATGGGCGACCAGCCCCGGGAAGCCATTCCTGCAGTGTCCACCGGCTCTCTCGGCCTGGATGTCGCTCTGGGTATTGGTGGCCTGCCTTACGGACGCATCTGTGAAATCTATGGTCCGGAAAGCTCCGGTAAAACCACGCTGACCCTCCAGGTAATTGCCGAAGCCCAGAAAGCCGGTAAAACCTGCGCCTTTATCGACGCAGAGCACGCCCTTGACCCGATCTACGCCGAAAAGCTGGGCGTGAATGTGGACGACCTGCTGGTGTCCCAGCCGGATACCGGTGAGCAGGCGCTGGAAATCGCTGACATGCTGGTGCGCTCCAATGCGGTAGACGTCATCATTGTTGACTCGGTAGCGGCCCTGACCCCGAAAGCCGAAATTGAAGGCGAGATGGGCGACAGCCACGTCGGCCTGCAGGCCCGGCTGATGTCCCAGGCTCTGCGCAAACTGACCGGTAACATCAAACACGCCAACTGCCTGCTGATCTTCATCAACCAGATCCGCATGAAGATCGGCGTTATGTTCGGTTCACCGGAAACCACCACCGGCGGTAACGCCCTGAAATTCTACTCTTCCGTTCGCCTCGATATCCGCCGCATTGGCTCGGTGAAGGACGGCGACGAAGTGGTGGGTAACGAAACCCGCGTGAAAGTGGTCAAGAACAAGGTTGCCCCGCCGTTCAGGCAGGCCGAGTTCCAGATCATGTACGGCAAGGGCATCTACCACATGGCCGAAGTGCTCGATATGGGTGTGAAGGAAGGCTTTGTCGATAAGTCCGGTGCCTGGTACGCGTACAAGGGTGACAAGATCGGCCAGGGCAAGGCCAACGCCTGCAAGTTCCTGGAAGAGAACCTGGATATCGCTAACGAAATCGAAGCTGCTGTACGTGACAAGCTGATGCCCAAGCCGGCAAAAAAAGAGGCGGCTGAAGAGGCAACAGCAGACGCAAACGGAGAGCTTCTCTAAGCACGATCAGGTTGGATTCCGCACTATCGGGGAGGTGATATGGATGCAAAAAAAAGACTGCTGGTCGTTGCCCATGCGCCGTCCCCGAATACCCTCAAACTACGGGAAGCGGTAGAGCAGGGCGCAAGGCACGAAGACATCGAAAATGTTGAAGTGACCGTGCTTCCGCCACTGGAGGCCGGCCCGGACGACGTGCTGGCCTGTGATGCCATTATCCTCGGCACTACCGAAAACCTCGGCTATATGAGCGGCGCGTTAAAGGATTTCTTTGACCGCAGCTACTATCCCTGTCTTGAGAAAACCCAGGGGCTTCCCTTCACCTTTTATATCCGCGCAGGGCTCGACGGTACCGGAACCCACCGTGCTATCGAATCGATTACTACCGGCTTACGCTGGCGTCTGGTGCAGGAGCCACTGCTTTGCCATGGCGAGTATCGGGATGAATTCGAGGAACAGTGCCGTGAACTTGGGCTTTATATGGCGGCGAGCCTGGATGCGGGTTTGTTCTAAGTAGGGCTTAGCTGGCGTAATGGTTGTAGATGCCTTCAATGCGGGAAAGAGCGTTATCCACGGCCCTTGAATAACCCTTCTTGTCAAAACAGTAGCAGAACTGGAGGCTTACGCGGAAACCCGTCTGAAAGGGTTGGCAGCTGACCACCTGGGCGGCAACGCGGGACTCGCGGATGTACTTGCCGTCAAAATCCATATAAAGCCGTGCTCTTGGCTCTACCGGCCTTGGGCACAGGACTGCCATTCCGTAACGGTTCATATCCAGGCAGGTGACAGCGGTTGAATTCTTCCCTCGACCAAAAAAGCCCCGTTCCTGCAATTGTACCTTCAGGCACATGGCAGGGTAGCGGTCCTTGATTCTGCGGTCTGCGGAATCATTCGTCATAGGTTGGCATCCATTGCTGATCTTGTGTTTGTGATCGGCCCGCTTTTCCATCGGGACATGGAGTTTAGTTCCCGCAGGTGTGAGTGAAAAATGACCAAGCAAAGAACTGTGATCTGGTTATCAATTTCTACGCGCGGGTACTGACCAACCGGCCTCTCCGGTCTTCGGCAGGGGCTTCCTGCGCGGTCTTCGGGTTCAGCAGGCGTGGGCTGCGCCTGGAGCGCTTCTTGCGGCGATCCGGTCCTTCAAAAGCCACCTGCGCACGCCGCCGGTCGGGTTGTACTCGACGATCCCACTGGGGTTTTTCCGGAGACGGGGTCGGTTGCTGCGGTTCAGGTAGCGTAAAGGGTTTGCGCTTGCGCAATGACTCCATCACTGTCAGCGGTTGCGGTTGATTCCGGTAAATATCCATTTTGTGAGCGCCCTGCCTGTGCCTTTCTGCGGTGGCTAATTATGCCCGATTGATCAATTTATCGACAAGTTTGGCTAAAACTTTAGGCTGAGCGCGACAGGGCGGGCCCCAGATTCTACAATGACCGCCCATAACCAAATGCTTTCATACCGTTACAGGACCGAACCTTGAAGTCACTGTCCCTGAACCAGCTCTATAAAGCCTGTGTTTTAAAAGATTTACCGTTCAAGACCACCCGTCAACTCGAGCCCCTGGCAGAAATCGTCGGCCAGAATCGGGCCCAGGCAGCGGTACGTTTTGCCCTGTCCATGCCCCACGGTGGCTACAACGTTTATGCGGTGGGTCGCAACGGGCTCGGTAAGCGCACCATGATGCTGCGGTACCTGGAACACCATGTAGACACGGATAACCAGAGCCACGACTGGTGCTATGTGGCCAACTTCGAGGAGCCCCGTGTGCCCAGGATGCTCAGGCTGCCTGCCGGCAAGGGCACGGAGTTGAAGCAGGACATGGAAAAGCTGATGGGGCGTCTTATGAAAATGATCCCTCAGACGTTCGATAGTGATAGCTTTCTGGAGCGTGCTGAAAAGCTGAAGAACGACTACGTCAAGAAGCAGGAAGACGAACTGGAAAAGGTCGCAGACCAGGCCAAGCGAAAGAAAGTCAGCCTGAACATCACGACCCCGGGCGGCTATCGCCTGGTGGCAATGAATGGCGATGAAGCGCATACCGCCGAGTCGTTCCAGGCCCTGACTGAGGCACAACGGGACAAGTTCGAAAGCGATATTAACAAGCTGGAGAAAAAGCTCAGACAGGCGCTGCGGAAACTGGCGGACTGGGAGCAGGAATACGCGGAGAGCCAGCAAGCGCTTAATGAGGAGACCCTGGAGGGCATTTCAGGCCATCAGATTGATGAACTGATAGAAAAATATCGGGATCAGCCGGATGTGGTGGCTTACTTCGACGCCGTTCGCAAGGATCTGTCGGAAAGCCTGGAAATTTTCCTGGAAGACAATGAAGAGCAGGCGGCCATTGCCTATGCCTCTCTGGACAAGAAGATGCCCCGTCGCTACCTGGTGAATGTACTGGTCCACCAGAAAACCGACGAAGTGCCTGTGGTGGTGGAGGATAACCCCACTTACCACAATCTGTTCGGTTACGTGGAGAGCGTGACTTTCAAAGGCACGGTGTTTACTGACTTCTCCCTCATTCGCCCCGGCAGCCTTCACCGCGCCAATGGTGGCTATCTGCTGATGGATGCCATCAAGGTCCTGGAGCAGCCGTTTGTCTGGGATGGCCTCAAGCGGGCCCTGCGTTCAAAGACCATTCAGATCAATTCCCTGGAGCGGGAATTGACTCTGTCGGGCACTATCTCGCTGGAGCCTGAGGAAATCCCGCTGGACGTCAAAATCGTGCTGTTCGGCGACCGGGAAACCTGGATGTTGCTGCAGGAGTACGATCCGGAGTTCGCCGAGTTGTTCCGGGTGACGGCGGATTTTGAAAACGAGATGATGCGAACGGACGAAAGCCAGGTACTTTATGCCAAGTTCATCGCCAGCCTGGTGGATGAAAAGAAGCTGCTTCACTGCAGTAACAAGGCGGTCGCCCGTATCATTGAACACAGTGCACGCATGGCAGAGCATCAGGATCGCCTGTCTTTGCATGCAGCGGATATTGCCAACCTGTTGCGTGAGTCCGACTACTGGGCCCGGCAGGCCGGTGCCCGGCTGATCCAGAACTCCCATGTGGATCAGGCGCTGGAGAGTGCCCGTTATCGCAGTAGCCGGATTCGTGATCAGTTCTACGACTCCATTCGTGATGGTTCAACACTGGTGTCCACCACAGGTACCTGTGTGGGGCAGGTAAATGCGTTGTCGGTACTTTCGACCGGGGGCTTCGAGTTCGGTCTGTCCAACAGAATCACTGCCACCTGCTATTATGGTGATGGCGGCGTGATGGATATCGAACGTGACGTGAAGCTGGGGGGTAACATCCACTCCAAGGGTGTGATGATACTCAGCTCCTGGCTTTCTTCCCATTTTGCCGTCACCGACCCCATGCATCTGTCGGCGAGCCTGACGTTTGAGCAGAATTACGGCGAAGTCGACGGTGACAGTGCGTCCCTGGCAGAGATGTGCGCCCTGGTTTCGACGCTGTCGGGGCTGCCGGTGCGGCAGGACCTGGCAATCACCGGATCGGTCAACCAGTTCGGCGAGGTTCAGCCGATTGGTGGCGTCAATGAAAAGGTCGAGGGTTTTTACAGCACCTGCAAACTGGTCGGCGAGCTGACCGGAACCCAGGGCGTGATCGTACCTGCAACCAATGTGCAGAACCTGATGCTCGATCAGGAAGTCGTACAGGCAGTCCGCGACGGCAAGTTTCATGTTCACTCGGTGTCCCGGGCAGAAGAGGCCATCACGCTTTTGCTGGGCAAGCCGGCAGGCAGGGCAGACAAAAAAGGCAGGTATCCCAAACAGACTGTTTTTGGCATGATCCAGCAACGTCTGGAGAAGATGCGCGAACACGAGCGTCAGGAACATGCCCGGGATGACCACAAAGACCCGTCGATTCACTAAGGCGTATCGGCGGTAATTGAAAGGAGAGACAAGTCACATGACTGATTCCCAGCAAACGGTGTACGTAGTTGAAGATGACGAGGCGGTGCGTGACTCGCTGGAGTTGCTGCTGAAATCCGATGGCAAGCCCGTCAGCACTTACGAGAATGCCAATACCTTTTTAAAGGATTATTCCGAAAAGATGGCTGGCTGCATTGTGCTGGATATCCGTATGCCCGGCATGGACGGCATGGAACTTCAGAAAAAACTGAACGAAAAGCATTCCATTCTTCCGATCATCTTTGTGACCGGCCACGGTGATGTGCCGATGGCTGTAGATGCCATGAAAGAGGGCGCGGTGGACTTCATTCAGAAGCCCTACCGGGAAGAGGCCTTGTTGCAGAAAATTGAAGCTGCGCTTGAGCAGGACCGGGAACAGCGCAAAACCCTTGGTGAGAAGCAGGAAATCCTGCGCCGGGTGAAGAGCCTGACCCCCCGTGAACACGAGATAATGGACCGGATGATTGCAGGGCAGGCCAACAAGGTCATAGCGATCGAGCTTGAAATCAGCCAGCGAACCGTGGAAATACACCGTTCACGGGTCATGCACAAGATGGGTACCCATTCACTGGCACACCTGGTGCGTATGGTTCTGTCCGTAAAGGACCTTATCGACCCGCGCTGATTTGGCCGGCATTATGCAATCACTATCGTAACCGGCCGTATTCATATGACAGATGCTGTCCTGGAGACAACAGACGTAACGGTTCTGCTTGTTGACGACAACCCGCAAAACCTGAAAGTGCTCTATGAAACCCTGAAAGACAAGGGCTACCGCCTGTTGATTGCCAACGATGGTGAAAAGGCACTGGATCTCGCCCATCGTCACCAGCCTGAAGTTATCCTGCTGGACATCATGATGCCCGAACTGGACGGCTATCAGGTATGTGAGCGCCTGAAGGCCGACCCGGTTACCTCAGACAGTGCCGTTGTATTTCTCTCCGCCCTGGACGATCTCCAGGCCAAGGTACGTGGTTTTTCCCTCGGTGGCGCAGACTATATTTCCAAGCCTTTCCAGGCCCAGGAAGTGATTGCCAGGGTGAAGACCCATGCCCGGGTCATCCGCCTGGAGCGGGAGCTTCAGGCCCGCAATCGCCAGCTCGAGAACGACCAGGCTCGCATACTGAACTCCATCAGCGAAGGCATCTACGGCCTGGACGCTACCGGTGTCATCGTGTTCGCCAATCCCGCCGCTGCCGTGACCATGGGTAGCTCTGCTGAGGAATTGATTGGCCAGAATTTTTTTGATCTCCATTTCCGCACTGCCGGCCAGGGACGCGAGTCGCTCCCGGTTTATGCCACGTGCAGCCAGGGTATTGCGGAAAATCAGCGGGATATTGAAATGCTGCGGGCGGATGGCACTGCGTTTCCAGTGGAGTATCGCTCCACGCCCAAACTCGACGGGGAGGAACTGCACGGGGCCGTAGTGGTATTCCGGGACATCACCGCCGAGCTTGAGAGCGAGCAGGCGCTCGAGAACGCCCGTAACATGGTGCAGGAACAGCGGGAGCAGATCGCCCACTTTTCACGCCTGACCACCATGGGAGAAATGGCCGCGGGCGTGGCCCACGAAGTGAACCAGCCGCTGACCGCCATCACCAACTATGCCCGTGTTGCCCGGCGCGTGCTGGCTAAAGAAGAGCCGGATCACCAGTTGCTTGAAGAGACCCTGGAAAAGATTGAAGCCCAGTCACACCGCGCCAGTGAAGTGATTCGGCGGATTCGCCGGTTCATGAAGAAACCGGCGGCGGGAAAGGACGTGCTTTCCATCTCAGCGCTGCTTGAGGATACCCGCCAGTTCGCGGAAGTGGATATTCGTAACAATGAAGGCGGCGTCGAAATCTCGGTGGCGGATAATGTTCCCGAGGTGCTGGCGGACCCGGTTCAGGTTCAGCAGGTAGCACTGAATCTGATCCGCAACGCCCTGGAGTCAACCCGCAGTGCCGGTTTTTCGGCACCTGTGGAAGTGGCAGTGACCATGTCGGGCAGGCGCTGCGTGAGGGTCACAGTGACCGATCACGGCGTGGGTTTGCCGGATGATGCCGAAGAAAAACTGTTTCTGCCGTTCTACACCACCAAGGAGGAAGGCATGGGGATCGGCCTGCCTATGTGCCGCTCCCTGATCCAGGCCCAGGGTGGCGATATCGGATTTGAACGCCCGGAGCATGGCGGTGCCTGCTTCTATTTCACCCTGCCCGTGGCAGGTTCCGATGGCACCGCCTGTGCGCCTGACGCCGACTCTTCAGGGTCGGCGGTTTAACCCCTCAGCTTCCCCAACGAACCTCGCCGCTCAGGTGAGGGGCGGCTCCTGATGCGTTCAGCAACTGATAATCCCAGCCAGACTCTCCCGTCTGCCAGTTCAGCTGTGCCGTTCCTGGCAGAAACAGCGGCTTTTTGAACTGGCAGGATACCGATACCGCCTCCTGCCGCCAGCCACTCTGCTGTTCCAGCACTGCCAGTACCCGGGCCTTGCTCCACATTCCGTGGGCGATGGCCCGGGGGAAGCCGAACGCTTTCGCCGTCAGCGCATGCAGGTGTATCGGGTTCCTGTCCCCGGACACGCTGGCGTATTGCCGGCCAATGGATTCCGGGGCGCTGATCTCGGTTGTCTCCGGGTAGCGGGGTAATTCGGGTGGTTTGCCGCCCGATTTATTGCCGCCTTTGTCCGGTTGCCGGAACAGGTTGGTGCTGGTTTCTTCCCACACCAGACGGCCAACTGACCAGGCCTCGGTGACCAGGTCGAATTCCAGTCCCTTCTGGGTGTTGTTCTGGCCGTCAAGTCTCACGGTGATGTCCAGGCTTTCGCCGGCACCGACAGGGCGATGCTGGGTGATGTGGTTGCGCAGGTGGACAAGGCCCAGCAGTGGCAGGGGGAACGCTTTCTCCGTCAGCAGCATCAGGTGCAGCGGAAAAGCCAGGATGTGGGGCCAGGTGATGGGTACCGTTGTTTGTGTACCGAATCCGCATACTTTCTGGTAGCGTTTCAGGTTATCGTTGGCCGTACTGACGCCAATCAGCTTGGCGGACAATCCGGGAATACGGATGTCACCACCGGAGGGCTTCTCTTTCGGGAGCAGCGCTTTGCTGTAAAGCGACCATAGGCCGGGCGGGTGATTACGATAGATTACAGTATCTGTCATATTCTTAACTCTCCTGGCACACCTGTGCGTCTATGGCCTGATATGCTCTAATATAAGACTTAGGTTTCAGAGTCTTGCAAACCTGGGCAGTATGGGCATTGACCTTGCTCGCCGGCAAGGCTGTCCGGCCGGTCAAGCCAATTAATAAACAACTATAAAGCGGGACACTATGCAGGAACTTCGCGATGCGGGTGTGATGTTGCGTCTGATTTACCAGGCCATGAAACGCAAAGGGATTGATACCGATGCCATATTTGCCCGACTGGGGGTGGATGAAGCCTATGTCTACACCGAACAACTGAGAACGCCCCACAGCGCCCAGCTTTATTTCTGGCAGGTGGTTGAGGATGTCTCTGGCGATCCGGACGCCGGCCTTCACCTTGGCCCGCTTCTGCCGGCTTACAAAGGGCAGGTGCTGGAGTACCTGTTTCTCAGCAGCCCCACTTTTGGTGAGGGCCTGCGGCGGGCGCAGAACTACCAGCGGCTATTGAGCGATGCGGCCAATACCGATTTCTTTATTGAGGGGGATGAGGCCTGCATGGTGCTGGATGCAGCCTCAGATGAGGTCAGCCGCCTGCGGCATTTCAATGAGTGCTTTGTCCAGGGTCTGATTACCTTTTTCAAATCCATCACTGACGACCAGTTCTATCCTTCCCGGATTGAGTTCGAACATGAGCGCGACCACGGCAAAGCCCACGCGAGCGAGGTGCTGGGGTGCGATGTCGTGTTTGGCGCGGAGGAGAACCGGCTGTATTTTCCGGCGTCCCTGTTGTCCCACGCGTCACCCCATGCGGAACCGGAACTGCTGGATCTCCATGAGCGGTTTGCCAGCGAACAGGTCGCTCGCCTTGAGAAAAAGGACATTGTTGGCCAGGTGGAACGGATTGTGGCAGAGCTGCTGGACAGCGGGGAAGTCACCCTGGATGCGGTGGCCGAACGCCTGGCCATCAAGCCTCGGACCTTACGAACCCGCTTGACCGAAGCAGAAACCAGTTTCAACCAGGTGTTGGCGGATTTCCGTTATCGCCTGGCGCGACAGCTGTTGGCAACCACCGATGAGTCCATTGATGAGATCGTGTACCTCACGGGCTTCTCGGAACCCAGCACCTTTTACCGTGCGTTCAAGCGCTGGTCGGGAATGACCCCCATTGAATACCGCAAAACCGCACAGGGAAAGGACGTCATGGTTGATGCCATGTAATGGCGCCGACGTAATCCGATTTTTTTCATGAAAAACGTTGACATGCGGGGCCGCCTCTTTATAATGCGCCCTCGTTGTCACCGAGCAATCACACCCTTGATTGCGCCTGAGGTGGCGGCTCACGCGGAGCGGTAGTTCAGCTGGTTAGAATACCGGCCTGTCACGCCGGGGGTCGCGGGTTCGAGTCCCGTCCGCTCCGCCATTTTCCCCCTCCCTGCACTACATTTATCCATTGTCATTCCTGGTTCATCTCCACGTAACAGTTGCATGCTATCGTCTTCCTTATTGATTCAAAGGAGATGAACGATGTCCGATTACGAAGAAGAACTCATGGAGCGTCAGTTTGAAGATTATGATGACGAAGATTCCCTGGATGACGCCACCGAAATGTAGTCACGGCTGCAACGCCTAGCGGATTCCTTTCGCGGCCTGCTCCGCCAGGTATTTTTTTCTGTGTTCCCCCGGGCTGGTTTCGAACCAGCGACGCCAGGCCTTGTGAAAAGCCGCCGGATTGGAAAACCCCAATAGCCAGGCTATCTCCGATAGTGATGCCCGTGTTTCCCGGATGTACTCCAGCGCCAGTTCCCGGCGGGTTTCGTCCACCAGTTCCCGGAAACCTGTCTGTTCGTCTGCGAGTTGCCTCTGCAGCGTCCAGGGCGCCACGCCCAGCTTTTCCGCAACTGCTGGCAGGGTAGGGGTGTCTCCCTGCAGCAGGGGCGGTAGCAGGTCCTTCACGCGGTCCCCGGTACTCCAGCCGGCACGGATTCGCAAAAGGTCGCGGTAGCATTGTCCCGACAGTTTCTCATACATCGCCGCCTGCGCCTGCAACGAGGCCGCTTCCCTGATGCCCGGGGCCAGTCTCAGACTGTTGCCCTCCGCGCCAAACCTCACCGGGCATCCGAACCACCGCTCGAACACGTCGTCCTGGTCCTGGGAAGGGTATTCAATGGTCACCCGTTCTATGACCTTGTTCTGGCCGGTAATGATTCTCAGAAATTGCGTCCAGGCTGCCAGAACGGAGTCCACCACGAAAAAGTTGAAGACGTTGTAGGGCTTGATCGAGTAGAAGTGCGCTTCCCTCCCACCATCGGCTGTCCATGGGGTCCCCCGGCTATTGCGGCTGGTCAGCAGGGCGTAGTGAATCAGGGTGTTGATGGCTTCGCCGGCTGTCGGCGCACATTGGGCGGCCAGCCCGGCAACGCCAGCGTCGACTGGTCGTGACAGTTGCCCCATCGTCAGGCCCAGCGCCGGGTTGCCGGTGAGGCCAATGGCGGCCTGGCCCATTCGCATGAAGCGAGGAATGCTGATGCGGGCCTCCGGTTCCCTAAGGGCCTGTTTATCCAGCCCGAAACGACCGAGCAGGTCTGTGGGGTCTGCGCCCTCCGCACGGATGGCTCGCGCCATGACAGCAACATACAGCACGCTGATGTCACCGAGGGGATTCTTGTGTCTGGTGATGGTGGGCATGGTTTTCAGCATTGTCTTACAAGTTATCTCAGGATATCAGATTGTGCTTCAGGGATATTGTCTGCTTCAAGTGCGGAGACTACTTTAGAGCCCATGATTCGGCACCGCCGTTCCGATAACAGGAGAGAGACCATGACAGCATCATCATCACCAGGCGTTGCGCGCTACCCCAACCTGCTGGAGCCACTGGACCTGGGGTTTACCCGCCTTCGTAACCGTACCCTGATGGGCTCCATGCATACCGGCCTGGAAGAAGCAAAGAACGGCTTTGAGCGGCTTGCAGCCTTCTATGCCGAACGCGCCCGTGGCGGCGCCGGCCTGATTGTGACCGGTGGTATTTCTCCCAACCTGGAGGGCGCCGTATTTCAGCACGCGGCCAAGATGAGCACCCCGGAAGAAGCGGAAAGACATAAGGTGATCACCCATGCGGTGCATGAGGCCGAGGGAAAAATCTGTATGCAGATTCTTCATGCCGGCCGCTATGCCTATCATCCGGAACTGGTGGCACCCTCCGCTATACAGGCGCCCATCAACCCGTTGAAGCCGAAGGCACTGGACGAGGCGGGTATCGAGAAACAAATCGAGGACTACGTGAATTGTGCCGCTCTGGCCAGGGAAGCCGGGTACGACGGTGTGGAGATCATGGGCTCCGAAGGCTACTTCATCAACCAGTTCATTGTGGCTCACACCAACCACCGCACCGACCGGTGGGGCGGCAGTTACGAAAACCGTATTCGTCTGCCCATTGAGGTTGTTCGTCGGGTTCGTGAGCGTGTCGGCAGCGATTTCATCCTGATCTATCGCCTGTCGATGCTGGACCTCATCGAGGACGGCAGTACCTGGGAAGAGGTGGTGCAGCTGGCCAAGGAAATTGAAAAGGCCGGTGCTACCATCATCAATACCGGCATTGGCTGGCACGAAGCCCGGGTGCCGACCATCGCGACGTCGGTTCCCCGGGGCGCCTTCACCAAGGTCACGGCTCGCCTGAAAGATGAAGTCAGTATTCCCCTGGTGACCACCAACCGCATCAACATGCCGGAGGTGGCCGAGAAAATCCTCGCGGAAGGCGACGCCGACATGGTCTCCATGGCGAGGCCGTTCCTGGCGGATGCGGATCTGGTGCTCAAGGCAGCACAGGACCGTGCCGACGAGATCAATACCTGCATCGGCTGTAACCAGGCCTGTCTGGACCACACCTTCAGCGGCAAGCTGACCTCGTGCCTGGTTAACCCTCGTGCCTGCCATGAAACCGAGCTTACCTACGTTAAAACGGCGACGCCCAAAACCATCGCCGTTGTGGGTGCCGGCCCTGCCGGGCTGGCGTTTGCCACCGTAGCGGCAGAGCGCGGCCACAAGGTCACACTGTTTGATGCCGGCAGCGAAGTGGGTGGGCAGTTCAATGTGGCCAAGCTGATTCCGGGCAAGGAAGAGTTCTATGAAACCCTGCGTTATTACCGGGTGATGCTGGACAAGCACGGAGTGGATGTTCGCCTGAATACCCGTGTAGATGTGGAGGACCTGAAGGCTGGCGGATTTGATCACGTGGTCCTGGCCAGCGGTGTCAGTCCTCGCACGCCTGACATTGAGGGTGTGGATCACCCCAAGGTGATCGGTTACCTGGATGCCCTGTTGGGGCGGAAGCCGGTAGGTCAGAAGGTGGCGGTGATTGGCGCCGGCGGGATCGGCTTCGATGTCTCTGAGTTTATCGTTCACAAGGGGTCGTCCGCGGCGCTGGATCCGGAGCACTTCATGCGGGAATGGGGCGTGGACCTGAGCGTTGAGCATCGCGGGGGTATCCAGGGCATGGAGCCCGAGGTGCCGGAGCCGGCCCGTGAGGTGTATCTGCTGCAACGCAAGACCTCCAAGGTTGGCAAGAACCTGGGCAAGACCACCGGCTGGATCCACCGTACCTCCCTGAAAAATCGCCAGGTCCAGATGGTGCCGGGGGTCAGCTACCGCAAGATTGACGACGAGGGGCTGCATATCACCGTGACCCCGAAAGGGGCAGAGCAGGGCGAAGACCGGGTGTTACCAGTAGATACCATCGTGATCTGTGCCGGTCAGGAGCCGCTGCGTGAGTTGCAGGGCGGTCTGGAAGCGGCGGGCGTGCAGGTTCATTTGATCGGTGGCGCCGATGTGGCCGCGGAGCTGGACGCCAAGCGCGCTATTGACCAGGGTAGTCGCCTGGCAGCCGAGCTCTGACAGCCAGAACCGCGGTTCATGCCCCATGATCACAAAACGTTGCAGTTTTCCCCTGTCCAGCGGGTATTGAGCCGCTAGACTATTATCCGGAAGTCTGTCAGTTTGAAACCGGCCCCGTACTGACCGTGCGTGGCCGGTTTTTGGTATCTGATGGTAAAACGGAACGCCCTGGTGGCGTTCACCGTGTTGCTGTCAGGTTTTCGGAGAGCGGGGAGTCTGCAATGGGGTCTGCCGACCAGGCAAATGATGGTTATTCGGCGGTATTTTTCATGGATGGCAGCAATGTGTCGCGGCAGATGCGTGCGTCGGAGTTCGGTGCCTTTCTGGATGGCTACGTAGGGCTGTCTGACCTGGCGGATACCGACGTCAAGGCGGTGTACGTGCTCCTGGGCAAGGACCTTCTGGTGCGCTCTCTGGTGTTTTTCCGCATCTATTTCGATGAGGAGGGCCGGGCTGACAGCAACTGGAACCTGCCGGTAGAGAAGCTGGCGAAAAAGGGGGCCAAGGGTCCTGATATGGGTGCCGGCCCGATTCGCCTGGTATGCCGCAGTCAGTGCCCCAAGTCCGCTAATGCGGAGGAACTCTGGGATCCGGACATGACGCCGGGAAGTAACCATTTTCAGGCCATTCGCCGCGCCCTGGAAGCCAATAGCCTGAAGCTGCGGAAAGTGGAGCCAGCGGCCGAGGAAGACATTCCCGTGCTGGGTGAGGACGCCCGCTCCGCGGAAGACACGGAGGCGCTTAATGACCGCGCACGCCTGGCCCAGGTTATCCGTGAGCAACGGCTTCGCATCAAGACCCTGCAAAGCGTTCACCGGGATGCCCTGTCTGACATTCAGCGGGAAAATCGCCATGAGATGCAGGCATTACGTAACGAAATGGCTGAGCTTCAGCAGAAGTTCGAACGCCAGAAACTCAGCAGTGAGCAGCTGAAAAAGCGTCTGGCCGAGCGCAATGAACAGTATTTGTCGATGCAGGAGCAGATTGCTGGCGGTGATGAGCGCAAGCAGCGTGAGGATGCCACGTCCGATGCAGAGGTTGTGTTATTACGGGAGCAATTGGAACGTCGCCAGCGGGAACTGGAAATCCGGGACGAGAAAATTGTGGCGCTCGAGCAGGAAAATCACGACCTACGTCACCAGACACCCACCGAAAATTCGGTCATGGAGCACTTGCAGAACCAGTCGGTATTTCTGGTGGCCTACCACCCCGGGGTTGGGCATATCACTCTGCCGTATAATGATATCGAAACCTATTTCCGCAACCCGGTGGCCTATGCCGCGGAACGTTGTGGTCTGAATGAACCTGCCTACAAGCAGTGGCTGGAGCATTACGAAAAACCCGTCTGCCACCATCAGGATGATGACGGAACCCCCTGTGACGAACCGGTAATGAGGGTCAGCCAGCCCGCCGACTTCCGGGCGGGAATCGATGATCGCTGTGAAAAGCACCAGCCGCAGGCTGAGAATTAACGCCGCATTACCTGCCCTGAACGGGATCTTTTTTCAGAATCTGGCCGTATTTCGTTACTATGGTCTCCCAGACGTTTCCGGGAGACCAGCGAGATCAATCCCGGCCCATACAGATATCCACAGGAAGCTACATGGATCAATTCAGAAACATTGGCGTGATTGGCCGCATGGGCAGTGTCAAGGTGGTCGAGTCGCTGCGTCAGCTCAAACAGTACCTGACGAATAATCACTACCACGTGATCATCGAAGAAGACACGGCCAGTATGTTGCCGGGCCATGGCCTGCAGGTGGCAAGCAAAAAGCTCCTTGGGGAAATCTGTGATCTGGTGATTGTGGTTGGCGGCGACGGTAGCCTGCTCGGTGCAGCCCGGGAACTGGCAAAATCGAAGATTCCACTGTTGGGGGTGAACCGTGGCCGCCTCGGCTTTCTGACCGACATATCGCCGTCCGATCTGGAAGAGCGGCTGGGCAAGGTACTCCAGGGCGAGTACATCGAAGAGACGCGTTTTCTTCTGGACGGGCATGTCGAGCGTAATGGCCAGCCCCTCGGCTTTGGAACCGCCCTGAATGACGTGGTGCTCCATCCCGGCAAATCCACCCGGATGATCGGGTTCGATCTGTATATTGACGGACATTTCGTATACAGCCAGCGTTCGGACGGGCTTATTGTGTCCACTCCTACCGGCTCAACGGCGTATTCGTTGTCGGCGGGCGGGCCTATCATGCACCCCAAGCTGGATGCGGTTGTGCTGGTACCCATGTTTCCGCACACCCTGAGCAGTCGGCCTATCGTGGTAGACGGCAAGAGCGAGATCAAACTGGTGATTGGTGAGACCAACGAAACCTATCCGCAGATCAGTTTCGACGGGCAGATGAACATTGCCTGCGCACCGGGCGATATCATCCGTATCACCAAAAAGCCCTTCAAGATCCGCCTTATTCATCCCGCGGACCACAATTTTTACGCCACATGCCGGGACAAGCTGGGCTGGGCCAGTGAGATTTCAGCGAGTTAAAAACATGGTAGGACAGGCAAGATCCGCTAGCCGCGGCTACGACATTATCGGCGATATTCACGGATGCGCGCATACCCTGGAGCGACTGCTGAAGCAGATGGGTTATCGCAAGGTAAACGGTGTATACGAGCATCCGCGGCGGCAGGCCATTTTCATCGGCGATATTATTGACCGGGGGCCCCGCATTCGTGAGTCCCTGCACCTGGTGCGGGACATGGTAGAGCATGGCTCTGCCCGTATTGTGATGGGCAATCATGAGTACAATGCCCTCGGTTACTGTACCCGTGCCCGGCCAGGCAGCGGCAGAAAATTTCTTCGTGAGCATAACGCCCGTCACGACCGGCTGATCCGTGAAACCCTGGAGCAGTTCGAGCACCACCCCCACGAGTGGAACGAGTTTCTCGAATGGTTCTATACCATCCCGCTGTTTATCGACGAGCCGGACTTCCGCGCGGTGCATGCCTGCTGGGACAGCGAGCTGATCAACAAATTCAAGGAAAGTCAGGGTGGGGCCTGTATCGATGATGACTTCCTCCATGCCTCCGCTGCTATTGAGTCCTTCGCCGGCCAGGTGATGGACACTCTCCTGCGCGGCACTGACCTGCGGTTGCCGCCAGGGGTGAAAATCACCGGCAAGGATGGTTATGTCAGAGAGTTTTTCCGCACCAAGTTCTGGGCGGACAACCCGAGAACCTACGCCGATGTGGTGTTCCAGCCGGACCCTTTGCCGGAAGAGGTCGCCTGTCGTGAGCTGACGGATGCCGAGCGCCGTCAGTTGATCAGCTATCCGAGCTCAGCCCCTCCGGTCTTCGTAGGCCATTACTGGATGGAGGGCGAGCCGGCGCCGCTCAAGCACAACGTTGCCTGTATCGACTTCAGTGCCGTCAAGTACGGCAAACTGGTGGCCTATCGGCTGGATGGCGAACGTACACTCTCCCGTGACAAGTTTGTGTGGGTGGATGTGGAGCGCCCGGAGCAGCCGGAATATCCCACCAGTGAAGACAGCTTGGCGAGGTAGCCTGTGTACCGGATCAAACAGATTGATACGACAGTAGACCTGGCCGGGTTCAGTAATTGGCTGAAAGAACAGGGGGTTAGGCACCGGATTACCGAGGAGGGCGGCTACCAGGTGTTGTGGCTGGAGAACCCGGAGCATACAGAGCCGGTTCTGCAGGCCCTCGAGCGTTTTCTGAGTGACCCGGAGATTCAGCAGGCGGTGAATACCACCGCACGGTCGCCGGTGTTTGTGGGAGGGCGCTGGCAGCCATCGCCCCGCCACGCGCCGATTGTACTGGGGATGATTCTGCTGGCGCTGCTGGTAGCCTGGGTGACCGCCATGGGGCAGAATCAGCTCTCCACCCTACTGATGTTTGTGGACCCCCGGTTTTACGACTTCGGCTCCCTGGCTGAGCGCACTCAGGCACTGTCGTCGACATTGGCGAGTGGTCAGGTCTGGCGCCTGGTTACCCCGGATTTCCTGCATTTCAGCTGGTCCCACATCATCTTCAACTCCGTGATGTTGTGGTTCCTGGGTAGCCAGATCGAGTGGTTTGATGGTCGTGTCCGGTTACTGGTGCTGTTTTTGGTCACCAGTTTGCTGTCCAACGGGTTGCAGTACATTGTCTCCGGCCCGTTGTTCGGAGGGCTGTCTGGCGTGGTCTACGGCATTCTCGGCTATTGTTGGCTCAGTCAGCGGCGTGTGCCCAGGTTCCAGTTCCCTCCTGCGCTGGTGACATTTGCCGTTGTCTGGATGGTCATAGGGTTTACGCCCTTTCCGGAAATTCTTGGGTTGGGGCGCATGGCGAACGAGGCTCATCTGGGTGGTTTTGTGGCTGGCCTGGCGCTGGCGGTGGTTTTGCCGGCACCAAAAAAAGCCCCGCGAAATCGCGGGGCATAAAAAGAGCATTCAGCTCCTGATGAGAGAGACCAAATGAACACGACCTCGGTCATTTGGTGAGTTAATGATAATCATTATCGTTTATTATTGTCAACGGGTTTGCTCACATTTTTTTGCTGTAAAGCGATTGAATAGTGACTGGAGAGTGAAATGACATACGAAGAGCTGATCAAGCGGCTGGATCCGGCGGTCTACCAGAACCTCAAGCGCGCCCTGGAACTGGGCAAATGGCCAGACGGCCGCAAACTGAGCGACGAACAGCGCTCAATCTGCATGGAGGCAGTCATTTATTACGAAGATCACCACCAGGTCCCCAGGGAAGAGCGGGTAGGGTATCTTGATCGCGGTAAAAAGGCCGGGACTGCCTGTGATCCCAGCGTGGCACGCACGGCAGGAAGCTCTGCCAATGGCGCAGCAGACGCGGATCAGTTCTTCGAGGTGAAGTCTTGACGGCACTGGTTGATGTCACCGGCCGCCTCCGTAAAATGCCGGCAGAGCCGGGCAACCCCGTGCGTTATACCATCCGGGTGGGGGATACACTGGTTCCTCTGAACGAGATGGTAGGTTATCCGTTACAGCTGGATTTTGACGGCGTGATACGCTGTATCCACTGCGACCGTAAAACCAACAAGAGCTTCAGCCAGGGTTATTGTTATCCGTGCTTTCGTAAACTGGCTGCCTGTGACAGTTGCATCATGAGTCCGGAAAAGTGCCACTATCATGAAGGCACCTGCCGCGAGCCGGAGTGGGGCGAAACCCACTGCATGATCGAGCATGTGGTTTACCTGGCCAACTCGTCCGGCCTGAAAGTCGGTATTACCCGCGGTTCGCAAGTGCCCACGCGCTGGATTGATCAGGGGGCGGTCGATGCCATTCCCATGGTGAGGGTCGCCACCCGTCAACTGGCGGGATTTGTTGAGGTAGCCTGCAAGAAACATGTTGCAGATCGCACAAACTGGCAGGCGATGCTGAAGGGCCAGGTGCCAGAGCTGAATCTTGTGGAAGAACGCCGCCGCATACTGGGGCTGATAGCCGAGGATCTGGCCTCGCTGCGGGCCACCTATGGCGACAGCGCCATCCGGGCAGTCGAGGAGGACAGCCTTGCCTTGAGTTATCCGGTCCAGGTGTGGCCCCAGAAGGTGAAAACCCATAATCTGGACAAATCACCGACAGCGGAAGGCGTGCTGCAGGGGGTCAAGGGCCAGTACCTCATCCTCGACACCGGCGTGATCAACATCCGTAAGTATACCGGTTACGAAGTCCGCTTCCGGGTCTATCCGAATCACTGAAACAGACCCAACATATTCTGGAGATAGCGAATGCGTACCAGCCAGCCACAGACCATTTACCTGAAGGATTACCGCGTCCCCGTTTTTCTGGTGGACCACGTGGACCTTCGTTTTGAACTGTTTGAGGACGGGGCACGGGTACACAGTGTCCTGTCCATGCGCCGCAACCCCGACAGCGACAGCGCGGACAAAAGCCTGGAACTGAACGGCGACGCCCTGACCACCCTGGAGTCGCTGAGTCTTGACGGTCGTGCGTTGGCAGAAGATGCCTACGAGAATCGTGTCGACAGACTGGTGATCCACGACGTGCCCGACCGTTTCGAACTTGGTGTGGTCACCTGGCTCGAACCACAGAACAACACCCGCCTGGAAGGGCTCTACCAATCTTCCGGCATGTTCTGCACCCAGTGCGAGGCGGAAGGCTTCCGCTGCATTACCTACTTCCCGGATCGCCCGGATGTGATGGCCCGCTTCCGCACCCGCATTGAAGCGGACAAGGCCAGCTTTCCCATTCTGTTGTCCAACGGCAACGATGTGGATAAAGGCGATCTGGAAAACGGCAGGCACTTTGTGACCTGGGAAGATCCGTTTCCGAAACCCAGCTACCTGTTTGCCCTGGTGGCCGGTGACCTGGTGGAAAAACGGGACAGCTTTCACACCATGTCCGGTCGCGATATCGATCTGCGCATGTACGTGGAGCCGCGCAATGCCGAGAAGTGCGATCACGCCATGGATTCGCTGAAGCGCTCCATGCGCTGGGATGAAGAGGTGTATGGCCGCGAATACGATCTCGATATCTTCATGATCGTGGCGGTGGACGATTTCAACATGGGCGCCATGGAGAACAAGGGGCTGAATATTTTCAACTCCTCCTGTGTGCTTGCCAGCCAGGAAACTGCAACCGATCTGGCCTTCCAGCGTATCGAGTCCATCGTTGCCCATGAGTATTTCCACAACTGGTCCGGCAACCGGGTTACCTGTCGCGACTGGTTTCAGCTGAGCCTGAAAGAAGGTTTCACCGTATTTCGGGATTCCCAGTTCTCGGCCGATATGGGCTCGCCTACGGTCAAACGCATCGAAGATGCCACCATGCTGCGCACGGCCCAGTTTGCCGAGGATTCAGGCCCCATGGCCCATCCGGTACGCCCCGAGTCCTACATGGAGATCACCAACTTCTACACCCTGACCATCTATGAGAAGGGTTGCGAAGTGGTTGGCATGATCCATACGCTGCTTGGCCCCGACATGTTCCGCAAGGGCAGTGATCTTTACTTCGAGCGCCATGACGGCCAGGCGGTGACGACCGACGACTTTGTCCGGGCCATGGAAGATGCCAGTGGCCGTGACCTGTCACAGTTCCGCCTCTGGTATGAGCAGGCAGGTACGCCTGAGCTGACAGTTCAGGACGAATATGATCAGGCGGCCGGGATCTATCGCCTGACGATTGCTCAGGCCATTCCGGACACACCGGGCCAGACCAACAAAAAGCCGCAGCATATCCCGTTTGCTGTCGGGCTTCTTGGAACGGGCGGTGAGTCCCTGCCGCTGAAACTGAGCGCCAGTGACACCGATGCACCAACAGATCGGGTGCTTGAGCTGACAGAAGTCAGTCACACTTTTGAATTCCATGATGTGCCGGAGCGTCCGGTTCCGTCACTGCTGAGAAATTTCTCGGCCCCGGTCAGGGTTTACTACCCCTGGACACGCGATCAGTTGGTATTTCTCATGAGCCACGACCCGGACGGGTTCAATCGCTGGGATGCAGGCCAGCGGCTGGCGGTTGATGTGATCAACGCGCTTGTGGGAAATGCCGGTAGCGAAGCCGTTGACTCCGGATTGACGGACGCCTATCGCGGCCTGCTGACTGATGCTTCCCTGGATCAGGCACTGGTTGCGAAAATGCTACAGCTGCCCTCCGAAGCCTATCTGATCGAACTGGCAGACAAACCCAATGTGCCTGCCATCCACCAGGCCCGCGAAACGGTGCTTGGGCACCTTGCGACCGCTCTGCGGGATGATCTGCTTGCCTGTTACCAGCGCAACACCGTCGAGGGCCGCTACGAGGTAACGCCAGAGGCCGTTGCCCGCAGGAGCCTGCGGAATACCGCGCTTGCCTGGCTGCTTCACACAGACGATGAGGAAGGTCGGGCCCTGGCGGTAAGCCAGTTTGAAAGCGCAGATAACATGACCGACCGCATGGGTGCGTTGCGGGCACTGGTGAATTCCGGTTATGACCAGGAGCGTGAACGCACCCTGAAGGCTTTCTATGAACAGTGGAAAGACGACCCACAGGTGGTGGAGCAGTGGTTTGCCGTTCAGGCTGGCAGCAGCCGCACCGGCGGATTGCCCGCGATTCGCGAGCTGTTGGCTCACCCCGCCTTCGACTGGAAAAATCCCAACAAGATCCGCTCGGTGGTTGGCGTTTTTGCAGGCCAGAACCTGCCGGCATTCCACGCCGAGGATGGCTCAGGCTATCGGTTCCTGGAAGAGCAGGTGCGCCGTCTGGACGACAGCAATCCGCAAATTGCCGCCAGGCTGGTGTCTCCCCTGACTCGCTGGCGCAAATTTGCACCGGTGCATGGTGAGCAGATGAAGACGGCGCTGGAGTCCATCAGGGACAAAGCCGGCCTGTCACGGGATGTCTATGAGGTGGTCCACAAGAGCCTTGCAGGCCAGTAAAAGAAATCGAGGGGGCAGTATTCGTCTGGGCTTTTACAAAACCTGTCGCAGGCGGATACAAAATCGCACTTTCGGTCGATAGACAATATTGGCCAATCGGCTAATCTGTCAGAAGCCGATAATCCATGACAACACAATAAGAAAAGCCTTATACAAGGCTTTCAGACAGGTTTAAGGGTAAACAATGAAGTACAAAAACAATGTAATTCTGGGCAGTTTGTTTGCGTTTTCTGTCTTCGCCATGCCACTCAGTGCTGGTGTTTCCCCAAGTGAAGCCGCTCGCCTCGGACAGGACCTGACTCCGTTCGGCTCCGTAAAGGCCGGTAATGAGGCTGGAACCATCCCCCCTTGGACCGGCGGGCTGACTGAAGCACCTGCGGGTTACGAAGGCAGTGGACAGCACCACATCAACCCGTTCCCTGATGATGAAGTGCTGTTTACCATCAATGCGTCAAACATGGATCAGTACGACGAGTACCTGACGGACGGGCTTCGTGCCATGCTCGATACCTATCCCACCACGTTCCGTATTCCGATCTACAAGACCAGACGTACACACGCGGTGCCGGACTGGGTTGCTGAAAACACCAAAGAGAATGCTGTTGAGGCAGAGATTGTTGGTGAAGGTGAGGGCATTGACGGCGCCTTTGGCGGTTATCCGTTCCCGATTCTGCATGGCAACAACGAAGAAAAGGCGTGGCAGGTTATCTGGAACCATCTGACCCGCTGGCGCGGGGTTTCCATAACCCGTCGATCCAGTGAAGTCGCAGTGCAGACTGACGGGGATTATTCCCTGGTTACCTCCCAGCAGGAAGCCTTCTTCAATTACTACAACCCGGAAGGCAGCGAAGAAGAACTGGATAACGTCATTTTCTATTATCTGTCGTTCACCCAGTCTCCTCCGCGTCTTGCCGGTGGTGCCATTCTGATTCACGAAACCCTGAACCAGATCATCAATCCGCGTAACGGATGGGGTTACAACGCCGGCCAGCGTCGTGTTCGCCGCGCGCCAAACCTGGGCTATGATTCGCCGATCGCGGCGTCGGATAACCTTCGCACCGCTGATGACACCGACATCTTTAACGGTGCACTGGACCGATATAACTGGAACTACGAGGGAATGCGTGAAATCTACGTGCCCTACAACAACTACCGTATCGGTGAAGAAGGCACGCCTTACTCGGAAATTCTGGGTATCGCTCATCTCAACCCGGATCTGACGCGTTGGGAACTCCACAGGGTGCATGTCGTGGAAGCTACCCTGAAAGACGGCGAGCGCCACATTTACGGCAAGCGCAGGTTCTACGTGGATGCTGACAGCTGGAATACCCTCCTGCTGGACCAGTATGATGGTCGCGGCGAACTCTGGCGCGTGACTATGGGCCTGGCCAAGAACTATTATGAGCTGCCGGGCGTTTGGAGCGTTCTGGATGTGTATCATGACCTCCAGGCACGTCGTTATCACGTGCTGGGCCTCGATACTGAAGAGCCTTCCACCCGCAAGTTTACGAACGATGTGCCCAACCGCCGCTATTTCTCTCCGGCGTCCCTGCGTCGCAGGAGTGTGCGTTAACGCCCGCACTGGTTGGCAGGAAATGATTTTCGCCAGAGACGGATGGCGACGAATATACCGGTGGCCGCGAGGCCACCGGTATATTCATAGTATCGGCCGGTATTACCGGTGAAATCAGAGAGACACAGTTCAACACAACATATAGGCGATCTGAATGGCTACAAGGTTGATGTGCAAGACTCTGGGAACGGCCTGTCTTGGACTATCCATGGCAATGTCCGCGCCCACGGTGTTTGCGCTTGCAGATATCATCGAAACCCCTTCCCGGCCCACCACACTTGCGCCAGAGAATCTGCTCACCGATGCTGACCGGGCGGGAGAGCGTATCGTGGCGACTGGTGAGCGTGGTCATATCATTTTTTCCGACGATCAGGGTGAAAGCTGGGTGCAGGCAGAGGTTCCGGTCCGCGCGACCCTGACCGGCGTTGACTTTGGTACCGATACCCACGGCTGGGCAGTGGGGCACAGCGGTGTGGTTCTCCATTCTGACAATGCGGGTGAAAGCTGGGAGCTGCAGCTGACCGGTATTCGTGCTGCGGAGCTGGCCATCGAAAGCCGCCAGGAGCAAATCGAAGAGCTGGAGCAGAAAATCGAGGAAGCTCCGGAAGAGGAAAAGGCAGATCTCGAGTGGGCCCTGGATGATCTGTTTTTCTCGATGGAAAACCTGGAATCCGATCTCGAAATCGGTCCGGTAAACCCGTTTCTCGATGTCTGGTTTGAAAACGAAAATCACGGTTTTGTTGTAGGCGCCTATGGCATGATTTTGCGAACCACAGACGGCGGCGAAACCTGGCGCGACTGGTCACCCCGGATCGAAAATCCCACTGGATTTCACCTCAACAGCATTACTCAGATCACCGGAGGTGCGCTGGTAATTGTCGGCGAAGCCGGTCAGATCTTCGTCTCCGTTGATAGTGGCGACAGCTGGGAAAAACGTGAAAGCCCCTATGAAGGCTCACTGTTTGGCGTCATTGGTACGGGCCAGGTCAATGAGATTCTGGCGTTTGGCTTGCGCGGTAACATGTTCCTCTCCACCGATCTGGGCAAGAGCTGGAAAGTGGTTCCGAACGAAGCCGGTGCAACCCTCAATAACGGGGTGGTTGCGGACGATGGCAGGATCACCCTGGTTGGTAATGGCGGCACGGTACTGATGAGCACCAATGGTGGCGAATCCTTTCGGCCCTATTCCAGGGATGACCGGGAAGGCGTAATGGACGTTGTCCCGCTCTCCGGGACCAATCTTCTGATCGTGGGCGAGGGTGGCGTGAAGCATACCGACGCCCGCGGCAAAGATCTTCAATAACGCCCTGATGCGGCACCAACAGATTGAAAACGAGAGGGGCTTTTGAATGTCGAACCCGAAGCATGACAAGGGCGAGCATTACCTGACTACACCGAAGGCAGAACCGTTTCTGGAGCGGCTGATCTTCAACAATCGGGCCATTATCCTGATTGCATTTTTCTTCCTGACACTGTTTCTTGGCTACAACGCCGTAAAGATCCAGCCTGATGCCAGTTTCGAGCGGATGATTCCGCTTGAGCATCCATACATCGTCAACATGCTGGAGCACCGGAACGACCTGGAGAACCTGGGCAACTTTGTGCGTATCGCCGTGGAAGTGGAAGAGGGCGATATCTTCACCAAGGAATACATGGAGACCCTGAAGCAGATCACCGATGAGGTGTTCTACCTCAACGGCGTTGATCGTTCCGGGCTGAAATCACTTTGGACCTCAAACGTTCGCTGGGTGGAAGTCACTGAGCAGGGGTTCCAGGGTGGTACGGTTATTCCGGATAACTACGATGGTTCCCGTGCCAGCCTGGAGCAGCTGCGCCAGAACGTACTCAGGTCGAACGAAGTCGGCCGTCTGATTTCGGATAACTTCAAGTCCACAATCGTTTACGCACCGCTTTACGAAAATAACCCGGAAACCGGTGAGCCGCTGGACTACGGCGAGTTCTCGCGTCAGCTGGAAGAAAAGATCCGAAACAAGTACGAGGCCCAGAATCCGAACATTGATATTCACATTGTCGGTTTCGCCAAAAAAGTGGGCGACCTGATTGAGGGTATCGGCTCGATTGCATGGTTTGCCGGCATTACCATCATTCTGACCACGCTGCTGCTGTACGGTTATTCCCGCTGTATTACCGGAACACTGGTGCCGGTGTTTACCTCCATCATTGCTGTTTTCCTGCAGTTGGGAACCTTGCGCCTACTGGGATATGGGCTGGATCCGTACTCGGTACTGGTTCCGTTCCTGGTGTTTGCCATTGGTATCAGTCACGGCGTTCAGATCGTCAATGCCATGGCAGTGGAAGCAGCGAAAGGGTTTGATTCCGTCACCGCTGCCCGCCTGGCCTTCCGAGCCCTCTACATTCCGGGCATGCTGGCTCTGATTTCTGATGCTTTCGGCTTCCTGACGCTGATCTTCATTGAAATTGATGTGATCCGGGATCTTGCGGTTGCAGCCGGTATTGGTGTGGCATTCGTCATCCTGACCAACCTGGTGTTGCACGTACTGATCATGTCCTACCTGGGCATTTCCAAAGGCGGGGTTCGCCACGTACAGAACCACGGTGAAAAGCAGGATCGCAAATGGCGCATCATGTCGTACTTTGCGCATCCCGGTGTGGCACCGATCTCGCTGCTGATTGCCGTGATCGGCCTTGGGCTTGGTCTTTACTACAAGCAGGATCTGAAGGTAGGTGACCTGGATCAGGGCGCTCCGGAATTAAGGGCCGACTCCCGTTATAACAAGGACAACGCCTTCATCATCGACAACTACTCGACGAGTGCCGACGTCCTGGTGGTGATGGTGAAGACCGAGGAAGAGCAGTGTACCCAGTACAACACGCTCCGTGCCATGGATACGCTGCAGTGGGAGCTGCAGAACACCCCGGGTGTCCAGTCCTCCGCCTCGCTGGCGAATGTATCCAAGCTTGTTACAAAGGCGCTTAACGAAGGCAACTGGAAGTGGTATGAAATTTCCCGCAACCAGACCATTATCAATGCATCCATTCGTGAGGCCCCGGCAGGTCTGATTAACACCAACTGTGACCTGACACCAGTGCTTGTGTTCCTTGAGGATCACAAGGCGGAAACGCTGAAGACGGTGACGGAGCGCGTGGAGGAGTTTGCCAGCAACAACAATAACGATGAACACACCTTCCTGCTGGGTGCCGGTAACGCCGGCGTGGAAGCGGCAACGAACGACGTCATCTCAAGTGCCAAGAACATGATGCTGATGTTCGTCTACGGTGTGGTCGCGTTACTGTGCCTGCTGACTTTCCGGTCAATCCGGGCGGTACTGTGTATTCTGATTCCGCTGGGGCTCACATCCATTCTGGCTGAGGCCATCATGGCGGTGTCCGGTATCGGCATCAAGGTTGCGACCTTGCCCGTTATTGCGCTGGGTGTGGGTATTGGTGTCGACTATGGCATCTATATCTACAGCAAGCTCGAGAAGTTCCTGCTTGAGGGTAAGACGCTCCAGGAGGCCTATTTCGAGACCCTGAGGTCCACCGGTAAAGCCGTAATCTTTACAGGTATCACCCTGGGAATTGGTGTAGTGACCTGGATTTTCTCGCCCATCAAGTTCCAGGCGGATATGGGGCTGCTGTTGTTCTTCATGTTCATCTGGAACATGGTCGGTTCCATCTGGCTGCTTCCGGCTCTGGCGCGCTTCCTGCTGCGCCCGGACCGTATGGTTGCCAAGGCCCGCGCGAACAAATAAACTCGCAAACGCCTGATCAGAAAAGCCCGCACTGCGGGCTTTTTTGTTTTTCGCTCAAGTGGTTAGCGTGCTAATGCTGGCTTTATTTATGACCAGAATTGGTCTATGTTTTAAGGCGAACGTGGAAAGAGTCTGTGTGAATGCGCAGGCCAAAAAAAGCAATAACGAACACAAAAGGGAAAAGTCATGGCACTGAAACAGAAATTTTCCGCACTCGCGGTTGCAGCTGCAGTCAGCTTCGGAGCGACCTCTACAGCAGTAAGCGCCCAGGAGCAGCAATTCGTCACCATCGGTACAGGTGGTGTAACCGGGGTTTACTATCCGGCGGGTGGTGCGATTTGCCGGCTGGTCAATATGGACCGTAAAGAACACGGTATCCGTTGTTCGGTAGAGAGCACCGGTGGCTCGGTCTATAACCTGAACGCGATTCGACAGGGCGAGCTGGATCTGGCGGTTGCCCAGTCTGACTGGCAATACCATGCCTACAACGGCACCAGTGAGTTTGAAAAGGACGGCAAGAATGAGAAGCTCCGTGCCGTATTTTCGCTTCACCCTGAACCGTTTACCGTTGTAGCCAGCAAGGGCTCCGGCATCAAGACCTTTGAAGACCTCGAAGGTAAGCGGGTATCCGTTGGTAACCCGGGTTCTGGACAGCGTGCTACTGCCGAGGTTCTGATGGATGAAATGGGCTGGACCATGGACAAGTTCTCCCTGGCGGCCGAGTTGAAGGCAGCTGAGCAATCCCAGGCCCTGTGTGACGGCAACATCGACGCCTTCTTCTATACCGTTGGTCACCCTTCTGGTGCCATCAAGGAAGCAACAACTTCCTGCGACAGCGTGATCGTCACTGTGGACAACGAGGCGACCAAAAAACTAATCGACGAGAACCCGTATTATCGGGAGGCCATCATCCCTGGCGGCATGTATCGGGGAAGCGACGATGACACCACCACCTTCGGTGTTGCTGCCACATTCGTGTCCTCAACAGACGTTTCGGAGAAAGTGGTGTATGAAGTGGTCAGTGCAGTATTCGAAAACTTTGACAGCTTCAAGCGCCTGCATCCGGCGTTCGGCGTCCTGAAAAAGGAAGAAATGGCATCCGACGCCCTGAGTGCACCTCTGCATCCAGGCGCCGAGAAGTACTACAAGGAAGCCGGTCTAATCGAGTAACACGTGACCGAACAACCGGGGGCGGCCTGTGCCGCCCCGGTTGTTGTTTCCTTTCCTTCCTTCACAGGACATACCTATGACCGGTAAAGATCCCAAATCCGGGGATTCCGCAGATACATCAGCCGTTGATCAGTTCCTGCAGACAGAAACCGGCGGCCGAGCCGGTACCGGGTACGCGGCGGTGCTACTGTTTATTATTCCCGTGGTCTGGTCGTTGTTTCAATTGTGGATTGCTTCACCACTGCCCTACATTTTTGAGATTGGGGTGTTTAACTCAACAGAAGCACGCTCGATACACCTGGCATTCGCGACCTTCCTGGCTTTTGCTGCCTTCCCCATGTTCAAGGGGCGGCGCGAAAACTCCAACGCAGTGCCTTTTTATGACTGGATTCTTGCGATCCTGGCGGCGTTCTGCTCTGCCTATCTGTATTTATTTTATGACCAGTTATCGACAAGGCCTGGCGCACCGATTCTGCAGGACCTGATCATCGCAATGGCCGGTCTGGTGCTTCTGCTGGAAGCAACGCGCCGTGCCCTTGGTTTGCCACTTACTATTGTGGCTGGCGTGTTTATTTTCTATTCGCTCGCCGGCCCCTACATGCCAGATGTGATTTCCCATGCCGGTGCCAGTCTGGAAAAGCTTGCCTCTCACCAGTGGCTGGGGACCGAGGGTGTGTTTGGTGTGGCGCTCGGCGTCTCCACCAGCTTTGTGTTTCTGTTTGTGCTCTTTGGTGCCTTGCTTGAGAGGGCCGGGGCAGGCAACTACTTCATAAAGGTTGCCTATGCATCTCTGGGGCACATGAAGGGGGGGCCGGCTAAGGCAGCCGTGGTTTCCAGTGGTCTGAGCGGGATTATCTCCGGCTCTTCCATTGCTAATGTGGTGACCACCGGCACCTTTACCATTCCGCTGATGAAACGAGTCGGATTTCCTGCCACCAAGGCAGGTGCGGTAGAGGTGGCTGCGTCTACCAATGGTCAGCTGACGCCACCCGTAATGGGCGCTGCGGCATTCCTGATGGTGGAGTATGTTGGCATCTCTTACCTGGAGGTGATGAAGCACGCGATCCTTCCCGCGATGATTTCCTACATCGCCCTGGTCTATATCGTTCATCTTGAGGCCTGCAAACTGAACATGCAGGGCGTGGAGCAGCTGAACAAACCTACGCTTGCCCAGCGGATGCTGACCTGGGTGTTTTTGCTTCTGGGTCTGGCGGTGCTGACCCTGGCGGTGTATTACGGCATTGGTTGGACCAAAGAGGTATTCGGCGACGCGGCGGCATGGGTTCTGGGGCCCATTCTTCTGGCCATCTACATCGGGTTGGTAGGGTACGCAGCCCGATTCCCGGACTTGCAGGAAGATGATCCGGACGACTTGATGGACACGTTGCCACCACTCGGTCGCACTGTAAAAACCGGTCTGTACTACCTTTTGCCCGTGGTGGTCTTGATCTGGTGTCTCACGGTGGAACGTTTTTCACCGCAGCTTTCGGCTTACTGGGCGACCATGCTGATGATCTTCATCGTGGTGACCCAGGTTCCGCTCAAGAATCTGTTCCGCAAACAGGGGAATCTCGGAACAGCGTTCAAGCAGGGCGGAGTGGACGTCGTGCGCTCACTGGCAACCGGCGCCAGGAACATGATTGGCATTGGTGTGGCGACCGCTACTGCGGGTATCGTGGTGGGTACCGTTACGCTTACCGGTGTTGGCCTGGTTATGGCCCAGTTCGTAGAGTTTCTCTCGGGCGGCAACCTGATGCTGATGCTGATTTTTACCGCCATAATCAGTCTTATCCTGGGCATGGGGCTGCCAACCACAGCAAACTATATTGTGGTGTCGACCCTGATGGCGCCGGTTATTGTGACGCTGGGGGCTCAGAATGGGCTGATTGTGCCGCTTATCGCGGTGCACCTGTTTGTGTTCTACTTCGGGATATTGGCGGACGACACGCCGCCGGTGGGGTTGGCGGCCTACGCCGCCGCCGCGATTTCCGGGGCAGACCCGATTCGAACGGGTGTTCAGGGCTTCACCTACGATATCCGTACTGCCATCCTGCCGTTCATGTTCATTTTCAACACCCAGTTGTTATTGATCGGGCTGACCGGCTGGTTTGATCTGCTGGTCACGATATTCAGTGCCGTCACCGCCATGCTGGTGTTCTCCGCTGCGACACAGGGCTTCTGGTTCACCCGTACCAGGTGGTGGGAAACCCTGGGCCTGCTGCTGATTACCTTTACCCTGTTCCGGCCGGGCTACTGGTGGGATATGGTCTATCCCCCGGTTGAGAACCGTCCCGGAACCGAGATCATGGAGTACATCGAGACGGTTCCTGCAGGTGGGGATATTGTTCTCAAGGCCTCTGGTATGACCATGGATGGCGACGAGAAGTCGACATTCCTGCAGCTCCCACTGCCTGCGGGTGAAACCCCCGAAGCCCGACTTCAGGAATCCGGCCTGGGTCTGCGCCAGGAGGGTGACCAGATGGTCGTGGACGTTGTCGCCTACGACAGCGTGGCGCAAAAAGTCGGCCTGTATTTCGACTGGACGATCGACGTCGTTCAGGTGCCTCTGGAGAGGCCGCCGAAAGAGCTGATGTTCATCCCGGCCCTGATCCTGCTTGGCGTGGTGGCCTTTGGTCAGCTCCGGCGCAAGGCTCGCGAGGACCGTAGCGCCCAGCCCGCGTGATGACGTAACTGGAAAGACAAATGACCAACGCCCGGCATTAACCTGCCGGGCTTTTTTCTGTTAAACTCCTGCCCGCAACGGTCCGCGGTTTGTATCGCGGCCAACCGTCAACATGTGGTCTTTGGTACGGATCACCTCTGGAATTCCAGGAGCTAATTATGCCAGTTGTAACCCTGCCTGATGGCAGTCACCGCAGTTTTGCCGAATCTGTAACCGTTCACGATGTCGCAGCAGACATCGGGGCCGGTCTTGCCAAGGCCGCTATCGCCGGCCGTGTTAACGGCAAGCTGGTTGATACCAGCTATCCCATTGACGAAGACGCCGATCTCGCCATTGTTACCGAGCGGGATGACGACGGCGTGGATATTATCCGCCATTCCACTGCCCACTTGCTGGCGATGGCTGTGAAGGAACTGTTTCCCTCTGCCCAGGTCACCATTGGCCCGGTTGTGGATAACGGGTTCTACTACGATTTCAAGTTCGACCGGCCGTTTACCAATGAAGACCTGAGCCGGATCGAAAAGCGCATGGAAGAGCTGGCGAAGCAGGACATTCCCGTTTCCCGCTCGGTCATGTCCCGTGATGAAGCCGTGCGCCTGTTCGATGAAATGGGTGAGGAATACAAGGTTCGCATCATCGAAGACATTCCGGGTGATGAAGACCTGTCATTCTACCGCCAGGGTGACTTCATCGACTTGTGCCGCGGGCCCCACGTACCCAGCACCGGCAAGCTCAAGGCCTTCAAGCTGACCAAGGTAGCCGGTGCCTACTGGCGCGGCGACACCAGCAACGAGCAGTTGCAGCGCGTATACGGTACCGCCTGGGGCAACAAGAAAGACCTGAAAGCCTATCTCCACCGCCTGGAAGAGGCTGAGAAGCGGGATCACCGCAAGATCGGCAAGAAGCTGAGCCTGTTCCATATGCAGGAAGAAGCGCCGGGTATGGTGTTCTGGCATCCGGATGGCTGGTCCCTGTACCAGGAAATCGAACAGTACATGCGCCGCAAGCAGCATGACCACGGTTACCAGGAAATCAAGACGCCGCAGGTGGTGTCACGGTCACTGTGGGAAAAATCCGGGCACTGGGACAAGTTCAAGGACGACATGTTTACCACAGAGTCCGAGAAGCACGACTACGCCATCAAGCCTATGAACTGCCCATGCCATGTGCAGGTGTTCAATCAGGGCCTCAAGAGTTACAAGGATTTGCCCCTGCGCCTGGCGGAGTTTGGCTCCTGCCACCGCAACGAGGCGTCCGGTGCCTTGCACGGCCTGATGCGCGTGCGTGGATTCACCCAGGACGATGCGCACATTTTCTGCGAGGAAGACGCCATTCAGCAGGAGGTGTCGTCCTTTATCGAGATGCTTCACGAGATCTACAAGGACTTCGGATTTACTGAAATCCTGTACAAGCTCTCAACCCGGCCGGAAAAGCGAGTCGGCTCTGACGAAGTCTGGGACAAGGCGGAAGCGGCTCTGGAAGAGGCTCTGAATCGTGAAGGCGTAGATTGGGAGTTGTTGCCGGGCGAAGGTGCCTTTTATGGGCCGAAAATCGAATTTTCGCTGAAAGACTGCATCGGCCGGGTATGGCAGTGTGGTACCATTCAGGTCGATTTTTCCATGCCGGGCCGCCTGGGCGCGCAATATGTGGCAGATAACTCAGAGCGTAAGACGCCTGTTATGCTGCACAGGGCGGTTTTGGGTTCCTTCGAGCGCTTCATCGGCATTCTGATTGAAGAATACGAGGGTGCTTTCCCGACCTGGCTGGCCCCGACACAGATTGCGGTGCTGAATATTACCGACAATCAGCGTGATTATTGCCAGAATCTTGCAAAAAAATGGGATTCCCTTGGCTATAGGGTAAATGCCGACTTGAGAAACGAGAAGATCGGCTTTAAAATCCGCGAGCATACTATCAACAAAGTCCCTTTCCTTGTTGTTGTCGGCGACAAAGAAGTCGAGAACAACGCCGTTGCGGTGAGAACCCGCAAAGGCGAAGATTTGGGGACTTTATCGCTGGACGCGTTTGAGCAGCTAATGGCTGACGAAATCAATCGCAAAGGCAGAACCAAAACGGAGATCTGATTATTAAACAGCGAGCGAATCGGGGGCGTACACCAAAGGCGCCAATCAATGAGAATATTGACGCAACTGAAGTCCGTCTTATTGACGCAGAGGGCAACCAAGTCGGCGTAGTGTCGATCGAAGATGCAATCAAGCAGGCAGAAGAAGCGTCTCTTGACCTGGTTCAGGTTACGGATTCCGATCCGATCGTCTGTAAGATAATGGACTACGGCAAGAAAATCTTCGATGAGAAGAAGGCCAAGGCTGCTGCGAAGAAAAAGCAGAAGCAGACTCAGGTCAAAGAGCTTAAGTTCCGACCAGGAACTGAAGAAGGGGATTATCAGGTCAAACTACGCAACCTGGTACGTTTCCTTGAAAACGGGGACCGCGGCAAACTCACTATTCGCTTCCGTGGGCGTGAGATGGCACACCAGGAAATCGGTATGAAGCTCATGAACAGGATTGAAGAGGATATTGACGAAATTGCCCAGGTAGAACAGCGGCCGAAGATGGAAGGCCGCCAGATGACCATGGTTGTGGCTCCCCGCAAGAAGAAGTGAACCTGATCCGGTGAGATCCCCCGCGGTCGCGGGGGATTTGTCGTTCAGGAACACATTGATATCACTTAAAAACAGAATGCGGAGTTTTAAAAAATGTCCAAGATGAAAACCAAAAGCGGGGCCACCAAGCGGTTCAAGAAAACCGCCACTGGCTTCAAGCACAAGCAGTCCTTCACCAGTCATATCTTGACCAAGAAGAGCCCCAAGCGTAAGCGTCAGCTCCGTGGTACCAAGCTGATCGCCAAGGCCGACGTGGCTTCCATCAAGCGTATGACAGCGTGCTGATTCAGCCGCTAACCATTCCTGCAAAGGTTTAAAGGTAGAAGGATTAAAGTATGGCTCGTGTAAAACGTGGCGTGGTAGCACGTCGTCGTCACAAAAAGATTCTCAGTCAGGCCAAGGGTTATTACGGAGCGCGCAGCCGCGTCTATCGTGTAGCCAAACAGGCGGTTATCAAGGCCGGTCAGTATGCTTACCGTGACCGTCGTAACCGCAAGCGCTCATTCCGCGCACTGTGGATCGCCCGTATCAATGCTGGCGCCCGCGCCAACGGTCTGTCTTACAGCCGTCTGATTGCCGGTCTGAAAAAGGCCAATGTCGAGATTGATCGTAAAGTTCTGGCTGACCTGGCCATGAACGAGCAGCAGGCGTTTACTGCTGTTGTTGAGAAGGCAAAAGCGTCTCTGTGATCGCTTAGCTCTTTCATCGGTTACTGATCGATTCAGGCGTCCTCATGGGTTCATGACGACGCCTTCTGATAGGGGAAGGGCGCGCTCTTCCCCTATTTTTGTTTAGAGCGATTCCATTTCTGGATTGGAGCAGGGTCAATGGAAAACCTGGATCAACTCGTTCAGGACGGTCTGGCGGCAGTCGACAGCGCAGACAGCTTGCAGGCACTGGACCAGATTCGTGTTGAATACCTTGGCAAGAAGGGTGTGATTACCCAGCAGGCAAAAACACTGGGCAAACTGTCTGCGGAAGAGCGCCCGGCAGCCGGCCAGAAGATCAATGAAGCCAAGGGGCAGGTGGAGCAGGCAATTAACGCCCGCCGCACGGATCTCGAGCGAGCCGCCATAGAGCTGAAGCTGGCCAGCGAATCCATTGATGTGACTCTGCCTGGCCGCGGCCAGGACCTGGGTGGTCTGCACCCGGTTACCAGAACCCTGCAGCGTATCGAACAGTTTTTCTCCCGTGCCGGCTATACCGTGGAGCAGGGACCGGAAATCGAAGACGACTATCACAACTTCGAGGCCCTGAATATTCCCGGCCACCACCCGGCCCGTGCCATGCACGATACTTTCTATTTCAATCCGGGCACCTTGCTGCGCACTCACACGTCTCCGGTACAGATCCGTACCATGGAAGATGGTAAGCCGCCGTTCCGCATGATCTGCCCGGGCCGCGTGTATCGCTGTGACTCCGATATGACCCACACCCCGATGTTCCATCAGGTGGAAGGGTTGCTGGTCGAGAAGAACGTCAGCTTCGCCGATCTGAAGAGCACCGTGGAAGAGTTCTTGAGGGTGTTCTTCGAGCGGGACCTGGAAGTGCGTTTCCGCCCCTCTTATTTCCCGTTCACCGAGCCGTCCGCGGAAGTGGATATCGAGTGGGGGCGCGAAGAGGACGGCAGCATCAAATGGCTGGAAGTGATGGGCTGCGGCATGGTCCACCCCAAAGTATTCGAGCATTGCGGTATCGACGCCGAGGAATACCGTGGCTTTGCGTTTGGTCTCGGTGTCGAGCGCCTGGCCATGCTTCGCTACGGCGTGAACGACCTGCGTATGTTCTTCGAGAACGACCTCCGCTTTCTGCGGCAGTTCCGTTGAGCGCGTCATCAGGGCAATTGATTTAACAGGCAAAACCGCATCAGGACAAGGCAGATACCATGAAATTCAGTGAGCAGTGGCTACGGGAATGGGTCAATCCGGCGAACGACACCCAGGCATTGATGGACCAGATCACCATGGCGGGTCTGGAAGTTGACGGATTCGAGCCAGTAGCCGGCAAGTTCAGTGGCATTGTGGTGGGTGAAGTGGTTTCCGTAGCGCCTCATCCGGATGCGGACAAGCTCCGGGTCTGTCAGGTTAGTGATGGCACCCAGACTGTACAGGTGGTTTGTGGCGCACCCAATGTCCGTGATGGCCTCAAGGTGCCTTTTGCCGTTGTCGGTGCGGTCCTGCCGGGTGATTTCAAGATCAAGAAGGCAAAGCTTCGTGGGCAGCCGTCCGAAGGAATGCTGTGCTCGGAAGCCGAATTGGGTCTGTCTGAAAATCACGATGGCCTGATGGAATTGCCGGAAGATGCGCCGGTAGGCCAGGAACTGGCTGAATTTCTAAAACTGAATGACGTCACTATCGATGTGGACCTGACGCCGAACCGCAGTGACTGCCTCTCGATTAAAGGCATCGCCCGTGAAGTGGGGGTGCTGAACAGCCTGGTGGTTGAAGGCCCGGAGATCGGTCCGGTGGAAGCGGTACACCCTGAGGTGCCGGAGATTACGGTCAAGGCCCCAGAAGGCTGCCCCAGATACCTGGGCCGTATTCTGCGCAACGTGGACCTGAGCATTGAATCACCTCTGTGGATGCAGGAGAAGCTGCGTCGCTCCGGTATCCGCTCCATTGACGCGGCTGTGGATGTTACCAACTACGTCATGCTTGAGCTGGGCCAGCCCCTGCATGCGTTTGATCGCGACGAAATCGAAGGTGGCATCGTTGTTCGCATGGCAAAGCCAGGCGAAAAACTGGTACTGCTTGACGGGCAGGAAGTGGAGCTGACTGTTGATACTCTGGTTATTGCCGATCACGCCAAACCCATTGCCATTGCAGGTGTGATGGGCGGAGAGCATTCGGGCGTGAGTGAGAAAACCCGGGACCTGATTCTGGAAGCGGCGTATTTCGATCCAATCACCCTGGCCGGCAAGGCCCGCCATTATGGCCTCCATACCGACGCCTCTCATCGCTTTGAACGGGGTGTGGACTATGAGCTTGCCCGTGACGCCATGGAGCGGGCCACGGCATTGTTGATGTCGATCGTCGGCGGTGAGCCCGGCGACATTGTGGAAGTGGCGAGCAAGCAGGACCTTCCGGAAGACCGCACGGTGGATCTTCGCGAGCAGCGTGTAACGGATGTTCTTGGACTGGCAATTGACCGGACCACGGTTGAGGAAATCCTGACGCGGCTTGGCCTGCATATCGATAAGCTGCTAAAGAACGGCTGGCGCGTGCATATACCCAGCTTCCGCCCGGATATCAGTATCGAAGAAGACCTGATTGAAGAGATTGGCCGAATCTACGGCTACAACAATCTGCCTGTGACAGAGCCGATCGGGTCCCTCGGCCTGCGACCTCAGGAAGAAGCCATTCGCCCGGTTTCCGCCATCCAGGATTACTTTGTCTCCTGTGGTTATCAGGAAGCGATTACCTACAGCTTCGTTGACCCGAAAGTCCAGGCTCTGGTTGATCCGGAGCGGGAAGGTATCGCTCTGGCGAACCCGATTTCTTCCGATCTGTCGGTCATGCGCACAACCCTGTGGAGTGGGTTGCTGAAAACGGTGGCGCACAACCAGAATCGACAGCAGCCACGCATTCGACTGTTCGAGACCGGCCTGAGGTTTGTAAAGGATGGCGACCAGATCGATCAGCAGCCAATGCTCGCTGGTGTGGTTGTTGGCAGTCAGCTACCCGAAAACTGGGCGAACGGTCGCAGAAATGCCGATTTCTTTGATGTAAAAGGAGAAATGGAAAGCCTTTTCCGACTTCTTGGGATCGAAGTGCAGTTTCTTGCCAGCCAGCACCCGGCTTTGCATCCAGGCCAGACGGCTGAATTGCTGCGGGATGGCGAACATGTAGGCTGGCTGGGCACGTTGCACCCACAAGTTCAGAAAAAACTGGAACTTAATGGCACGATTCTGATGTTTGAGCTATTCTTGAATTCGATCGTTTCTGGATATGTGCCTAATTTCAAAGATGTTTCAAAATTCCCTGAAGTTCGGCGTGATTTGGCTATTATTATCGGAAGCGATGTGGGGTTTGCAGATGTTGAGCGTGTGGCGAAAAAGCACGCTGGCGAGCACCTCACGGCTTTGCGTGCGTTTGATGTCTATGAAGGTGAAAGCCTGGGTGAAGGTAATCGCAGCCTTGCCCTCAGCCTGTTCTGGCAGCATCCTGAGCGCACACTAAATGAAGAAGAGGTGCATTCGCTCTTCAACGGTGTCATAGAGGCATTGCAGGAAGAGCTGGGGGCAACACTGAGGAGTTAACAGATGGCGGCTTTGACGAAAGCGGAAATGGCGGAGCGCTTGTACGAAGAATTGGGACTTAACAAACGCGAAGCCAAGGAGATGGTAGAAGCTTTCTTCGACGAAATCAGGGGCGCTCTCAGCCATAACGAACAGGTCAAACTGTCAGGATTCGGCAACTTTGATCTGCGCGACAAGAAGCAGAGGCCGGGACGGAACCCGAAGACTGGTGAGGAAATCCCGATCAGTGCACGGCGAGTTGTTACGTTTCGACCGGGACAAAAACTTAAACAGAAAGTAGAAGCGTATGCTGGAACCCAGTCATAACAACGAGCTACCGACAATACCGGGTAAACGTTACTTTACCATTGGTGAAGTCGCCGAACTCTGCGCGGTAAAAGCGCACGTTCTCAGGTATTGGGAGCAGGAGTTTCCTCAACTGTCGCCGGTCAAGCGTCGTGGTAATCGCCGCTATTACCAGCGTGCGGATGTGATCACCATTCGCCAGATCCGAAGCCTGCTCTACGATCAGGGCTATACCATTGGCGGGGCGAAACAGAAGCTCAGCAGCCACGAGGTAAAAGACGACACTTCCCAGTACAAGCAACTGATACGGCAGATGATCACCGAGCTTGAGGAAGTTCTGGATGTGCTCAACACTCCGGTGAAGTGAACGCCCGCCCAGGTCAGATATCAAAAACCGAAGGTTCGCCTTCGGTTTTTTTGTTCTCAGTGGCTATTTTCATGCAATGGCTCGTATAGCTATCTGCATCTATTATCAAACAGGAGACAAGCAGCATGATCGGATACGTCACCATTGGTGTTAAGGACATGGCGAGAGCCAAGAAGTTTTACCTGGACCTGCTGGGTGATCTTGGCGCCAAAGAACTGCTGGATCTTGGTCGAATCGCATTTATCGGTAAGGACATGAAGTCACCGATGTTGGCGGTTTGCACGCCGGCGGATGGCCAGGATGCGAACTGTGGTAACGGAAATATGTTCGCGATCTCGCCGGGTTCGAAAGAGGCGGTCGATGCCCATTACCACCGCGCGATTGAGCTGGGGGGAACCAGTGACGGAGAGCCGGGCCAGCGTATCCCTAATCAGTTCTACGGCGCCTACGTTCGCGACCCGGATGGGAACAAGCTGGCCTTCTTCCATTTCGGCTAGTCGCTCGTGAAACAGGGCGGGCAAGCAGATGACTCACAAGTACACCTTTACACTGGGAGCACGAACCTGGCACTTCAGGACCCTTGCAGACCTGTTGGCAAAGGCATCGCCGGCACGATCAGGTGACCGGCTCGCCGGTATCATGGCCGAGTCCGCGGAAGAGCGTGTGGTTGCCCAGATGCGCCTGGCAGAGCTGCCGCTCAGGGAGTTTCTCTCCGAGGCGCTGGTGCCTTATGAGCAGGATGAGGTCACGCGTCTGATACTGGATTCCCACGATCCAGTCGCATTCGCACCGGTAGCACACCTCACCGTGGGGGACTTTCGCAACTGGTTGCTGAGCGATCACGCAACGCCGGACTCTCTGGAAAAACTGCGCCCCGGGCTGACTCCGGAAATGGTCGCGGCCGTCAGCAAGTTGATGCGGAACCAGGATCTCATCCTGGTAGCGAAGAAATGCCAGGTGACAACGGCCTTCCGGAACACCATCGGCCTGCCCGGCCATCTCTCAACCCGCCTGCAGCCGAATCATCCGACTGACGACGTTTCCGGCATTGCCGCCAGCATCCTGGACGGTCTGCTTTACGGGAATGGCGATGCGGTCATCGGCATCAACCCGGCCACAGACAACGTCAGCCAGGCCATCAAACTGATGGGGCTGGTGGATGATGTTATCCGGAAATACGACATTCCCACCCAGTCCTGTGTGCTTACCCATGTCACCAACACCCTTGAAGCAATTGAGCAGGGCGCACCGGTGGACCTGGTGTTCCAGTCCATCGGGGGCACGGAGGCCACCAACCGCAGCTTTGGCTTCAATCTCTCGACACTGCAGGAGGCGCAGGAGGCGGCCCTGTCCCTGAAGCGGGGTACGGTCGGCAACAACGTGATGTACTTCGAGACGGGGCAGGGCAGCGCCTTGTCTGCAAACGCCCACAACGGCATCGACCAGCAGACCTGTGAGGCAAGGGCCTACGCCGTGGCACGGCGCTTCGATCCGCTGCTGGTCAATACGGTTGTTGGTTTTATCGGCCCGGAATACCTGTTTGACGGGAAGGAAATCATCCGCGCTGGCCTGGAGGATCACTTTTGCGGGAAGCTGCTCGGCCTGCCCATGGGGTGCGATATCTGTTACACCAACCATGCGGAAGCCGACCAGAACGATATGGACAACCTGCTTACCCTGCTGGGGGTCGCAGGCTGCACCTTCATAATGGGTATTCCCGGTTCCGACGACATCATGCTGAACTACCAGACCACCTCCTTCCACGACGCTCTTTACGCTCGCCGAGTCCTTGACCTGAAGGCTGCTCCCGAGTTCGAGGACTGGCTCGTTCGAATGCAGATTTTCGAGAACGCCTCACGGTACGAACCGAGCCGGCAGTTACCGGACCCGTTCAGGGCGCCATTGAAAGCGTTGACCCGGGAGGTAGGCGATGAGTGAAGAGAGGCCGCTTGTTACCGGAAATGTCTGGCGGGTACTGCGCCAGTTTACCGATGCCCGGATTGGCCTGGGCAGGGCTGGCATCAGCCTGCCTACGCACGAGCTCCTCAAGTTTCAGCTCGCCCATGCCCGGGCTAGGGATGCGGTTCACTTTCCACTGGATGTGAAGCGTCTGGTGGAAAACCTGAACGCATCACCAGCAGCCTTGCCGGGCGAATCCCCGCTGTTGCTGAAAAGCCAGGCGCAAGACAGGCTGACCTACCTTCAGCGGCCGGATCTGGGGCGGGAGTTGTCGCAAGAGTCGGTACAACAGCTTGCCAGACACCGGGTCCGCGATCAGAGCGAGCCCGTCGTGGCTATTGTGATTGTCGATGGACTGTCATCCTCCGCGATCCAGAACAGCGCGGAGCCCATGGTCACGCAGCTTCTCAGGGATCTGGGTGAAGACCCCGGGGATTGGCGACTGGCGCCCTTGAGCATTGTGGAGCAGGGGCGGGTGGCCATAGGTGACGAGATTGGCGAATGCCTGGGAGCCAGCGTGGTGGTTGTCCTGATCGGTGAGCGCCCGGGTCTCAGCTCACCCGATAGTCTGGGGATGTATCTTACCTGGGGGCCGGAGAGGGGTTTGAGCGACGCGCGCCGCAACTGCATCTCGAATGTGCGGCCAGGCGGCTTGAGTTTTGAGCAAGCAAGCCAACGACTTCGCCACCTGATGGAAGAGGCAAGACGACTCAGGATATCCGGAATCAGTCTCAAAGATCGAACGGATGAGGTTGTGATCGAGACAACGGCTAACAGCACGACTTTCCTGACCGACTGAAAACAGCAAAGCCCGGACCTTCCGGCCCGGGCTTTGTGTAGGGAATTCTGGTCGGGACGGTAGGATTTGAACCTACGACCCCTTGCACCCCATGCAAGTGCGCTACCAAGCTGCGCTACGCCCCGAAATGCTATTAGCCAAAGAAACTTGAGATGAATCTCAGTGGCTTAGCGGGAGCGAAGTCTACACCAGCGCCCGCAAAAAATAAACATCCTTTCTGCATTTCCCGGGGTATTTCTACTGCAGCTTGGTTTTCCGAAGTTCACGGATAAATTCCGGAGGATCAAAGCTGTATGCCGTGGCATCTGGCCAGTAAATGTCGAATACCCGCTCACCGGTCTTGCCTTTCAGAAGAGCGCCTGGTTCGAGGAACGGGTAGAGGTCCATGTAGGAGTGGATTTCCGTTCTGGAAGTGCGGCGGATGATGTGCTCCGGGCCCAGTTCTGATGGGTGCCTGAGGCCTGAGGCCGCGAGCAGGTTCATTAACGCGTCGAGGGTATTTCTGTGGTAGTTGTAAACCCGTTGGCTTTTGTTCCGAACATCGAGTTTTTCACTGCGTCTGGGATCCTGGGTGGCAACCCCGCTGGGACATTTTCCGGTGTGGCAGTTCAGAGCCTGGATGCAGCCCAATGAAAACATATATCCACGGGCCGCGTTGCACCAGTCGGCACCCATTGCCAGGGTTCTGGCGACGTTGAAGGCCGAGGTGATCTTGCCGGCTGCGCCTATGGCGATGTCCTCTCGCAGGTTAGTCCCAACCAGGGTGTTATGAACCAGCAGTAAGGCCTCTTTCATGGGGGTTCCCAGCCGGTTGATAAACTCAAGGGGAGCCGCCCCCGTGCCTCCTTCGCCGCCATCGACAACTATGAAGTCAGGTTTCTTCCCTGTTTCAAGCATTGCCTTGACGATGGCAAACCATTCCCAGGGGTGGCCTATGGCCAGTTTGAAACCCACTGGCTTGCCGCCTGACAGTTCACGTAGTCGTTCCAGGAACTCCAGTAGTTCAATGGGAGTCGAGAACGCTGAATGACTGGCGGGGGAGACCACATCTTCGCCGGGTTTGACGCCCCGTGCCTCGGCAATTTCAGTTGTGACTTTCTCTCCGGGAAGAATGCCGCCGTGGCCGGGTTTCGCACCTTGAGATAGTTTGACCTCTATCATTTTTACCTGGTCCGTTGTGGCATTCTGGGCAAACATGTCCTCATTGAACGTTCCATCTTTGTGGCGACACCCGAAGTAGCCGGAACCAATCTCCCACACCAGATCTCCTCCTGGTTCGCGGTGATAACGGGAGATGGAGCCTTCACCTGTATCGTGATAGAAACCGCCCATTTTCGCGCCGGTATTCAGGCTCAGAATGGCATTGGCGGAGAGCGAGCCGAAGCTCATGGCCGATATGTTGAACACGCTGGCGTTGTAAGGCTTGGCGCAGTGTTTTCCGATCACGATGCGAAAGTCCGAATCTGTAAGCGCTACTGGCATCAGCGAGTGATTAATCCACTCGAACTTCTCGTCATACATACTTAACTGGGAGCCGAAAGGGCGTTTGTCGAGAATGTTCTTGGCCCGTTGGTAGACGATGGTGCGCTGTTCCCGTGAAAAGGGACGTTCCTCGGTGTCTGACTGAATAAAGTATTGCCGTATTTCGGGGCCGATGGATTCGAGAAAGTACCGAAAGTGGGCAAGAATCGGATAATTGCGACTGACCGTGTGTTTGCGCTGAAACAGATCCCAGGTGCCAAGTGCGGTCAGCCCGCCGAATAAAAGAGGCAGCGCTATTGCCCAACCCTCCAGCAGAAAGCCAGCCAGCAAGGAAATCAGTAGACCTGCCACGCTCAGTATATAGACAGTGTAGCGAAAGGGGACGGTTCGAGTTTTTGCCATTGGATCCTCTGAGCGTTGAGCGACACTGTGGTGAAGTGCTAGCAGCATTTAACCGGGTCTTACGTGGTTCGGGGTGAAGTCGGTTCAGCTGACTTTCTCCGAATACCGGAATAGTGGTCTAAGATTGTTTTAAGGGCGTAGATATGCGCATCATAGGTGTTTTGAGTTCAAAGCAATAGTATGGCGAACTTGTAACGTTTGCATCCGAACAAAGCCAACTTACCTGGACAGGAGGCTCAAACGTGGGCGACGTTATAAAAGACGAATACTCAACGGATTACGTCGCAGGCCAGGATAATATTCAAAAGTATGGTCTTGACCTGCATGCGCCAGTTTTTCCTATTACGGCCGTACTGGTCCTAACTTTCGTTATAGGTACCCTGATCTTTCCATCGGAAGCCAAAGAAATTCTTGACGGCGCAAAATGGTGGATACTTGGTCAGTTTGATTGGTTTTTTCTGCTTAGCGCAAACATCATGGTGATTGTTGCTCTAGCGCTGATTTTTCTGCCAATAGGCAACATCCGCATTGGCGGTGTAGACGCCTCACCGGATTTTTCTACATTTTCATGGTTCGCAATGCTGTTTGCAGCCGGTATGGGTATCGGCCTGATGTTTTGGGCGGTGGCGGAACCGGTGGCCTATTACACCGGTTGGTACGAAACGCCTCTGGGGGTTGAGGCCAACACCCCAGAGGCTGCAAGGCTGGCCATGGGCGCCACCATGTACCACTGGGGTCTGCATCCTTGGGCAGTCTACTCGCTGGTCGCCCTTTCACTGGCATTTTTCGCCTACAACAAGGGTATGCCGCTGACCATTCGCTCCGCCTTCTTTCCCTTGCTTAAAGATCGGGTTTGGGGCTGGCCGGGCCACGTCATTGATACGATGGCTGTATTTGCAACGATTTTCGGGCTTGCCGCCTCGTTGGGTTTCGGCGCTCAGCAGGCCGCATCAGGGCTGGACTATCTGTTTGGGATCTCTGCCACTGTCAACATACAGATGGCCATTATCACCGGTGTGACGGCAGCAGCTCTGATCTCGGTTTTGCGGGGCCTTGATGGCGGCGTGAAAGTCCTCAGCAACATCAACATGGCATTGGCAGGCATTCTGATGTTCTTCATCATTTTTGCCGGCCCAACCATGACCATCATTGAGACGATCTGGGTTACGTCGTCCAGTTATGTGTCTAATAGCCTGGCATTAAGCAACCCGTTTGGGCGCGAGGACGAGACCTGGTTCCACGGCTGGACCGTCTTCTATTGGGCCTGGTGGATTTCCTGGTCGCCGTTCGTCGGTATGTTTATCGCTCGTGTGTCCCGCGGCCGCACGGTTCGTGAGTTTGTCACGGCGGTGTTGCTCGTTCCGACCATTATTACCGTGGTCTGGATGAGTGCATTCGGTGGCGCTGCCTTGGAGCAGGTGCAGGAGGGCATTGGCGCCCTGGCCGAGGATGGCCTGACCGACGTTTCTCTGGCTTCGTTCCAGATGCTCGCCAACCTGCCGCTCGTCGGGGCTACGTCGTTCGTTGGTATCATACTGGTATTGGTTTTCTTCATAACGTCGTCCGACTCCGGCTCGCTGGTTGTCGATAGCATTACCGCCGGTGGTAAAACCGATGCGCCGACTGCACAGCGCGTATTCTGGGTGGTAATGGAAGGTGCGATCGCCGCTGCGATGATATTTGGCGGTGGCGAGGACGCGCTCGGTGCGATTCAGGCGGTTGCGATATCGGCTGGTCTGCCATTCACTGCGATCTTGTTGGTGATGACCTGGGGGCTGCTGAAAGGCCTTACGCATGAGCGCAAACTGCTCCTGGCGGAGGGCAAGCTCTAAAAGCTTGAACTTGAAGAAGCAAAACTGGGTTTCACCCTGGAAGGCGCTATACTGCTGTATGTCCATGCAGTACGGTGTCTTCTTTCATGGAGAAACATTTTGTCAGAAGGATTGACCTGAAGGTTCCGGGGAAGTCGAGGGTAGCCAGTCTTTGATGTTTTGAACTCAAAGCAATAAGATGGCGAACTTTTAATATTCGTACCCGAATACTAAAAAGTTTTACTCAAACAGGAGGCTCAACACGTGGGCGACGCGGTAAAAGACGAATACTCAACGGATTACGTCGCAGGCCAGGATAATGTAACTCCTTTTGGCCTCGACCTGCATGCGCCGGTATTTCCGATAACGGCGGTACTGGTAGTAGCGTTCGTTATAGGTACGCTGATGTTCCCGGGAGAAGCGAAAGAGCTTCTTGATGGTGCGAAATGGTGGACAATTGCCCAATTTGACTGGTTCTTTCTGCTCAGTGCCAATATTTTTGTGGTGGTTTCTCTTGCTCTGATTTTTTTGCCAATGGGCAAAATCCGCATTGGCGGCATGGACGCCAAACCGGACTTCTCGACGATGTCCTGGTTTGCGATGCTGTTCGCGGCAGGCATGGGTATCGGCCTCATGTTCTGGGCCGTTGCGGAACCGGTAGCCTATTATACCGGTTGGTATGAAACGCCGTTGGGCGTTGAGGCCAATACCCCAGAGGCTGCAAGGCTGGCCATGGGCGCCACGATGTATCACTGGGGTCTGCATCCCTGGGCCATCTACGCAATTGTGGCATTGTCACTGGCATTCTTCGCTTACAACAAGAATATGCCTCTGACCATTCGCTCGGCCTTCTTCCCGTTGCTGAAAGACCGTGTGTGGGGCTGGCCCGGGCACATCATCGATACCCTGGCGGTGGTGGCGACGATTTTCGGTCTTGCCACCTCTCTCGGTTTTGGTGCCCAGCAGGCCGCAGCCGGGCTGGATTACCTGTTCGGAATTTCGTCCGGCATAAACGTACAGATGGCAATTATTACCGGCGTGACGGCCGCTGCCCTGATATCAGTACTGCGTGGCCTGGATGGCGGTGTGAAGCTTCTGAGTAACATCAACATGTCGCTGGCGGGAATCCTGCTGTTCTTCATCATTTTTGCCGGCCCAACCATGACCATCGTTGAAACGCTCTGGGTCACATCGTCCAGCTATGTGGGTAATGTGCTGCAGTTGAGCAATCCCTTCGGGCGTGAGGACGAAGCCTGGTTCCACGGATGGACGGTCTTCTACTGGGCCTGGTGGATCTCCTGGTCACCGTTCGTCGGCATGTTCATCGCACGGGTTTCCCGGGGCCGTACAGTTCGTGAGTTTGTCACCGCGGTACTGATTGTTCCGACCGTTATTACCGTCGTCTGGATGAGTGCGTTTGGTGGCTCTGCACTGGAGCAAATCCAGCAAGGCATTGGCGCACTGGCTGAAAACGGTCTGACAGAGGTTCCCCTGGCCTCGTTCCAGATGCTGGCCAACCTGCCATTCGTTGCGATCAGCTCCTTCGTGGGTATCGTGTTGGTGCTGGTCTTCTTCGTGACCTCTTCAGATTCCGGCTCGCTGGTTGTTGACAGCATTACCGCCGGTGGCAAAACCGATGCGCCGACCGCGCAGCGCGTGTTCTGGGTAGTTATGGAAGGTGCGATTGCCGCGGCCCTGATCTTCGGTGGCGGTGAGGATGCCCTGGGTGCCATTCAGGCAGTTGCGATAACCGCAGGTTTGCCCTTTACAGCGGTGCTGCTGGTGATGACCTGGGGTCTGCTCAAAGGCCTTAGCCATGAGCGTAAGTTGTTGCTTGCGGAAGGCAAGCTCTGATCATGGCGCAATAAAAAAACCGGGGTGAATCACCCCGGTTTTTTTATGCCTGAATTTCGCGGTTCAGATTTTCGCGGTGAAGGTTTCCATGGCGAAGGCAGCCCGGTCTTCCGGTGTGAAGTGAGGCTTGCGCAGGGCTTCAATCTGCCTGAGGCGTGGCAGAAGACCACGGCCATTGGCCATCTGGATAGCCAGTCCAGGGCGGGCATTCAACTCAAGTAGCAGTGGGCCTTCGTTCACATCAACCACCAGATCAACCCCCATATAGCCCAGTCCGGTTGCTTCATAGCACCTTGAGGCCATTACCAGCATTTCCTGCCAGCCATCGATGGCGATGTTGTCCAGTGCCAGGCCCGTATCCGGGTGTAAAGTGATAGGACGGTTGAATTGCACCGCATTCAGGCTGCGGCCATTGGCAATGTTCAGCCCAACCCCGACAGCCCCCTGATGCAGGTTGGCCTTGCCATCAGAGGCCGTGGTGGCCAGCCTTAGCATCGCCATTACCGGATAACCCTGAAATATCACAATACGGATATCCGGTACGCCCTGGAAAGAGTATCTGGCCAGTTCCGGAATGGATTCCACCAGATTTTCAACGATTGCAACGTCCGGCGTCCCGGCCAGTGAATAGAGGCCCGCAAGAATGTTGGAGAGGTGCCGCTCGAGGTAGGCCACCGATACCCGGGCACCGGAGGCTTTGACGTATTCGTCGCCATCGCGCCCGGTTATTACGGTAATGCCCTTGCCACCGGAACCCTTGGCGGGCTTTATGGCGAACCCCTCGAGATCTTCCGCCATTTGTCGGAAACGGGAAATTTCGTGCTGCTGGCGTACAACCTGAAGCAGCCTGGGTGTGCGGACATCATACTCGGCCACCACCAGCTTGGTTTTAAGCTTGTTATCCACCAGCGGATAGGACATGCGGCTGTTGTACCGGGAAATGTAGTCCACATTGCGCCGGTTCATGTTCAGCATTCCCAGCTGATTGAGCTTGAAGGGCGAAATCCAGCCCATCAGTCGTAGGCCTTCATGGGGTGAAATCGACGGAGCTCAGACAACTTGTAACCTGTGTATTGTCCCATCAGCAGGATCAGCCCCAGCACCACAAGGTGCAATTCCGGGAAATTAAACGTCAGATGTTCTGCCAGGGGAGCACTCATCAACAGGAAAGCGCACACCGCCACAAACAGGCTGCCTGCACCCTGCACAAAGACCTCGCGGCCGCCTTCTTCCTCCCAGAGTATGGACATGCGCTCGATGGTCCAGGCAATAATCACCATGGGAAAGAAGGTCACTGTCATGCCGGTATTAAAGCCCATCTGGTAGCCGACAATACTGAGTCCGGCGGTGATGAAAATCACCAGAATAATGAGTGCTGATATTCGGGACACCAGCAGCAGGTTCAGGCTGGAGAGATAGCCGCGCATCAGCAGGCCGATGGCCACCACAGATAAAAAAGCAATTAGCCCGGGGATCAGCGTCGTCTGCACGAATGCGACGGCGATCAGGATCGGCATGAAGGTGCCGGAGGTCTTTATGCCCACCACAATGCGCATGAAGGCAACAACAAGGGCCCCCAGCGGGAGCAGCAGAAGCATCCTGAACATACCCTGCTCTTCAATCGGGAGTTGGTACAGGCTGAGGAAGCCCAGGCCATTCTCGGCAGACTGGGACTGGGCCAGCTGCAATGCCGGTACCGTTTGCCGCAGCATGGAAAAACTCACTTCTGAGTCATCCCCGCCCACCAGGTCAAGCAGGGAGGTCGCAGCCTGTCGCCACAGCAGTACGTTTTCCGGCAGCCCCTGCTCGGCGGTGCGGGGATCGAAGGTCAGCCAGCTGCTGCCGTCGTAGATCTGCAGGAACGGGCGAAGTTGTTGCCTGCGCCGTGCGTCTTCGAGGGCAAGCCCGTCAGCAATGCGTGCGGGAATGCCGGCGTGGTTGAGCATCCGGTTAAGCAGGTCAATGTAGTTGTCGTTGGAAACCAGCAAGGTTGTATTCTGTGCACTGCTGTCCGGCTGGAGCAGCTTGATCAGTTCCCGGGTCATACTCTCCGGTGTGCTGGAGCGGGCAGCAGCCTGTTGAAGCAGCTCTTCCACAGCGGTTGCCTGGGGCTCTTCCCAGAAGACCGCTTCCGGTTTGGGCCGCCGCCTGGGGTTGCCCGTTCGAACTCGTTCGTCCGGTACCAATTGTACCTTGAAATACAGAGTCTGAGGCCCGTTGATGTCGCGCTTGGACCACTCTGCCCGGCGTTCACCGGAATCTTCCACAATGGAAAAGCCATAGCCCGGTGAGGCAGCCTGTTCGGAAATAATACGAAAGCCGGGGGGTTGATCCGGGATATTCATACTCGCAAGCACCGGATCACCGGTACCTGTAAAATCAATTCTCGCTTCTACCATCCACACCGGTTTTTGCTCGCCGGTAAACCAGGGAATGCCCAGCTCCACATGGCGCCAGACAGCGATCGAAATACCTGCCGCAATGAGCAGGAGAATGGCAAAATAAAAGGGCAAACGGGAGCGGGAAGTCAAGATTCATCCCCATTGGCTTCTGCGGGCACGGATTCCGGCAGTTCAGTGGCGAATTCCTTGCCGACATCAATCAGCATCACGTCTCTCAGAATATTGCGCCCGACCAGCACAGAATGGGACAGGTGTTCCCGGTTGGTCAGGGTGAACTCAGCCTGTTGCCGATGATTACCAATCATGAATTGTAATTCCACCACCACGCGTCTTTCTGACTCGTCTGTACTGGACTGTATGATTCTGACACGGCGGGAAATCTCCCGCTCAATAGTGACAAAATCATCGGTGTCCGGCACTGGCACGTCGAACCGAACCCAGTTATTACCGTCCCGTTCAAAACGGGTTATGTTCCTGGCATCCATTGACGAGGTTTCGGCGCCGCTGTCGATGCGGGCATCGTAAATCAGGCCGGGGCCGGCCAGGTAGAATTTTTCCACTTCGCCAACGATCACTTTGCCCTTGAGCCTGTCAGCGCGGCCATCATCGCTTTTATTCACTTCGCATGCGGGGACTTTGGGTGCCGGGGGACAGGCAGGCTTTTCCACCTGCTCTGTGATCGCTTGAAGAATGTTCTGGGTGGATTCCTCGTTAAGGCGGGTCAATGCCTGAAAGCGCTCGCTGGTGCGGTCCTCAAGGGTGATCAGGTGCTCGCTCTGGTTGACCACCGATGAGTTCAGGGCGTCGAGGTCTTCCTTTTCCACCATAAGGTAGCGATTCGCGGTACAACCGGAAACAAAAATAAGAAAAACCACGGCCGCCGCCCGCTTTCCATAATCTGAACGCATAAAAAACATCCGAAACCTCTGAACCCGCGGCTTGAATTCTCGAATTCCGGAATGCCGCAATGGAAGTCGTTGCCCTTAAGGGCAAGCTATCTTATTCACAGGACGGAAGTATACAACAACATGACAGTTGTGATGGTTTACAGATCATTAACGGCGGAATTATCTGTTTCAGGATGTCCGGGACAGGAAGTGGCTTTCGGCGAGCACTTCATCTGAACGGAGGTATTCCTGAACAATGGGGGAACAGTTGAGGTAAAAGAGCAGTAGCTCTCTTTGAACATCCTGATCCTGAATGCGGGAGGCAAAATGGATCAGGTCGCGAATGGACTCATTGCCGCGGTTCTGAAAGCTCTTGCCATAACGTCCCTTCAGGATGCTGGTCAGTCGCTCCAGATGAAACTCCCCGGTGTGGGTCATGTGAGGCAGTATACGGAACTCGCCACGATTGCTTTGCGACCTGCAGTTATCGTGCAGTTCCGGCCAACCGGCAGGGGACAATTCAGATCCCAGTTTTCTCCAGAGCTCTTTAAGCATGATGAATTCCTGTCCTTTATACTGCCCTGAGACCGCGGCGCCGGATGTAACCTATCCACTTTGACGGCAGACAACATCTGTCCTCCGTTTTAGATGATATTACGCACCGAGTCCAGAGGCGGATGCATCAGGTTGAAATTTTTGCCAAGCAGTCGATGACCGAATGTGTAACAACAAGTATCCGACGGGGTGACGCGTCAAAAGGTTCCGCTAATACGGTAAACTGTTGCTGCATTGTCATTGTCGAGTAACCAGTCAAGGAGATCAGGGTGCCTGAGGCCGTTGTAGCTGTTATGGAAGACCAGCCGGAAATCATGGTATTTGCGGCAGTGCTGGCCCTGGTTCTGTGTCTGTTGGCATTCCTTGTCGTAAAGGGGAACCGCGCTACCGAAAGCTGGCGCCAACGCGCCGCCTTACTGGATAACCAGGTTGCCGGGCTGGAGTCTGAAAGCCGGTCACGGTTGTCGCGCATTGAACAGCTGGAAGCTGAAAGAGCATCGCAACAACAGCGTGCCGATGAGCTTTCCAGGGATCTCAGTGATGCAAAGGTTGCCCTGAGAGAGCAGGAAGTCACGCTGGCTAAGGAGCGCCGTGCAACCACGGAAAAACTGGAGCTGCTGGAGCGCAATCGTGATTCCCTGAAACAGGAGTTCGAGAACCTTGCCAATCGAATCTTCGAACAGAAAAGCGAACGTTTCAGCCAGCAGACCCGCACCAGCATCGATACCCTGCTGAACCCGTTCCGGGATCAACTGCAGGATTTCCGCAAGCGGGTCGAAGATGTCTACACCAGCGAAACCCGTGATCGCCAGGCCCTGAGAAGCGAGATCAAGTCTCTACAGGAGCTGAATCGCCAGATCACCGAAGAGGCCTCCAATCTCACAAAGGCGCTCAAGGGCGACAAGAAAATCCAGGGCAACTGGGGCGAACTGATTCTTGAGCGGGTGCTGGAACGCTCCGGTTTGCGCAAGGGCATCGAGTACGAAACCCAGGGCAGTTACCGCGACAGCGACAACCAGCTGTTACGGCCGGATGTGATCGTTCATCTGCCGGACCAGCGCAACCTGGTGGTGGACTCCAAGGTATCCCTGCTGGCCTATCAGCAATGGGCAACCGAGGAAGATGAAGCCGCCAGGGACGAAGCGCTGAAGCAGCACGTTGAAGCCGTGCGCAACCACATTCGCACATTGAGCGAGAAGGACTACAGCCAGCTTCACGGCTTGCACTCGCCGGACTTCGTGTTCCTGTTCATGCCCATAGAGCCGGCCTTTGTGGCCGCTTTTCAGCAGGACGAGAACCTATTCGCAGAAGCATTTGAGCGAAAGATTATTGTGGTTACACCAACCACCTTATTAGCCACATTGCGCACCATCGAGAACATCTGGCGATACGAACGCCAGAGCCAGAACGCGCGGCGCATCGCAGACCGGGCCAGCGCGGTTTACGACAAGCTTCGGATATTTGTGGAGGCCATGGAAAAGCTCGGCAGCCAGTTGCACACTGCCCAGGGCACCTATGACTCGGCGATGAACACCCTGACCCGTGGCCGGGGGAATCTGATCTCCCAGGCCAATCGCTTTGTTGAGCTGGGCGTTCGTGTTAAAAAAGAACTTCCGAAAGCGATTATGGACCAGGCAGAAGTGGATGCCGAAGAAGATGCCGCCCGAGAAAACGAACAGGAGTAGATAAAATGGTGAAGATAACCCGAATCGGGCGCAGTTCAGTTTGCGGCCTTGTGTTGGCATCGCTGCTGATGACCACCGGACAGGCATACGCGCTGGAACCAGAACACGAAATCCGCCGCTTGATGTTGGCCACCGAAGAGGCTGTCACCGGTGAAAACTGGGGCGAAGCCGGGGAATACCTGAACCGTCTTCAACAACTGGAAGGTGAGAAACCTGCAGACTATTTCTATTTTCGTGGCCGGGTGATGATGGAGTCCGGCCATTTCAATGAGTCGCGAGCGGCATTGGAAAAATACGTCAGCCAGGCTGGTGCCGAAGGCGAGCACTACAACGACGCACTCAAACTGATCACCAGCGTTGAGAAAGCCCGCAAGAAAGAGGGCGCCCTGGCCAGTAAGAACAGTCAGAGCCAGAATGAACCCGTTGCGATTATCGAGCCGGCGGGCGATGAATCGCTGGCGAAACTGAAGCAGCTGTATCTGGCGGAATCGGACGCGCAGGCCCTGGTTATTCACGCCAACACCCTTCTCGAAGGCGCTGGATGGCGGTCAGACCAGCGCATCGTAAGGCTCGATCAGCCGGCGGACATTTCCTACAAGGTCGACCGGCAAAACGACGAGATCAGTATTCAGGAGTCCCGTCGCGAGGACAACGGCCGGGTGGTGAAATCCACCGAGTCTCTGGGTGTATTCGGCGTTAATCCTCAGATCGAGTGGAATTGCGAAAGCGCCACCGCCAGTTGCTGGATCTACGACCCGCGGGATGGTTCCCGGTTGATGAAATTGAGCCAGAATCGCGAACGGGCAGAAGAAATCGCCCGCACGCTTGGGCGCCTCATAAAGACCATGCAGGGCGTTGGTCAGCCCCGCAGCTGACCCCGTTCGCCCTCGCGGTAAGCCCCGGGGGTGACGCCTGTCCATTTCTTGAAGGCCCTATGGAAAGTGGAAGGTTCGGTAAAGCCTACGCGGAATGCGATGTCGTTGATGGGCAAATCCGGCCGTGACAGGTAGTAGATCGCCATATCCCGCCTGAGCAGATCCTTGATCTCCTGAAACGACGTGTTTTCCTGCTTCAGCCGCCGCCTCAGGGTCTGGGGGCTGGTATGGAGCTCGGCGGCAATCCACTCGAAATCCGGCAGGGAACGGGTAAAATCCCTACCGATAAGCGCGCGGATGCGGCCAGAGAAGGTGTTGCTCTCATCCGGGCGCGACAGCAGATCCGCCGGTGAGGTTTTCAGGAACTGGCGCATTTCAGGTTTGTCGCGAATCACCGGCGCCTGCAGAAAACGCTTGTCGAAGGTCAGCGCGGTCTCGTTGGCCCCAAACGACAGCGGGCAATGAAAGATGTGCCGGTACTCGTCGCCATGGGGCGGTCGGGGGTAGCTGAACTCTGCCTTGAGCAACTCCACCGGCTGCCCGATCAGCCAACTGCCAAGCCGATGCCAGATCACCAGAATGCTTTCCCGCAAAAAGTACATCGGGTCGTCTATATCACCTTCTATCACCGTTACCAGCCGCGCAGCATTGTCATCAACTTCCAGCCTCATGGCCACCATGGGCTCGAAAAGCCGGGAGAACTCGAACGCCTGGCGATAAACCGCATCAAGGTTGGGGCAGTCGATCACCAGGGCACACATGGTGGCAAAAGTGCCGGTACGGCAGCGCCTCGGGCCCAGCCCCATGAACTCATCTTCCATCACGTTCCACGTGGCCTGCATCAGCCGGCTGTACTGGGTACTGCTGACCCTGGCCATTTCGATCTTCAGCAAATCCGGTGAAATACCGGCTTCTTTGAGTATCTCGCGAGTATCCAGGCCGGCCTTCTCGGCGCCAGTCAGAGCGGCCTCTACGAAGTGCCTGGAAACAGTGAGTTCCGACATGTCATCCTTTATCCTTATTTGAATGAAGCCCATCATAAAACCCCCCGGGTACAATGCAACCATTGCGCCGGGTTCAACAAGAAAGGAGTAATACATGCCAGGCCCACTTACCCAACTCAAAGTTCTGGATTTCAGCACGCTGCTGCCTGGCCCCTACGCCACCATGCTGCTGGCGGATATGGGCGCCGATGTATTACGGGTGGAAGCCCCGGGCCGCCTGGACCTGACCCGCGTGATGCCCCCGCTGGAAGACGGCGTTAGTACGGCCCACACCTTCCTCAACCGTGGCAAGCGTTCTCTGGGGCTGGACCTGAAGAAAGAGGGCAGTGCGGACGTAATCAAGCGCCTGGTCAAGGACTACGACGTTGTAATCGAACAGTTCCGCCCGGGCGTGATGGACAGGCTGGGCATCGGTTACGACACCCTGAAAGCTATCAATCCCAACCTTATCTACTGTGCCATCACCGGCTATGGCCAGACCGGCCCGTATAAAGACCGTGCCGGACACGACATCAACTACCTGTCCCTGGCCGGTGTGTCCAGCCACTGTGGCCGCAAGGAGACCGGGCCGCCACCATTGGGTATCCAAGTGGCGGATGTGGCGGGCGGCTCCCACCACGCGGTGATGGGCATCCTGGCGGCGGTGATTCACCGGCAGCAAACCGGGGAAGGGCAGTACATTGACATCAGCATGACCGATGCCGCATTTGCACTGAATGCCATGGCCGGGGCTGCCTGCCTGGCTGGAGGACAGGAACAGAAGCCCGAGAGCTCTTTGCTCAATGGCGGTGCTTTTTACGATTACTACCGGACCAGCGATGGCAGGTGGCTTTCTGTTGGGAGCCTGGAGCCCCAGTTTTCCAGCCGTCTTTGCGAAGCTCTCGGGCTGACTGAACTGAAGAGCCTTGCTGTCAGCCAGAACCCAGACCAACAGAAAACCCTTAAGGCAGCTCTGAGTGAAAGGATCGCAGAGGAGTCACTGTCACACTGGCAGGCGGTGTTTGCCAACGCTGATGCGTGCGTGGAGCCTGTTCTCACGATTTCCGAGGCGGCCGAACATCCCCAATTACAGGCAAGGAATATGGTTGTCGGGGTGGACCGTGGTGACGGCACCCTGCAAAAACAGATCGGGTTTCCGATCAAATTCGAGAAAACGAAGCCTGAGGCAGGCTGGATTGGCAAGAAACTGGGTGCAGATAACGACGACTATCTCTAATGCCTCTTGCGCCAAAGCTGTTCAGAATTTCTGGTCTAACGTGGGGGCTCTGCTACCATTTATTAATGTGACTGATAATGGTACAGCCGTAAAAAGTATAAGGATGACGCTATGAAGATCAGGAAGATGTCTGAACGAGCTGGCTTTGGCCGGTCCTTTGGTCTTGTATTGTTGCTGGCCGGAAGTACAGGGCTGACAGGGTGCTTCGAGCCCAAGCTTTTTCCGGTAGACGGAGAGCTTGAGGCCAACATACGCCGCACTACCGGCGGGGTTCCCCACATCACTGCGGATAACCTGGCATCTGCTGCCTACGGGCATGGCTATGCCCAGGCGCAGGATAATGTGTGCCTGTTGGCCGAAGCCATTGTCAAAGCAAGAAGTGAACGCGCCAAGTATTTTGGTCCGGGGCCCAGCACCCAGATTGGAGTAGGGCTGAACATCATCAATGACTTCAGCTATAAGGCTCAGGACATATACAGTGGTGCCGAACAGGAATATGGGGCGCTCAGCGCCGAAAGCCGGGCGTTAACCTACGGTTTTACAGAGGGCTACAACCGATACGTGAGAGAAACCGATCCCGGCGACCTCCCGGTTGAATGCCGGGACCAACCGTGGGTTACCGAGATTACACCCGTGGATTTGCTGGCGCACTATCGTTTAGTTGGGCAATACGCTAGCGGAGCCCAGTTCGCGACGGGTGCTGTCTTTCTTGCGGTGCCTCCGGGCGTGAGTCCGGCCCCTGAGGTTGCTACCTCCGTGACGGATTCAGAAGCCATCGAAAAACTGAGACACCGCGTGGTGGCAACAGCTCAGGCTGGCGCCCGCTCGATTGAAAACCTCGGCGATATGGGGCTTGCCAGCAACGCCTGGGGCATCGGCAAGGCCATGACGGAACAGGGGCGAGGTGCGCTTTTGGCCAATCCGCATTTCCCTTACACGGGCCACCGGCGGCTGTATGAAGTCCAGATGACGGTCCCCGGCTACGTGAATGTCCATGGGGCAGGCCTTCTTGGCACTGCCATCCCACTGATCAGCTTCAACAAGAATCTTGCCTGGTCACACACCGTTACTACGAGCCGTCGTTTCACCTGGTATGAGCTTGAGTTGAAATCAGGGGATAACCTGACATACGTAAAGGACGGGGTGGAAAAGAATGTACGTGTGGAAACCCTTCAGGTAGAAGTGGATATGGGCATGAGTGAGCCTGTTATTCTCGAACGGGATTTCTACTTCTCCGAGTACGGTCCTATGATTGCCGCCAACGCTGTGGACAGCAATCTACCTGCATGGGGCGGGGCTGGCGTTCTGAATCAGGGTAGTCCCGTCGCGATAACATACAGGGACGCAAACGCCAACACTGGTGATCTGCTGGATACCTGGCTGAACATGAGTCGGGCCAAGAATCTCAAAAAATTCCAGAATGCGTTCCGGAATTGCGGCACCACCCTCTGGACCAATACTACTTACGCAGACGATAAGGGTAACGCCTTCTATATAGACAGCAGTTCGGTGCCGAATCTGTCTGAAGAGGCCATTGCGCTTGTGAATTTGCGAAGGGCCGGCAGCCCGGCTTATGCCGCCTTGTTTGATGGAGGTGTCACCTTGCTGGATGGCAGCAGTTCGACTGAGGACTGGATCGAAAGCGAATGTGGGCCGCTGGTTCCGTACGATCAGAAACCCAAGCTGGTGCGTTCGGACTGGGTCCAGAACTCCAACAGCAGTTACTGGTCCACTAACCCCTCCGAGTTCCTGACCGGTTTTTCCCCGCTTTTCGGTGGCGAGGAAGCGCCGATCAACGCCCGTACCCGCTTGGGTATCAAAATGCTTCAGAACCCGATGGAACCAGGCTTTCCAAGCGCCCCCCTGCCGGCCGGCCAGGACGGAAAGTTCAGCGCTCAAGAACTGATTGGCGTCATCTGGAACAATCGCGCCTGGTACGCAGAGCAGTTTCTGCCAGAGTTGCTGGAGCGGTGTGACGCTATTGGCTCCACAACCGTTAATGGCCTTGATCTGTCGCCCTGGTGCCAGGCTTTAGGCAACTGGGATGGGCTATACAACCTCGACAGTGTTGGCGCTCACGTTTTTCGGGTCTTCATGGCCAACTACATAAACGATCTGGGCACCGACCTGACAACGCCTTTCAGTCCGGAAGATCCCGTGGGCACGCCGGCTGATCCTTCCGAGGATAATGCAGGTACAACCAGCGATACGATGCTGCAGGCCCTTGCCAGTGGCGTAGGCGCTCTGCAATCGCAGGGTATCGCTCCCACAGACGCGTTGGGTGATCTTCAATACTACCGGCCATCCGGTGGGGTGGTACCTGGAACTGGCGGAATGCCGGTCTTTCAGACCCAGCCAATTCCCTGGCATGGTGGTGATGGTGGTATCGATGGTGCTTTCAACGCAGTCGGGGTCGCTACTGACGAGTTTGCCGAGGATACCCTCTTCCCGCGGATTGCGCCGGAGGTGATTGATAACACTGCGGGTTTGTCTGATGGGTCCGGGGGCGTAAACGGGTGGTTAATGGCGCGGGGCACCAGTTGGCACTTCGGGTTGGAGTTTACCAACAACGGCCCGGAAGCCTATGGGCTTGTCAGCTACTCCCAGTCAACGGATGCCATGTCACCCTTTTTCAGTGACCAGAGCATCCAGTACTCCAATAAGGAATACCGTCAGATCCTGTTTTCGGAGCGGGATATAGAGGCAAACCTGTTACCCCAGGGCGAGACGGTTATTTCGCAGTAGTCTGCAGAAGGAGGGTAGATAGTCCGGTGCCATCTTCGGGTAAAAGGCCGGCGATCCAGAGGGTCGCCGGCCTTTTCTGTGTTTGGGTACTGGCGGCCTTCGCCATGAATGCAATGGCCGGTGGCAGGAGACCAGGCACAGTAACCGGAAAGCTCCATGCTTAATGGCTTGACCTTCCACGATTACTACAGACCAGCGACGGCCGCTGGATCTCCGTTGGCAGTTTCGAGCCATAGTGCCCAGCCCGGTTGTGCGATGGCCTGGATATCCCCGAGATGAAAAGCTTTGCGCCTAGCCAGAACCCGGAACATCAGCAAACCATTCGTGAAGCCCTGAAAGCCGCCTTTGCCCAGAAACCCTTGGCAGAGTGGGAAGACGTATTTGCGGGTCAGGATGCTTGCGTTGAACCGGTGCTGACGATCACCGAAGCCACGGATCACCCCCCAGATGAAAGCACGCAACATGGTCATCGACGTGGCCAAAGGGGATGGCGGTTCCCAGAGGCAGATCGGCCATCTCATCAAGTTCAGCGCAACACCCTGTGAGACCGGTCATACCGGCCGCACGTTGGGTGCGGATAACGACGACGTTTGAACTAATTGGCCGTAGGTATCGTTCACCTCCGTGAAGGGATCAATATCCACAGGAACCCGGCAGTGACGCCAAAAGAAATCAGCCCTTGCAGTCAGCAGTACATAACGATGCTGAAAGTGACCAGGTAGGAGTCGAAGGACATAGTGAGGCGTCGCATGCGAAGTTTTTGATCGCGTGCAATAGCTTCTGCCGGGGAACAGCCTGTATTGGCGGTGGCCGGTCGTTTCATAGTGTGCTTGTTTTTATGTTTTTTAGTCGGATGTAGCAAGGCATGTTAATTAATGACGTGTCGTCAGATAAAGATATTCATGACAAAGCATAATGCATATAGACAAGAAATGGATCCACCGTCAGCTCTTTGTGGTGTTTCGATCTTTCTGATTGCCGAAGCTAAAAGAAAGGCCGGGACGATTAAAATGCATAGGCTGAAAATGGTGAATCCAGAACGGAACAGGTCAGTAGGAACATATTTGCTAGTAACAGTAAACCATCCGTGAGGCATTGACGGCTACTTTTCGAGCTGTCGCGGGTTGGGGAAATGCTTGGAGGTAATAACGAGAAATATCTTTAAGTTTAATTCTTCGAGTAAACGCGCAGTGTTTTTCAGGTGTACAAATCAAAGCAGGCCTTAATAATTCAAGTAGCTGAAAATAAAAACCCCGCTCGATAAGCGGGGTTTTTATTAAAGCTGCTCCGGATCAGGGTGTGTATATTGTTTGAATGGTAGCACCAATCATACCGGAAAACGTTGCTTGTGCTTCCGGTTGCGTAGTAATCACCTCACCGCCTGTGGCGAGCGTACGATCTTTAAGGAAGTCGAACTCGAACTTCGCAAAGTCCGGCGCCTCAGCCTTAACTTCTATCGGCAACACTGGAGTTCCGTGAGAGCCACCAGGATAGTCCGCAAAGAAAGCCGTTCCACTTATACCAAGTTGCTCAGCAAGCGGAAGAGAACCGGAAAGCGGAGCCTGGGACGAATTGATTGGGAAGCTGCCGCCGATGTTAACAGAGAATGGTACTTCCCAAGGTTCAGTTCCGAATCCGTCGTACGCAGCTGCAATAGTGAACCTGTCTCCACTAATCTGTGAAAGAAGTACTGTCGCAACACTATCAACCAGGTTGTCCGCAAAGTTGATCGGGTCTGTGGAGTCGATCGCAGCCTGAAAAACGTTGAAGTAGGTTTCCAGGTTAGCATCTCCCTGCGTCAGACCAGCACCCAGAGGCGCTGGCTGGGCAAGCCCACCGAGGATTGCTGGAGCGAAACCCGGAGAGTTCTCAGCCATCCGTATAAAACCCGAGGCCGGTGCGAGCAAGTGCGTGGCAGCAATATTCAGCGTGGCATCGCCACTGTCTTCAGTTGCCGCCAGGAAGCTCGTTCCGTTCACGGTGCCAAGGGAATGGCCAACTAGATAAACCTCGTTCTGGTTCACGCCTCCCCAGCTCGAAATGGTTTTGCGCAGGTTCAAGAGATCCACCGCACCTTGGCGCATGTTGTCCCGGGTGTTCAGGAAGCCAGACAGGTTAAGAAAAAGATCACCGGATTCACCTACGGCATTCTCCGGGTCAAAATTCATGCCTACGACCTCGTTCACCTGGTTAGTGGCGAGGTTGAAGTGGCGCTCCGGGATATCGTCGAGGCTATCAAGGCCGGGGACGGTGCTTCCTGCACGTGCAACTGTGCCCTGGATTGCAAGAATTGATCCGATTGCTTGCTGGACGGTTGGCTCAACTGCTAGTGCCAAAACGTCGCCGTCTGTGCTCGATCCTTGACCGGTTATAACTGCGATGAGCTCTTGAGCCTGACTGGATGTGAAGTTCGTATAGCCAAACGCAATCGCCAGCTCTCGGGTGAAGCTGACAACAAAGGTTCCATCAATCACACCAGCGATACGATCGTCGGTTGGGGTAGCCAGCGATCCCAGAGATCCAAGGCTACTTTCTGCAGCGGTCAGCAAGGTGTCTGCGAGTTCCTGCTGATCTTCTGTGCTGAATGGAGCAATGCCATGAAGTGGTTGATCTATCGCCACGACAATCAAATCCTCTGCTAGTGCCTTATTTATCAAGGCACTACCGAAACCTAATGCAGCACTGCGATCTGTCGTTATCCCGTGCTGGAAAATTACAACTCTTAAGTCGCTAGAGTTATCTTCCAGCATCTCTAGGGTTACATTCTTAGGTGTCATGATAATAACCGGCGCAGTCTGAACAGTCGTTTCGGCCGGGAATGGGAAGATACTGTTTACAACCGTTGAGTTTGAAGCGTCGGCCTGGGCAAGATTGAAACCAAACTCATCCTTCAGGAGTTTGGCTAGGCCATTATCGGCTTTCCAGAAGCTGTTTCTGACAGGGGAGTTGTCGCCACCTACAGGGGTGCCAAGATAATACGGGAGGGTTATTGACCCCTCGTGAATTGTTACGCCAAATCCATTCTCTTCATCGATAACGCTAGCCAATACCGCTGAACGCTGTTGTGCGGGTGTTGAGCTGGCAATATCCACTTCCTGAACTGCTGGTGCCGGGAATTCCGCGCCAAAAACAGACTGCGCAGCACCGGCTACTACAGTGCCTGTACAGGCGAATTTATTTGGTGCGGCATCACATCCCGCTTGATAGAGCGCCCCACTGAGCGCTTCAAGTCCTTCGGCTTTAGACGGGACGAAGCTGGCGACAGCGCCCTGCACAGCAAGGCTCACATCGGCATAACCGAAATTCGCCGGATTGGGATCTCCCGCGAGCATAAAGCTCTCTGGAGGATTTGAAGAGAAAGGTTCGAAGTCTGCAGCCGTAACCGCTCCATCTTCGTTTAAATCCCATGTCTGAACCGGCTGCGCAGGAACGCCTTCAACACCAAGCTGGTTGAGGAAGTGCAACTGGGCTCCACGGACCTTTTTCGCAGCAGTCGTTGTGACGAGTGCTTTGATCTGGTCTTCAAACCAACGAGCCGGGTTCGCGATGTAAGTAAGCACCTTTTCATCGTTGGATGTGGTGAAACTGTAGGCAAGGGCGATTGAAGAACGAACGCCCTCAACTTGCTCTGGCGTCGGGGAAGCTACATTTTGAGACGCCAAGAGTGCTTTGGCTGCGACAGGTTCCCATAGGTTGTTAATTAGCGAAACAATCGGGTCCAGACCTGGACCGACGACCGTGTTGTCGTCATTCACTTCCGGGTAGTTAGGGTCCTGGATGCTGTCTTTCAGCACTGTGTATTGGGGAGAACTTACAATCGGCTTGCCATCAGCGGTAATACCCTTTCTCAACGCGACAATGTAGCGGGTGTTAGGCTTCAGCGGTTCTGTAGGAAGGATCCGCACAAAGTCTGTCAGAGTACCGTCTTCCGTCCGCAGTCTTTTGATTTCCAGTTCGACAGGAACTGAGCCGGCTACGGTGGGGGGTTCTGCTGCTGCTAAGCCACGTACCGGTTCACCGCTGGCGTAGACTGTCTCCAACAGAAACACATTCTGCGCGAGAGTGGTTGGATCAAGATCATCTAACTGGCCGCTCATCTGAATGTCAATCGGGGCAGTTGTTGACGCGCCGCTGAGCCCGTTCAGAGCTGCAATAACAGGATTGTTGTCCGGGTTCGCAATCGTGAAGGATCCGTCTCCAACCGAGCCGAAGATCAGGTCGTTTGGAATGGGCAACGCCGAAATGGCCGGGCGTGGGTCGAATACCGGCCAAACCTTACCATTGAATCGAGCAAGGTATTCTGCACTGTTGGAGTCCTGGCTGATCTTATAATCAGGATTTGCATTACTGGACCCGGAACCGGCGCTGTCAAAGCACCCTGTAAGTCCAAGGGAGGACGCCACAGCAAGACTTATTAGAGTTTTCTTGAACATGGGTGTGGAACCTTTTCCTGTTGTTGTGTCGTTATTTTCGGCAGCTGACGGGGCCGGTCTGGTCCGGTAAATCCGATGTCAGTGGCCTGTTCTGCTTATCTGTTGTCTGAAATTCTGGCCAGCGCTCTGTGCCAATTTTCTGTATCTCTGACTATAGCGACAGAAAGGCAACAGTTGATCCCTCTAAAGTGTGATTCTGGCCATTGGGAGCCCACCCGCACAGTCGGAGTTCGGCTTCATTGAAAAATAGTTGGCCCTGAGACGTTTGTCGAGTCCTTGGGGGCGCCTGTAACCGCCTAACTGAAGTTCGAGAAGTCCGGCTTCCTCTTTTCCGTGAAGGCCTTGATGGCTTCAGCGTTCTCCGGGGATTTCAGGCGTTCGCCGAACAGTTTGCCCTCGGCCAGCATGGTGGTTTCCAGTGCCTCACCGATTGCCCTGTTCAGTAATTCCCGGGTGGCGCGGATGGCGGCTGGGGGTTGGGCCGCAAGCCGGGCGCAGGCTTCAAGGGCCGTGGTTTCCGTCTGCGCGGGTTCGCACACCCTGTTGATCAGGCTCATGCGCAGGGCGTCATCGGCGGTGAAGGCGTCGCCGAGCATCAGCAGTTCAGCCGCGCGCACCCGGCCAAGCCATGAGGGCAGCAGCAGGCTGGAGCCACCTTCCGGGCACAGGCCCAGAGTGGCAAAGGGCATCTGGAAGCGGGTGTTGTTACCGGCGAATACCAAATCGCAATGCAGCAGCATGGTAGTGCCGATGCCCACGGCCGGGCCGTTCACTGCGGCCACGATGGGTTTATTGGTGGTGGCCAGCAGCAACAGGAAACGGCCTACGGGGGTGTCTTCAAAGTCGCCTGGCAGGCCGGCAGCGAAATCACCCAGGTCATTACCGGCGGTGAAGCAGTCTTCGCTACCCGTATAAAGGATGCAGCGAATGTCGTTGTCATCCCGGGCCTGTTCGATGGCATCGCCGAGGGCGGTGTACATAGCGTGGGTGAGGGCATTCTTACGGTCCAGGCGGTTAATGCGGACCGTTAAAATGTGATTTTTCTTTTCGGTGAGGACGAGGTCGGTCACGGTGTCTCCTGCGATAATCGACGATAGCGACGATGTTACATTTTTTCGTGGCTGTTTAGCCAAGGTTCCCGTTAAATACCTTCGCCGTCTGTCCGATCCCTCGTTTTCGGATTTTCTGGTAAACTTCGCGCTCCTTATTTTAACAACCCGATCTATAAACCAGACCTGATGAGACGCCTATGACCACCGTAATCCGCCAGGACGACCTGATTGAGAGCGTAGCGGACGCGCTGCAGTTCATTTCCTACTACCACCCGAAGGATTTTATTCAGGCAGTGTACGAGGCCTATCAGAGGGAAGAGTCCCAGGCGGCCAAGGATGCCATGGCGCAAATCCTGATCAACTCCCGCATGTGTGCCCAGGGCAAGCGGCCACTGTGTCAGGACACCGGCATCGTAACGGTGTTCGTCAGTGTCGGTATGGATGTGCAGTGGGATGCTGACATGGCGCTGGACGATATTATCAATGAAGGCGTCCGCCGGGCCTATATGCAACCGGATAATGTGCTGCGCGCCTCTATCCTGGCTGACCCGGACGGCAAACGCATCAATACCAAAGACAACACGCCTGCGATTATCCACTACAAGATTGTGCCGGGTAACACGGTCGATGTGCATGTCGCGGCTAAAGGCGGCGGCTCCGAAGCCAAGTCCAAGTTTGCCATGCTGAACCCGTCGGACTCGGTGGTGGATTGGGTGCTGAAGATGGTTCCGCAGATGGGCGCTGGCTGGTGCCCGCCCGGCATGCTGGGCATCGGCATTGGTGGTACCGCCGAGAAGGCAATGGAACTGGCGAAAGAATCCCTGCTGGACCCGATTGATATCCACGACCTGCAGGCCCGTGGCGCCTCCAACCGCGCTGAAGAACTGCGCCTCGAACTGTTCGAGAAGGTCAACGACCTGGGCATCGGTGCCCAGGGCCTGGGCGGCCTGACCACAGTTCTGGATGTGAAAGTGAAGGATTACCCCACCCACGCGGCCAACAAGCCGGTGGCGATCATCCCGAACTGTGCCGCCACCCGCCACGCGCACTTTGTGCTGGACGGCTCCGGCCCTTCACTGCAGACTCCGCCGAGCCTGGAAGACTGGCCGGAAATTACCTGGGAAGTGGGTGACAGCGTTCGCCGTGTGAACCTGGATACGGTGACACCGGAAGATGTGAAAGACTGGAAGCCGGGTGAAACTGTCCTCCTGTCCGGCAAGATGCTGACCGGCCGCGACGCTGCCCACAAGAAGATGGTGGACATGATCGAGCGCGGTGAGGAACTGCCGGTAGACCTGAAAGGCCGCTTCATCTATTACGTGGGCCCGGTCGACCCGGTTCGCGAGGAAGTGGTTGGCCCGGCCGGCCCCACCACGGCTACCCGCATGGACAAGTTCACCCGCACCATGCTGGAGAAAACCGGCCTCACCGGCATGATCGGCAAGGCCGAGCGTGGTCAGGTGGCCATCGACGCTATTCGCGAGTTTGGCGCTGTCTACCTGATGGCCGTGGGTGGCTCTGCCTACCTGGTATCCAAGGCCATCAAGCACGCGGAAGTGGTTGCCTTCCCGGAATTGGGTATGGAAGCCATCTACGAGTTTGAAGTGGAAGACATGCCAGTCACCGTGGCGGTGGATTCCAAAGGCTCCTCCGTCCACCAGACCGGCCCGGCCGAGTGGCATGAGAAGATCATTGCCGCCAAAGCGGTCTGAAACTCCTGACCGGAACTACGACGAACAACTGATGTTCAGGTGCTTCCCCCAGTCCGGGGGAGGCGCCGCGTATTCCTCGAATTCGGGCTGTTCATCGAACGGCTTTTTCAGCACCTCCAGCAATTCCTTCATCGGCTTGTAGTCGCCGCCCTGCGCTTCCAGGATCACCTGCTGCGCCAGGTAGTTTCTCAGGATGTACTTCGGGTTCACTCTGCGCATCTGGAATTCCCGCTCGTCATGAGCTCGGGTTTCCGATTGCAGGCGCCGCTCGTAGCGCTCCAGCCACTCATCCGCCACGCTGCGATCCACGAACAGGTCACGAATCGGCGCAGAGCCCTTCGATGTCAGATTGGACAGCCCCCGGAAAAACAGGGTGTAGTCCACATGGTGCTCGTGCAGCATGCTGAAGGTATCCATGATCAGGCTCAGATCGGATTCATCCTCCAGGGCCAGCCCCAGCTTGTCCCGCATGTTCTGCAGAAAACGCTCGTTGTAGGCCACCTCATAACGCCGAAGCCCGCGCCGCACATCGTCTTCGTTCATCACAGGAAGCAGCGCATTGGCCAGGTACTGGCAGTTCACAAAGCCGGTGTTGGGCTGCCGGTTGTAGGCATAACGGCCGCCCTGATCAGTGTGATTGCAGATGTAACCGGCATCAAATTCGTCCAGGAAGGCGTAGGGCCCATAATCAAAAGTGTCGCCGATGATCGACATGTTGTCGCTGTTCATCACCCCATGGCAGAACCCGACGGCCTGCCAGTCGGCAACCAGCCGTCCCGTGCGCTCGACCACCTCCACGAACCAGCGCTGGTAACGCTCGTCCTCCGGCAGGTCAATCAGGTGAGGGAAGTGCAGGGCAATCACATGCTCAACGAGGGTTTTCAACGCTTCCTCGCCCTCATGATGGGCCGCAAACTCGAAATGCCCGAAGCGGATATGGCTTTGCGCCACCCGCATCAGCGCCGCCGCCGTCTCAATCGACTCCCGCCGCACCGGATCCTTCGCACTCACCATAAACAGCGCCCGCGTGGTACGAATCCCCAGCGCCGCCATCGCCTCACTGCACAGATACTCCCGAATGGTCGACCGCAGCACCGCCTTGCCATCGCCAAACCGGGAATAGGGCGTCATCCCCGCCCCCTTCAGATGCCAGTCCCAACGCCGCCCGTCCGGACCAACCGTCTCCCACAACAACAAACCACGGCCATCCCCCAGCTCCGGGTTATACATCCCGAACTGATGCCCCGTGTACTTCATCGCCACCGGATCCATCCCTTCAAGCAGTTCCGTCCCGGCCCCCACACCGGTCCACTCCTCCGGATTCCTCGAATGGAACCCCATTTCCCTGGCCAGATCATGGTTAAAACACACCATCCGCGCGTCCTTCAACGGCGTTGGCTGCACCCGGGTATAGAAACTGTCCGGTAGCTCAAGATAACGATGTTCGACTTTAAAACTGTTGCTGCTCATATAACCCCAGTGTCCCAGATAACTCCCAGCTCCCACAAACAAACCGGGCTCCTACCACCTATACTCCAATTGGTACAAAACCTGCAAAACCAAAAACAAACCAACAGGGAACCCACACAGTGTCCGCACCCGATCTGACAACCACCATCAAAACCCTGGTCAACCAGGAGTCCCTCCCCGATTCCTACGCCGACACCGTCAAAAAGACCATCCTCCCCCTGGCCCAACATATCCAGAGTCTCCGACAGGCCAGAGGCGAGCCAATCATCATCGGCATCCACGGCGCGCAGGGCACCGGCAAATCCACCCTCACCCTGTTCCTGAGAGAATTGCTGACCATGCATTACCGCATACCCACCGCCAGCTTCTCTCTGGACGACCTCTATCTTACCCGCGCCGAACGGGAAAAGCTGGCAGAAGACGTACACCCGCTGTTTATCACCCGCGGTGTTCCCGGCACCCACGACATCGCCCTGGGCCAGCAGGTCATCGAGCAATTGAAAGCCGCCGGCCCGGATACGGAAACCCCCATACCCGCCTTCGACAAATCCCGTGATGACCGCTGCCCGCCTGACCTGTGGCCGGTATTCCGGGGCAGGGCGGAAGTGATCCTGATCGAGGGCTGGTGTATGGGAGCCGTGCCGGCAGCCAGCGAGGCGGAACTGATGGCACCGGTCAACGAACTGGAACGGTCGGAAGACCCGGAAGGTACCTGGCGCCAACATGTCAATCGCTGCCTCAAGGGCGAGTACGGCCAGTTTTTCAATCAGGTGGACAGCCTGATCATGCTGCGGGCGCCTTCCATGGAGTGCGTTCTCCAGTGGCGCACTCTCCAGGAGCACAAGCTGCGGGAGCGAACCATTAGCGCACCAAAAGAGGGCGGCAAGCACAGTGAGCCTGCGCAGCCATCGCGCATCATGAGTGACCAAGAGGTCGTCCGATTCATCATGCATTACGAGCGCATCACCCGCGCCAGCCTGGCGGAAATGCCGGCCCGTGCGGATTGCGTGATCAATGTCGGTGAAGACCACAGTTTCGGTGAACCGCTGATCCGTCAGCGCCAGTAGAGGACGCAGCCATGCCAAAACCCCGCCTGATCCTGTTTTCAGACCTGGATGGCACCCTGCTGGATCATGACAGCTACGACTGGTCTCCCGCGAAGCCGGCACTGGCGCGGTTGGCAGCGGGCGAGATCCCGGTGGTGCTTAACTCCAGCAAAACCGCCGGCGAGATCCGTGCTATCAGGGAAGAACTGGGCAACAGCGCCCCCTTTATCGTGGAAAACGGCGCCGCAGTCATTATCCCCGCGAACTATTTTGGACCGGGCCCGGAGCAGGTGCAGAGTTTTGGGGCATCGCGGGACGAGGTGCTGGCGTTGCTGGCGGAATGTCGGGCAGAGGGGTTCCAGTTTCGTAGCTTTTCGGACATGAGCCCGGCTGAGCTGGCCGGGCACTCCAGCCTCTCGGAGGCGGAAGCAGTAATGGCGAAAGACCGCGCCGGAACAGAGCCACTGTTATGGGAAGGAGACGAAGACTCACTGGCCGAATTCCGCCAGAAACTGAGCGAACATAACTGCCGTCTGGTGCAGGGCGGGCGCTTTCTCCATGCCATGGGCACCTTTGATAAAGCCGATGGGGTCCGGTTCTTGCTGGGAAAATACAGGGAACGCCATCCTGTGGAGAGAGTCATTGCCGTTGCGTTGGGTGATAGCCCCAATGATCAGCACATGCTGGAAGAGGCGGATATAGCAGTGATCGTTCGGGGTGAGCAGTCGGAGAGCGTGTCTCTGCCGTCCCAGAGCCGGGCGATACGGTCTATCAAGACCGGCCCGGCCGGATGGAACGAATGCGTGCTGAATCTGCTGATTGAGTACGGTTACTGAAACCGTGTTTTGAAACAACAGGAGAGCCGCCATGGGCGACTTTTATCAGAACGGCATCATCACCACCCTTCATAACCTTTGCCGCCGGCCGGTGGAGGAGCTGGAACAGGAGCTGATGAGCTTTCGCAAAGCCCGGCCCATGTCACTGGTATTGCCGTCGCTGTATTCGGAACTGGAAGGCCCGGCCCTGAAGAACATCGTGAAGGAACTGGTAAAGGTCCCGTACCTGGAGCAGATCGTCATCGGCCTGGACCGCGCCAACGAACAGGAATATCGCCACGCCCTGGAGTACTTCTCCGAGTTACCCCAGCATGTGCGGGTACTCTGGAATGATGGCCCGAGGCTGAGGGCCCTGGATCTCAAGCTCCGGGAGCAGAACCTGGCGCCAACGGAAATGGGCAAGGGCCGGAACGTCTGGTATTGCTTCGGCTTTGTTCTGGCCTCCGGAATGAGCAAATCGGTCGCTCTGCACGATTGCGATATCCTCACGTACTCCCGTGATCTGGTGGCGCGGCTGATTTACCCGGTGGCCAATCCCAACTTCAACTACATGTTCTGCAAAGGCTATTATGCACGGGTAGCGGACAGCAAAATGAACGGGCGGGTCAGCCGCCTGCTGGTCACCCCGCTGATCCGCGCCCTGAAAAAGGTCTGCGGCCCCAGTGACTTCCTGGATTACCTGGACAGCTATCGCTACCCGCTGGCCGGGGAATTCTCTTTCCGCACCGATGTGATCAACGACCTGCGGATTCCCAGCGACTGGGGGCTCGAGGTGGGCGTGCTCTCGGAGATGAAGCGTAACTACGCTACCAATCGCCTGTGCCAGGTGGATATCGCAGACACCTACGACCACAAGCACCAGGAGCTGTCACCGGAAGACGCCAGCCGCGGCCTTTCCAAGATGAGCACCGACATCAGCAAGGCCCTGTTCCGTAAGCTGGCCACCAACGGTGAGATTTTCTCCAATGAGAAGTTCCGCACCATCAAGGCCGCGTATTTCCGCATCGCCCTGGATTTTGTGGAGACCTACCAGAGCGATGCCGTAATCAACGGGCTGAGTTTTGACCGGCACAAGGAAGAGAAGGCGGTGGAACTGTTTGCACAGAACGTGATGCGGGCAGGGGCCTATTTCCTGGACAACCCCATGGACACGCCGTTTATTCCAAGCTGGAATCGCGTTACCAGTGCCATTCCGGACATCAAGGAACAGCTGCAGGAAGCGGTGGAGCTGGACAACGAGGAATATCGCTAGTGAGCAACACCCTGCACCACAAACTCGCCACCATGCTGGATGTGGTCTATCCGGCCATTGATACCGGATTTCTGGCGGAAAAGCTCCTTGAAACCATGGGGCTGGCGCCGGACACTCCCGCACCCCCGGCTCACCAGAATAACTGGGACGAAGCCGATGTCATGCTGATTACCTACGCAGACACGGTCCAGCGCAGCGACGAGAAGCCCCTCAAGACCCTGTTTCAATTCCTTGAAGACTGCCTGAAGGACACGGTCTCGGCGGTGCATATTCTGCCGTTCTTCCCCTACAGCTCGGACGACGGCTTCTCCGTGATGGACTACCTGGCCGTCAACGAATCCCACGGTGACTGGGACGATATCGAACGCATCGCCGGCCACTACAAACTGATGGCGGACCTGGTGATCAACCACATGTCGGCCCGCAGCCGCTGGTTCGAGAACTTCAAGAAGCAGATTGACCCCGGCAAGGACTATTTCTTCGAGGCCCGGCCCACGGATGATCTCAGCGCCGTGGTCCGGCCCCGGACATCACCGCTGCTCAATGCGGTACAGACTGACGATGGCGAACGCTTCGTATGGTGCACCTTCAGTGAGGATCAGGTAGACCTGAACTTTGCCAACCCGCAGGTGCTGAACGAGTTTGCCGGCATCATCCGTTATTACCTGGAGCGGGGCGTCAGCATCTTCCGGCTGGATGCGGTGGCCTTCCTGTGGAAAGAGGTGGGCACGCCCTCTATCCATCTGCAGCAGACCCACGAGCTGATCAAGATCCTGCGCCTGCTCATCGAGCATCACACCCCCCATGGTGTGGTGATTACCGAAACCAATGTTCCCAACCGGGAAAACCTGACCTACTTCGGCAACGCCAATGAAGCCCATGTGATCTACAACTTTTCACTGCCGCCGCTGCTAATCAACACACTGGTCACCGGCAATTGCCGCCACCTGAAAACCTGGCTGATGAGCATGCCCCCGGCCCAGATGGGCACCACTTACCTCAACTTTATTGCTTCCCACGATGGCGTGGGCCTGCGCCCGACCGACGGCCTGCTTACCGAGGAGGAAAAGCAACGGTTGATCAACACCATGGAATCCTTCGGGGGCAAGGTGTCCTACCGGCGCACGCCGGACGGCAAGGACCAGCCCTATGAAATGAACGTGGCGCTGTTCGATGCGTTGAAGGGGACGGCAGAACGGGGTGCGGACCATTGGCAGCTGCACCGGTTTATCTGTGCCCACACCATAATGCTGGCGTTGGAGGGCATTCCGGCATTCTACATCCACAGCCTGCTGGGTACGGAAAACGACCGCGAACGGGTAGAGCACACCGGTCGTTTGCGCTCCATCAACCGTGGCCAGTGGAACCTGGACAGCCTGGAGGCCGAGCTGGCGGACCCTTTGAGCCATCACCACAAAGTCTTCTCCGAGCTCAAGCGGCTGATCGCCATTCGCCGGCGGCAGACGGCGTTTCATCCCAATGCCACCCAGTTCACCCTGCATCTTGGGCTGCAGTTGTTCGGCTTCTGGCGCCAAAGCATGCGTCGGGATCAGTCCATCTTCTGCATCCACAATATCAGTGATGAGGTCCAGCAGGTCTCTCTGGGAGATATCAATCTGATTGGTACAGACCAGTGGCAGGATCTGATATCGGGCCTGAAAATCGATGATTTGTCCGGAAGCCTGACCCTCAAGCCCTACCAAAGTGTGTGGCTGTCCAACCGGGAATGATGGCAGAATGCGCGGATGTCATCGCACCTTCCATACCACCGGCCCCGCATCCTGCTTCTATCCGCCTACGACGCCGGCAGCCACCAGCGCTGGCGTGAACAACTGGTTGCCAGCCAGCCGGATTTTCACTGGGAGGTGCTGGCCTTGCCACCCCGGTTTTTCCGTTGGCGGATTCGCGGCAATGCATTGACCTGGCTGCAGGAGCCAGCGCTCAAAGCCAGCCATGATCTGCTGATTGCCACTTCCATGGTGGACCTTGCCTCCCTGAAGGGATTTCATCCCCATCTGGCTCTTACCCCCACCATTCTCTACATGCATGAGAATCAGTTTGCCTACCCGGATTCCGGCCGGCAGCATGCCAGCGCTGACCCCAAAATCGTCAACCTGTATAGCGCCGTGGCAGCTGATCTGGTGCTGTTTAACAGTGTCTGGAACCGGGACAGTTTTCTGGAAGGGGCTGGCCAATTCCTGGAGAAGATACCGGATGGGCTTCCCGACGGCCTGATCAGCAGCCTCCGTGAAAAATCCCACGTAGTTCCTGTGCCCATCGAGGACCGGCTGTTTCTGGAGAGGAGCACGGCCTTCAACGTACAATGCCCCCATCTGCTGTGGAATCATCGCTGGGAGTACGATAAGGCACCGGACCGGCTGCTGAGGTTGCTGGACACATTATCAGCCGCAGGCCAGGACTTCCGGCTGAGCGTGGTGGGTGAGCAGTTCCGTAATCAGCCTGACGCTTTTAATCTGATACACGAGCGGTACCGGGAGCGTATTGTGCACTGGGGATTCCTGGAAAGCCGGGCGGACTATGATCGCCTGCTGGCAGAAGCGGATGTGGCTATTTCTACCGCCCTTCATGATTTTCAGGGGCTATCTGTGCTGGAAGCCATGGCGTCTGGCTGCATGGCATTGACGCCGGACAGGCTGGCTTATCCCGAGTATGTGCCGGCCAAGCAACGATACACCAGTTATCCTGATGATCCGGTGGCTGAAGCCGATGCCGCAGCGGGTCTGCTACGCCAGTTGTTGCAGCAGCCTCCAGAGTCTTGCGTGCCGCAAGCCTGGCGACTCAGCGAACTGCAAAAGAAATATTACAAAGTGATCAGTGCAACCCTGGGCCAGCTGACGGTATCCTGAGCCTGACTTAACACATGGAGTAAGCGCAGATGATGAGAGCCATCAAGGTCAGTGGCGACACGTTGAGTTGGGAGGCGTATGACATCCCTTCCGAAGTGCCCGAAAATCATGTGGCTATTGATATTGCGTGGACCGCCATCAACCGTGCGGACCTGATGCAGCGGGCTGGCGTCTATCCGCCACCACCCGGTGCTTCCGATATCCTGGGCCTGGAAGTCAGCGGAACCATCTCCGAAGTGGGTGAGGGTGTGGATCACCTCAAACCCGGTGATGAGGTTTGCGCCCTGCTCACCGGAGGTGGCTATGCCACTCATGTGGTGGTGCCGGCAGTTCAGGTATTGCCGATTCCGAAGGGGTACAGCCTGGAAGAAGCCGCGGCGATTCCTGAAGTGTTTGCCACCGCCTGGCTGAACCTGTATCACGAAGCCGCGCTCAAGCCCGGTGAGAAGGTGCTGGTTCACGCCGCTGCCAGTGGCCTGGGCACGGCGGTCATTCAGTTGGCTACCGCGCTGGGTAACCCGGTGTTCGCCACCGCCGGGGATAACGACAAGCTCGAAATCTGCAAAAAACTCGGCGCCAGTGGCGTCTGGAATCGCAAGGACGGTTCGTTTGTCGATGCCGTAAAGTCCTGGGGTGGTGTGGACATGGTGCTCGACCCGGTCGGCGGTAACTATATCGCGGACGACCAGAAAGTGCTGAACATGGATGGCCGGATCATACTCATTGGCCTGATGGGTGGCCGCATGGCGGAAGTGGATCTGGGGCTGATGCTGATGAAGCGCCATCGCCTGATTGGTTCAACCTTGCGGTCACGGCCAGTGGCCGACAAGGGCGACGTAATGAGCGCCCTGTACAAGCACGTCTGGCCGCTGCTCAGCGCCAGGCAGATTGATCCGGTGATCGACAGTTCCTGGCCCATCGAAAAGGCCGGTGAAGCCATGGCCTATGTGGCGGAAAACCGCAATATCGGAAAGGTGTTGCTGCAGGTTGCCGGGTAAACCTCCTTCCCTGGAGGTTCAAGGCATCAGTCGGCGATACGCACCAGCTGTTTGCCGAAGTTCTTGCCTTTGAGCATGCCTTTGAAGGCTTCCGGCGCGTTTTCCAGACCTTCGGCGATGGTCTCGCGGTATTTGAGTTCACCGGAGGCGATGCGGTCCGTCAGGATATTGGTGATCTCCTGGTGCTTGTCCTGCCATTCCGTTACCAGGAAGAAGCGGTGCTCCGGCACCGGGTCCAGCGCCTTCAGCACGTGGAAGGGTGTTTCCACCGAGTTCATGTCTTCTGCGTTGTAGGCTGAGACAAAACCACATATGGGAACTCGCGCGCCCGGGTTCAGCAGGGGCGCCACGGCCCGGGTTACGGCCCCGCCAACGTTCTCGAAGTAAATGTCGATGCCATCAGGACAGGCGGCTTTCAGGTCCGCTTCGAGATTGCCGGCCTTGTAATCGACACAAGCATCAAAGCCCAGTTCGTCCACCACATAGCGGCACTTCTCCGGGCCACCGGCAACGCCGACCGCGCGACAACCTTCCTTCTTGGCGGTTTGACCGACCACAGTGCCTACAGGGCCAGAAGCAGCGGAGACCACCACGGTTTCACCCGCTTTCGGCTTGCCCACGTACATCAGACCGCAGTAGCCGGTACGGCCTGGCATGCCAGCCACACCCAAGTAGGTCTGCAGTGGGACATTGTCCTTCTGGTCAATCTTGTAGACCATCTCGGCATCGCCGGGGAACACTGCGTACTCCTGCCAACCGGAGTAACAGGTGACCAGGTCGCCCACCTTTAGGTTGTCCGAACGGGACTCGACAATTCGCGCAACGCTCTCGCCGACGATCACCTCGCCAAGGCCGATAGGGTCCATGTAACCCTTGGCGTCGTTCATGCGTGGACGCATGTAAGGATCCAGGGACAACCACAGTACTTTGGCCAGGACTTCGCCATCCTCCAGCTCGCGGACCGGGCGCTCTTCCACCACCAGGTCGCCCTCCTGAATCTCGCCCTGGGGGCGCTGGTTAAGAATGATGGCTCGATTGGTAAAGTTGCTCACAAATGATCTCCGGTTGCGTAATGAAACCAGATTAGGGTGCAGCAGAATCGTTTTGAGGTCAACATCCCGGCTTGGCGAACGCGGGGTTACATTCTCCGGACTGATCGTTATAATCACCCGGGCTCAGGATGAGCCGTTTGTTGATTGACTCACATTCCAGACCTCTTCAGGGATCGAAGACATGCCCCAGGCAACCGGACTGCAGTTCACGGCCACCCTTGGCCAACTCCCCAGAGACCTGTTCGCGGTCGTCCGCTTTGAACTGACCGAAACCCTTTCGAAGCTGTGTCACTGCAAGCTGGAACTGGCCAGTACCTCGCCGACTATTGCACCCGAAGAAGTGCTGGAGCAGCCCGTGGAACTGGTGGTCTGGCAGGACGGCGTGCCTCTGCGGCGCTTCCACGGCGTGGTCAACGAATTCGCCCGGGGCGACACCGGCCACCGCCGCACCCGCTACGAAGTTATCGTCCAGCCCCCACTGTGGCGCCTGGGCCTGATGCACAACAGCCGCATCTTCCAGACGCAGGGCACCGACGACATCGTGCGTACCTTGCTGGAAAAGCGGGGCATCATTGACACGGTGTTTGACCTGAAACGCACCCCCGAAGAACGGGAATACTGCGTCCAGCACCGGGAAAGCGAGCTGGCCTTTGTCGAGCGACTAGCTGCCGAAGAAGGCTGGCATTACCGATTTAATCACGGTGATGTGAATGGCGAAGAACCACCCGCCCTGATCATCGCCGACCACCACGGCGACGCCCCCAGGCTCGACCCGGTGGAATATAACGGCAAGGCCGGTGGCAGCAGCCGCCAGAGCGCCGTCTTCCAGTTCAGTTACCGGGAACGGGTCAGGGCCGCCTCCGTGGCCATGAAGGACTACACCTTCAAAAATCCTGCTTATGCCCTGATGCACGAACACCAGGCCGATAAACTCGACGCCCAGCGCGAAGACTACCAGCACTACGACTACCCCGGCCGCTTCAAGGCCGACGCCAGCGGCCAGCCCTTCACCGAAAGTCGCCTGGATTCCCTCAGGAACGACGCCACCACCGCCAACGGCCAGAGCAACCGTCCCGACTTCACCGTCGGCGCCAAAGTCGAGCTCACCGACCACGACAACCCGACCCTGAACCGGGAATGGCTGTTCACCAGCATCACCCACACCGGCCACCAGCCCCAGGCTCTGGAAGAAGAGAGCGGCGGTGGTGCCACCACCTACCACAACGCCTTCAACGCCATTCCCGCGGACCGCACCTGGCGCCCTCAAGTGGAACACCGCCCGCTGATGGATGGTCCCCAGATCGCCATTGTCACCGGCCCGGACGGGGAAGAGATCCACTGCGACGAACACGGAAGAGTCAAAGTAAGGTTCCCCTGGGACCGCTACTCCAAGAACGACGAACACAGCAGTGCCTGGCTACGAGTCAGCCAGGGCTGGGCTGGCGGCCAGTACGGATTCATGGCACTCCCGAGAATCGGCAATGAAGTCATCGTCTCCTTCCTGGATGGCGACCCGGACCAGCCCATTATTACCGGTAGAACCTACCACGCCACCAACACACCGCCGTACGCGCTGCCGGAACACAAGACACGCACCACCCTCAAAACCCAGACCCACAAGGGCGAGGGTAGTAACGAACTGAGGTTTGAAGACGAAGCGGACAAGGAACAGATCTACATCCACGCCCAGAAAGACCTGGATCTGCTGACGGAAAACAACCGCACCGAGGTCATCAAAAATGACAGCCACCGAACGGTGGAGAGCAACCAGTTCAGTCACATCAAGGGCGACGATCACTGCACCGTAGATGGCGAGAAGCGCGAGTCCATCGGCGGCGACTGCAGCCAGAACATCGGTGGTACCTTCCACCAAAAATCCGCACAGGGCACCCTCAGTGAAGCCGGCACCGAAGTCCACCACAAGGCGGGCGCCAAGGTAGTGCTGGACGCCGGCGCGGAACTTACCATCTCCGCCGGTGGCAGCCTGCTGAAACTGGACCCGAGCGGTGTGACGCTGGCGGGCCCTGGCATCAAGATCAATTCCGGTGGTTCGCCGGGCAGTGGTTCAGGGCAGGGTGTGGTGATGTCGGAAATGCCGCAGGTGATTGAGGGTGACCAGCCCCACGAGCCCAAGCAGCAGGCACTGGCGGAGGTTAAACAGCGGGAGAATGCTCCAGCACTCAATGTAGAGTCCCAGGTAGCGGCGCTCAGGAAGGGGAACGCAACCTGCCCGGTTTGTGAGGAGCAGAACTCATGAATAAGGATTGCTGGCCCTTGTCGGAGTCGCCATTTACCCATGTTCACTGGCCTGACCATCACCCGGTTGGGCTTGTCCTGGATGGTGTCGCTATCCCGGGACTCGGTGAACAGATATACCAGTGGGCCGGTGGCCAGCCTTTTAACGCGGAATGCCTGTACGTTGCGACGCGTTGGGAGGCGGTTTCGGACCTGTCCCCCTGGCTTGTATGGCTCAGTGGGCCGGAAGACCCGGTACTGGAAGGGTTCCTGGAGCAGGGGGCCGTGCAAGAGCAGGGGTATTTGCTGGTTTCAGCCACAGACCGTGCTACCTGTACCCGCTGGATGCGGTCCCACCTGCAGGTAGAGATGGCGCCGGACTGTGAAGAACTGGTGCGCATTTCCCACCCGGCGCTGGCCAGGACGGTGATCGGGGGCAGCCTGTCCCGATTCCCCATCAGGGCCGTGGATCGGCTGATTGTTCCGGATCGTATCAGCGGACAGTGGCATCTTGTCGAGGCTCCGGCTGTTCAGCCAGGTAGCACAGGTGACCAGCCCGAAAAAATGATGATCTCGCCGGATTTGAGGGGTGCTTTCGAAGCCTTCAATCGGCGCAAAGGCGCACTGCAGATATGGCACAGCCTGGATGGGTCGGTGCGTAACCAGTTGGGAGGCCCTGATTTGAGGGATACCTACCCGGCACTCGGGAGAATGCTGGAAGAGGCGCTTGGCAGCGGGTGCAACAACTTGCGTGAGGTGATGCAATTCCTGTTCGCAACATTGCCACGACAAGCCGATAGCAATGCCGTGACGGAAACGGCATCCCATTGGATCAAGGATGAACAATGACACGGAAACAACGCCCCACTGACGACCGGACAAGCAGCGATCTGTTGTGCTGGGAACAGCCAGGCACCCCCATTGATGAGCCCGCTTCATGCCCACTGCTAAAAACCGTGCACCTGCTGCCCATTCGGTACGGCAGGGTGGAAGTTGCGCCCGCTGATACAGACCCCGGGTACCCTTACTCACTGACGTCCCGCCCCCTTGGCTACCGCCTCCTGAGGCGTGGCTATATTTATGTACTGGACGCGGATGCCGGGGAGCTCCACGAGTACTTACATGAAGACGGTGAACTAACGGGCCATAACGACGGCAAGCTGGAGTACCCGGTATCCCATAGGCTGTACCTTGCCTTCTCGGAACTGGCATGGACTGCCCGCAAGAAAGCACAGGTATTGGACGACCCACAAGAACGTGATGCGCTGCTGCAGAGAGTCGACCTGACCAGCGCTTCACCACTGAGCGGCGGTGAATACCTGCTTACCCCGGACCAGGTCAGGGAATGGGTGGCCGAATTTGCCGAGGACTACACGCCGGGAGCCCCCGACGGCGCCCACCCGCAGGAAGGTGAATCCTACCACTGGGAGAATCAGCTCTATTACCACAAGAGCCGGTTCGGCAAGCTGATCAAACAGCAGTCCATCGACGATGTTTCCAATTGCCTCTGCCTCGTCCTGAGGGACGACGTGGGCGTGATGCTGGACCTTGCCCAGCACCAGGACGATGTGGTGGGCTGGATCGAAAGCTGGACAAGCGAGGGAGACGACGAGCGAGACTATTTTCTTGGCGCACTGATTGAGTCCATGACCCAGCTGGACGAACAGGGACTGGATGCCATGGTAGCCAATTCGGACCACCCCGCCATTGTCTCCATGCGGCAGGACCTGGAAGCCATGCCGGAAAGTGACCGTTCAAACACTCAGTCGGCATTGCTGGCAGCGTTGAGACAACTTGAGGATGAAGCGAGACCCGGCCCCAATGATGCGTCGCTTCCCCATGACGTTAAATCAAGGGTTGAAGAGATCCAGAGTACCGCCAATCGAACCAACGCCTACGGCATCCTTCCCAAAATGCAGAGAGCGGTGGACGAGTGGTACCTGCGGCAAGCCATGGAAGGGGCCAGGCCGGATTTTTTGGACTCCCACATAGAAGGCATTGTCGCCTTGGAGAAGGAGCACCGTGATAACCTGAAGGCGGCTCTGGAAGGGCGCGGTTTTGGCCACCGTGGAATCAACGACCTGATCGACCGTGAGGCCATGGACCAGTACATGGCCGGCCAGCGTGCGAAGCTGGCCCGCTGGCAGTCACTGCTGACGGATATAACCAGTGATCGTATTCAACTGCTGACAGACAACCGCTATCACCAGGCCACGTGGTATTTTGACCCGGAAGACGAAGTGCAGATCGAGGCGGCCCTGGATTTGGAATACGCCTGCCGAAAAGACATCTGCCGTTCCGACGAGGCGAGTGACGGCGTGCTGGAGTGGCTGAAACAGAACCCCCAATACAGCCGCCCCCTGTTCCAGACGCTGCCAAGGAATGACCGCTCCGAAGACGGTGAACTGGCCAAGACCTATGTGGCGGTTGGCTCCGCTGGCTACGCCGTGGTTACCAAGGCGGCGGAGTGGGTCCAACGGGTAAAAGCGGCAGAGCAGGGTAAGCTTCCGGATTATTCCCACTACTCGGAGCAAATCCAACAGAAAGCAGAGGGGGTGGGGGACACCCTCGCCCCGGCTATTGCCCGGGCCAAGGGGCGCGCTGTTGGGGAGCTCTACAAGGCCATCGACAGCCAGACCCTGCCGGAGCTGGATGACCTGTTCCGGGACCTGCCGTATTTTTTCAAGCGGCGCATGCTTGACGCCATAGGCCAGGGTAAGGCGGAATTCCGCTTTGCTTCTGCAAGCGAGTTGGCGACCTTCCGAGACAACCTCAGGCAGATGCTGCAGCTGGATCAACGGATGAAACAGCTCCAGAACCAACACGATGTTGCCAAATCCACCCATGGCCATCTTTCCGAAAAAGCCCAGGGATTGGTGGCTGAATTCAAGGCCACCCGCGAAGAGCATCGTGAAATCGGTAAACGCGTGGCCGCTGCCCTCAGCCCGGTTGAGGAAACCGACACCGGTCTGAAACTGGAACCGGCCACCACTGGCCGTGCCGGCATAACGTTGGTTCCGCCGCCATTGGCCCAGCAGGAAGTTGGACGACTGGTTGGGCATTTCCGGCAGGGCTTGGCCTCGGCTCCCCGGATGAACCTGATGGGGGATGGGCTCGGGGTTTTGGTATTTGCGGTTCAGTTGGCTATTTTTGGAAATGCGTTGGGCGAGCTTTTTTCAACGGATAAAAAGCAGAGGAATTTGCAAGATAACCTGAAACGTCTGGGTGAGAGTTTTTGGGCCACCTCGGCGGCAGGTTTTCTGGCTGGCCAGGGCATCATGGACACCGCTTATGGGGCCAGGGCAAAGGCTCTAGCCGGTGCTTGGCAGCGTACTGCTGTGACTGGTGTGCATGTCCGGATGGGCAAGTTGCACGTTAGGCTTGGTGGTCCTGCGTATTTGTTTGGAGCGGTCAGCGCCGGAATAAGTGCCTATAAGCATCGGGAAAACTGGCTGAGAGCGGTCCAGACCGGCAATGCCGAAGCTCAAGCTGGTGCAGTACTGGGTATGATAGGCAGTGGTGGTCTGGCGGGTATTAATGCTTACGGGGTTTACCGGACTGGTCAGTCGCTTATTCAGGCACTTGCCGCACGAGGAGCTGAAAACAAGGCCGTGGCGTGGGCTACTGCCGGTCGGACCTTGTCCGGTCTGTTTGCCCGCCTGAACGTGGCGGGGTTGGTGTTGACGGTTTTTGAGTTGGGCGGTACCTGGCTGTATAACCGTTACAACCTGAGCGAGCGGGATAAATGGTTGCAAACCACGCCCTGGTCACGGGAGCCCGAGCAGGTCCACAATGGCTCGCTTGACGACTATGTAGAGGCCTTTGCCCGGATTGGCAACAGTGTCACCCTTGACGAAGTGCCCGGCGAGGATGATGAACCTTCCAGGTTACGGTTAAACTGCCACGGTTTGCCGGCGGACAGCCTGATGGAGCCCCTGGAAGGCAAGGCGCCCCACCGGCTATCCATCGCCGCATGGCGCATCCAGCCGGGGCGACGGGGTATGTTCTCCCTCAAACCGGAAGCCTGGGTATCCTGTACCGGTGCCATCCTGGGTAGCCTGGAGCAGTCAGTCGATACCGGTCACCTGCAACTGGCCTTCAGGCCACCGTCCCATGAGAAGACCCAACATGGCCTCCGCACCCGGGATCTGGGCTTGATGGTCAAGCTGGAAACATTGCAGGCAGATGGGGCCTATACCGGTGCCGTTTATATGCTGAAGGTTTCTCCCGATAGTCAGTATCCCCTGACGCCCGTGCAGGAGGCACCGAAAGCAGAGATTACCTGGTGGCGACTCCGCCAGCCACTCATAGTGACGGATGGACTTTAATGGACTCCAAGAATGCCCAGTCAGAACAGCCGCCCCGAGCCGGGCGTTCCGAGCCCTTCCCGAGTGGCCGGCTGACCTTTTTATCCCCCAACCCCCTGCCAACCGGCCTGCCGCCAGTGGATCATGGCCATGCGGTGGGGGAAGTGAATAATAGCTATCTGGATTTTGGAGCGGGGGCGACCTCGGTGTTCGGTTGGCAGTCCACGCTGGGGATACCGTTTTTTTGCTTTTTGCTTGGTGCTTTCTTTTTTCCTTTCGTTGTGTTTCTTGGAGGGTTTACTTTTGGTAATGGCTGGGAGGATGCTCTTTGGGGGTGGCGAGTAACCTTTGATTTTGCCTTCTGGATTGCTGTTTGGGGAGGGCTCTTTGGCTTCTTCATGCTCTCCCTACCTCGCTGGCAAGCTTATGCCAAATTAAAGAACGTGGTCCCCACCCGCTTCAACCGCCAACGCCGAGAAGTGTGTTTCGTGCCGGAGGGGCAGAAAGAACCGATCTTTATCCCGTGGGAAGAACTGGTCGCCTGGGTGACGGAAGCCCAGGGCGTTACCGAGTATGGCGTGCAACGCCAATACGGCTTTGGCATTGGCTTCTATCACCCGGACACGGGCGAGAAATACACCCTGGAGTTTGAAACCTACGGCCAGCCCCAGGCCATCAGCACCTGGGAGGCTATTCGGGCGTACATGGAGTACGAAGTGCATACCCTGAAAGAGATTCAGGATCCATTGGAACTTCAGGGCCCGGACGATCCACCCTGGGAGGGTGTCCATGTTTTCCACAATGCCCGCAAACGCCTTCATGAGGAATACCGGGAAGGCAAGCGGGGAGTGCTCTACCTGACCGGCTGGTACCTGTACCACCTGATGACCTTCTGGACCCTCCCGAACCGGTTGGTGGAGTGGGAGGTCAGGAAGATCAAACGCATGAGCCGGAAAACGATGCCCAAGGCCATGGTGGAGTGGTCTGAGTCTATCCCCGAAGATCAGTGGGTGGCACCGACTGAGGAGTTAAAGCACCAGAGCAAGCGTGTGCTGGAACTGAAAAAGTCGAATCCACAAACACCCATCACGCAAATTTTTGCGCAGGTTACGGAGGAATCTGGAGCAAGCGCTTCCATGACTGCTTGAAACCAAGGCACACGGCATTGCTCTAGCCCATCGAACACATTAAGGCCGACTGACCCGGCACCGGCTGCAATGGTCACCAGTAGCGGAACCTCAATGCCTCATCTGGCCAGATCGCTCGCGATCCGAAGAATACGATGAAGCATTGGTGGTATCCCTATTGTTCATATGCAGGTTTGGTGGGGCTCCTTCCCATCAGGTGTTTCACTCTCTCCTCCAATACCTCAGCATTCGCCTGGTCCGCTGGCAGTGGGTCGTCGGCCAGCAACTCGATCCGCGACCAGAACCGCCTGGGAAAATGCCTCAGAGCCGGGCCGCCGCAGTGGCTGAAAAAGCTGCCCCAAAGCCCACTCAGCGCCATGGGAACAACGGGCACGGGGCTGCGCTCCAGGATAACGTCAACCCCGCTGCGGAAGGTACCCACTTCGCCATCGGTAGTCAGCCGGCCTTCGGGGAAGATGCAAACCACGTTGCCAGCCTCCAGCTCTTCATCAATGCGTTCGAAGGCGGCCTCATAGATCTCCGGTACGCGGTTACGGGAGCCGATGGGAATGGTTTTGGCGAGCCGGAACAGGGCACCCAGTAGCGGCGTTTTGAAGATCCGGTAATCCATAACGAAGCGGACCGGTCGCCTTACCGCGCCAGCGATGACCAGCGCGTCCATGTAGGTGACGTGGTTACAGACCAGCAGCACCGGGCCTTCCTCCGGAATTCGGTGCAGCCCTTCGTGGCGAACCCGGTAGATGGTGTGTGAGAGCACCCAGACGATAAACCGCAGGGCGAATTCCGGTACCTGCTGGTAGACAAACCCTGCCACCACCAGGTTCATGATCGACAGAACCAGGAAGAACTCAGGAACACTGAGGCCGATAACCCCCAGCATCAGGATGCCCATGATGGCACTGACCACCATGAACAGGGCGTTGAAGACGTTCAGGGCCGCAATCACACGGGCCCTCCGGTCCTCCGGGGTTTCCCGTTGTACGAAGGCGTAAAGCGGTACGATAAACAATCCGCCAAAAAAGCCGATGCCCAGCAGGTCAATGGCCACCTGCCTGTGCTGGCTGTCGCTGAGAATCATCCACCAGTCGGTCGGTACCGGGTTGGCGGGCATATTGAAGTAGAGGTCAAGCCCGAACAGGCTGATGCCCAGGGAACCTATGGGCACAATGCCCAGCTCGATCCGGTGGCCGGAAAGCCGTTCACAGGCTACGGACCCCAGTGCGATACCAATGGTGAAAACAGCCAGTAACAGAGTGACAACGGTTTCGTCGCCCATGAGGTCGGTCTGGGCAAAGCCGGGAAACTGGGTGAGGTAGGCGGCACCCAGGAACCAGAACCAGGAAATGGCCATAATGCACAGCAGCACCGAATGGTTTTCCGCTGCCAGTCGCATCAGGCGCCAGGTTTCCTGCAAGGGTCGAAGGCGTACCGTCATTTCCGGATGGGTGGCCCCGGTAACGGGCACCTGCCGTGCGGCGATATAGCCAATTACCGCCAGGGCCAGAACGCCGATTGCTGCAAGCTTCTCGGGCTGGCTGCTGGCCATCAGCAGGCCCGCAGTGATAGTGCCCACCAGAATCGCCACGAACGTTCCCATTTCCACCAGGGCGTTGCCGCCCACCAGTTCGTCTTCCCTGAGCACCTGGGGCAGGATGGCGTACTTGACCGGGCCAAAAAACGTGGACTGCACACCCATCAGGAAGAGCAGCAACAGTAGCGATTCGTACCATCCGGCCCAAAGCCCGGCGGCAGCCAATACCATGATGGCGATTTCTGCCAGTTTGACCCAGCGAATCACCCGGGATTTCTCGTACTTGTCTGCCAGCTGGCCGGCGATTCCGGAGAACAGGAAAAAGGGCAGGATGAACAGGAAAGCGGCCATATTCACCACCACATCAGTGGGCAGGCCCATAAGGCCACCGGTGGTGTAGGTGATCAGCAACAGCAGGCTGTTGCGAAACAGGTTGTCGTTAAATGCGCCAGAGAACTGCGTCAGGAAGAACGGCAGGAATCGTCGCTCGGAAAGTAGCCGGAACTGGCTGTGATCGTCCATGATTGGTGTCCATCATCGGCTTGTTGACCGGGAATATTCTGCCACAAATTGGTCAATGGAACAGGGCATTGGCTGTGAGGGAAGGCCCGCTGTGCCTGTTGCTTACAAAGATTTTCAGTATTTAACGATTGCGGTGAGCAGGTTTGTGAATTCCGTCGTAATCTAAGCCTAATTATTCTGAAGAATGCCAGCTCTATGAGTCATCCCGGGACCACGTCTGCCAGAGAGCCCTTCAGGGAGCGTCGCCCGCAATTCTGGCAGGTTGCCAAGCGCTGCTGTCAGATCGCGGCTTCGGTTGATGTGGCATTTTTCTTTCTTTTCCATCTTCTGGGCTCCCCCATCCTGGCCTGGGTCAATGTGGTCAGCGTTGCCATGTATGTGGTGGCTTACCGGGCGCTGGGGAGACAACAGAACGGCCTGGCCATCAGCCTGATCTGGGCGGAAGTCATTATCCACGCCGGGCTTGGTATTGTCCTCATCGGCTGGGAGGGTGGGTTTCATTATTACCTGTTGATGTTCATTCCCGCCCTGTTTGTCAGTATGCGATTGCGCGCAGCGGTGATTGCGTTGGCGGGGCTGTGGAGCTATTACGTCGCGCTTCACCTTTTGATGTGGTTTATTGAGCCCCTGCAACCCATTGCGCCTGGTGCCCTGCTTGGCGTTTACCTGTTCAATCTGAGTGTGGTGTTTGCCATGTTCAGTTATCTGTCTTTTTTCTACCTCACCATGGTGACCGCGGCAAACAGGAAGTTGCGGCGAATGGCGACTACGGACTCGTTAACGGGCCTCTTTAATCGCCGGCATATGACATATCTGGTAGAGAAAGAACTGGCCCGTTTCCAACGAAACGGTAATCCGGTGGCGTTTCTGGTGCTCGACATTGACCACTTCAAGGCGATCAATGATCAGTACGGCCACGAACTCGGCGACCGGGTGCTGGAAGATGTCGCCGGTATTATCAAGGCACAGTTGCGCACCCAGGACCTGATTGCCCGCTGGGGTGGGGAAGAGTTCCTGGCCGTACTTCCGGACACCAGAATACAGAGCGCCCAGGCCAGCGCAGAGCGGGTACGGGAAGCGCTTATGACCCACGACTGGCGAGCACCCAACGGGGAGCGCATCGATATTACGATCAGCGCTGGTGTCAGCGAGTTCCGCAGGGACGATGACCTGAATTCTGCCATCAGCAGGGCGGATCGCGCGTTGTATCGCAGTAAGGAGCGTGGCCGTAACCGGGTAGAGCTGGAGACGGTTTAGCCTGGCCAAGTGCCCGGCACCACGAAAATGCGCGATGCTTCCTGCCAGTAGCCGTCGACCGGTGATGGTTCCAGCACGGCAAACAGGCGGGGAATACCGGCTGAACGGACAACCCCCAGTGCCTCTTCGGTTTCCTGGTAGTCAGGGTCCTCCCTCTGACGCCAGGGGCCCAGCCAGTGTGGCTTGATCAGAGGAACCCATCGCTTTGAGTCATCTGCCATCTTGTCCAGTTCGTCTCTATAGAGCCAGTCACCTCTCAGGTGGTCTGCCGGCACATCAGTAGGTGGTGCCAGCGTTTGGTCCAATGGATAAAAAAGATAGCCAGGCATGAAGATCCGTGGCCGTGCCGGTGTCCTGATTCCCAGTGACTCGAGAAGGTTGCGGGCTTCGGGCCTTTCCGTCATCTGGCTCTGGTGGCTGATCAGCCGCTGAGTTTTGATATCCAGACGATCCTTTGCATTGGGTCCGTACCAGAGTGGTGTGTCCGGACCACCGTCACGATAGCCAAGGTAGAACTTCACGGCGATTTCATGATGTTCAATGGCGTTATCGGCAGGGTTGCGGACTACAAAATCCAGCTCGCCCAGGGTGATGCCGTTGTTTCTGACGGGCTGGTTTTTAAGCAGAATCTCCCAGCCGAGCAGGTCTTCCAATAGGCATTGGTACAACCGCTCAAAGTAATGGCCAAGGCGCCGGGCAGGTTGCTCGGTCAGCACGGCCGGACCTATATGGGGGGCGTTGTCCCAGGCCCTCAGCCGTTCCTCGAAATCTTCCGGCAGGTATTTTTCCGGAACAAATCCCATGGGAGAGCTGATAAGCTGGGGGGCATGACACATCCACGCCAGATGGCGCACGGCTGGAACCCGGTATTGAAGATGGGCTGTGGTTTCAGGGCGTTGGCTCATGGTGGCAGGATAACCCAAGAGGAGAAGCAATATGCAGTATCTTCACACAATGATCCGGGTGAGCAACCTGGATGAGACCCTGCACTTTTTCTGCGACTTGCTCGGCATGGTCGAAATCAACCGCAAGAGCAGCGAAAAAGGCCGCTTTACCCTGGTGTTTCTGGCAGCCGCGGACGATGAAGCGAGGGCCAGAGAGGACAAGGCCCCAATGATCGAACTCACCTACAACTGGGACCCGGAAGAATACACCGGTGGCCGCAATTTCGGGCACCTGGCCTATCGGGTGGATGATATCTACGGGTTGTGCAGTCACCTGCAGAGCAATGGTGTTACGATCAACCGGCCACCCCGCGACGGCCACATGGCGTTTATCCGGTCACCGGACGGCATATCCATCGAACTGCTCCAGAAAGGTGAAGCCCTGCCGCCGAAGGAACCCTGGGCAAGCATGGACAATACCGGCACATGGTAACGGTGGTGCCCAAAGTGAAACCGGTTTAATCGCCGCTGGCGGGACAACCCGGCGGCCTTTGGGGTAAAATTCGCGCAAATTCAAGACAAGGACGACCCATGCTTGCAGTGATTCTTTCTGGTGGTTCCGGTACCCGCTTATGGCCGCTTTCCCGTGAAGCCTATCCCAAGCAGTTTCTGCCGGTGGTGTCTGATGAAACCCTGTTGGCGGAAACCATTGACCGTGGGCTGGCTCTCGATGAAAAAGCCCGGGTAATGGCGATCACCAACGAGGAACATCGATTCGTTGTGGCCGCCCACTTGCAGGCCCAGGCGCCAGAGCGCACGGCCGGCATCATCCTGGAACCGGTTGGCCGGAACACCGCACCGGCAATCGCCCTGGCAGCCCTGGCGGCGGCCGAGGAGAATCCCGAGGAATTACTGCTGGTCATGCCATCGGATCACGTGCTGAAGAACCAGGCCGTCTTTCGCCAGGCCGTCAGCCAGGGCGCAGAAGCGGCCCGGGCGGGAAAACTGGTCACTTTCGGCATCGTGCCCAGCGCACCGCACACCGGTTACGGCTATATCAAGGCAGGCCAGGCCCACGAAGGCTTCAACGATGTCGCTGCCTTCGTGGAAAAGCCGGACGAACAAACAGCTCGCCGGTACCTGGAAGAGGGCGACTATTTCTGGAACAGCGGTATGTTCCTGTTCCGGGCCGACCGTTACCTGCAGGAGCTGGAAAGCCAGCAACCCGGGATGCTCAAAGCCTGCCGCGCTGCCTGGAAAGAGCGCAATGCCGACATGGATTTCACCCGGGTGGGAAGCGAGGCTTTCAAAACCTGCCCGGACGACTCGATTGACTACGCAGTGATGGAAAAAACCCGGGATGCCGTGGTGGTTCCTCTGGACGCCGGCTGGTCAGATGTCGGCTCCTGGTCTGCACTCTGGGACATCCAGCCCCACGATGAGAATAACAACGTGTGCCGTGGAGATGTCATCACCGAAGACGTTTCCGGTTCCTATATCCACTCTGAAGGCCGCCTGATTGCTGCGCTGGGCATCACCGATCATGTCATCGTTGAAACCGATGATGTGGTGCTGGTGGCAGACCGTAACCGGGTTCAGGATGTCAAAAAGCTGGTTGCCCAGGTCAAGGCCCAGGGTCGCCATGAACACCGGTTCCACAAGAAGGTACATCGTCCCTGGGGCACCTATGAGGGCATTGCCATGGGCGAGCGCTTCCAGGTCAAACGCATTACCGTCAAGCCCGGCGCGTCGCTGTCATTGCAGAAGCACCATCACCGTGCCGAGCACTGGGTTGTGGTCAAGGGAACGGCAACAGTCAATCGTGGTGACGATGTGTTGCTGCTGACCGAAGACCAGTCCACCTATATTCCGTTGGGCGTCACCCATCGGCTGACCAATCCGGGCGTGATTCCTCTGGAACTGATTGAAGTGCAGACCGGTAGCTACCTCGGTGAGGACGACATCGTACGTTTCGAGGACACCTACAACCGGGTCTGAACGGATCGGCATCAGGAAGATGCCATCGACGAACACAAGGAGAAGTGAATGGAAGACTGGCAAGGATGCCTGAGCCCCCTCTGTCAAACTGCACTGCAACGGGCACGGGACAACGTCGCCCAACGCGGTGGCTATGCCATCACCGTAGAGGATTTCCTGCTGTCGCTGCTGGATGGCGAGCCCATCATCTGCGATTTCCTCCGTGGTTGTGGCGTCGACCTTGATGAACTGACCCGCACCATCCAGTGTGAACAACCCATCGTCACCGAGGTGGGAGGCGAAGGCCTGCTGTCCTCGCAACTTATGTACTGGTTTTCGACTGCCCGTGAACTGAGCGATGCCCCCTGGCTGGATTGGCCAATGCTGTTATCGGTACTGACACGCAATGCCGAGCGGTTGCAGGAAAAAGCCTACGTTGCCGTGCTGGAACTGGTGAGCCGTTGGCCGGCAACCGATGAAAGCCTGTGCGAGGTTGACGATACAACCGTTCCCGGAGATGCACCGGTGGTCATCACCGACCTTGAATGGCTGGCGTTGGCTGAAGATGTGGCGATTACCCTGGCTTCGGTGCCCGGGGCCCTGGTGTGGGTCCGGGGCGCAAGGGGCAGTGGAAAAACCAGCTGGTTGCAGGCGTTGCTGCCATTTCTGGAGTCCGGATTTGTCAGGCTCGATCTTCGTAACGAGACGGAAGTGATGGCCAGCGACAGCCCGGCTCTGCCGGCCAATGGCCGAGATCGGCGAGGCTGTCCGGCTCTGATTCTGGACAACATTTCCCCGGATGACCTGGCTGCGATGATGTCATCGGACCATGGTCTGGCCAGAGGCCTGGTAACCGGCTACCCGGGCCCCGTCATCATGCTGGGACCGGACTCACCACGAGTTGGCGAAGCCTTTGAGCAGCTGGAGCGCTCCCTGGGACGGGATTTTGATGTTTTCGACATGCCTGTCACCAGCCCGGGGCAGAAAATGGCCATTCTCACCGCCCATCAGCCGGCCATCGAGCGGCACTGGAACATCGAATTATCCCCGGCACTTATCCATTATGCGGCGTCGAGCAGGAGCCGGCTGGTGGGTAGTCCGGGTGGTATGCTCCAGTGGGTTGAACGGGCTGCTGCCAGGCTGAAGCTGTTTGCCGATCGCGGCTCCGTTGAAAGCCTGGCATTGGCGGGAACAACGGATACGCTCAGGCGCCAGGCCCTGGTGGCAATGGCGCGACAGCAGCCGCTGGAAGGTCTGGAACGGTCCCTTGAAAGCGTTGCCATTGAGCGGGCAGCGGCGGAAGTGGCGTGGCATGAACGTGAGGCGGAGGGAACGCTTCGTACGTTGAAAGTGGAAGACCTTCGCCATGAACTGGAGCGTTGGGTTGCAGCCCGTCCCGGCCCGGTTCACTATGTTGTCCATTGTGACCAACCGGCGGGAGAAACAGAGGGTGCGGGATCTCGAGATCTATATTCGTGACCTGGAGTCATCAGCAGTATCGGACTGGCTAGCCAGCCATCTTGATGAAATTGAGCTTGCAGATGATTCGCTGGGTGACCGGGCAGTGAAGGGTGTGGCCCGGTACAGGGGAAATAGCGTGCGGGTCAGTCTGTATCCGGGGGCTGGCGGCAAGCGGTATACGTCAGTGATTCTGGAAGGGGAGGACCTTCCCTGGGCGTCGGACCTGGATTGTGCCCGCAGTGCATGGCGAGCCATGGACACCGAGATACGTTGCAGCCCTGGTGACTGGAAGGAAGGGGAGCCAGTAGAGGACGAGCGCTGGTGGCGGCTGGACCAGCGGGGCGAACAGCTGGCGGTCTGGAACTGATGAAACAAAAAAAGGGGTAGCCAATGGCTACCCCTTTTTCAATGCATAGAGCCTTCGAAAATCAGTCGTCGCTCAGGATAGACACGTTGTCTGCCTGAAGGCCCTTGTCCGCTTCCACCACACTGAACCGGACCAACTGGCCCTGGCGCAGAACCCGGCGGCCGCGGCCACGAATCGCACGGAAGTGCACGAAAACCTCATCGCCGCTGTCGCGAACGATAAAACCAAAGCCTTTCTTGACGTTGAACCACTTCACGGTACCCTCTTCGTCGCCTTCGGGGGTCGTGTCGTCGAAATCATCATCCTCGTCGTCGTATTCAGGCTGGGCTTGCTTGCGTGGTGCGGCTTGACGCGGTGCTGCACTGGCGCGGGAGGTTTGCTGTTTTACGGCTGACGGCTTTTTGGCGGCCAGGGCCACTGTCAGGAATCCCGCCAGGCCGAAAAGAACAACAGCAATAATATAGGCTGCAATGCCCTGAGGGCTGCCCAATACAAACGTGGTACTGGTTGCATCCTCGCTAGTGCCGGTCTGTGACAGAATCTGGAAGAGTTCCGGGGTGAAAGTCACCAACAGAAAGCCGAGGATAAACGGTGACGGAATGGCGACCAGGAGAGCAAGAACGATCGCTTTTGCTGGGTTTTGCATGGACTGAAGTTTCTCCATTAATCAAACGCTAACGATAAAGAACCGGATATCGGGTAAAATCGGGTCTCCGGTCGGTGAAAACCGCCAGGATTTTGTGAGGCATCAAAAATGCCTTGGAAATCCCCCGGCGGGCAAAAGCGGCATGATACCAGATAACAGGGAGCGCTGACCAAGCGGCATGAACACATGAGCGATAAAGATCTACAAGCCAGGCTGGACGAGCTGGAAACGCGGCTGGCATTCCAGGACGACGTCATCCATACCCTGAGCGAGCAGGTAGCCCGTCAGGAACTGGACATCCGGGAACTCTGGGAAGCGAAGAAGCAACTGAATACACAGCTGAAAGAAGTGTCGTCCTCAAATATCAGAACGGAAGAGGACGAAACGCCCCCTCCCCATTACTGATTTGCCCATTACTGATCTGATCAGGCAAGCAGCTCTACAAGAACCTGCTCGTAGATCTCTGACAACGTATCCAGGTCCGCCGCCTTCACGCACTCATTCACCTTGTGGATGGTGGCGTTGATGGGGCCGAGCTCCAGAACCTGCGCACCCGTCGGTGCGATAAAGCGCCCGTCCGAGGTGCCGCCGGAGGTGGACAGCTCGGTTTCCCGGCCGGTGACGGTACGGATGGCATTTTGCGCCGCCGACACCAGTGCGCCCCGGTCCGTGAGGAACGGGCGGCCACTCAGGTGCCATTGCAGGTCGTAGGTCAGTTGGTGGCGGTCCAGTACCGCAACCACCCGCTCTTCCAGGCTTTCAGCCGTGTTTTCCGTGCAATAGCGGAAATTGAAGTGCACCAGGCATTCACCGGGGATGATGTTGCTGCCGGTACCGGCCTCGATTTTGGTGATCTGGAAGGTGGTGGGCGGAAAGAAGTCATTGCCGTTATCCCAGAATTCGTTCGCCAGGGCATCCAGCGCCGGGGCCACGGTATGCACCGGGTTCTCCGCCAGATGCGGGTAGGCCACGTGGCCCTGGGTGCCGTGCACCGTCAGGTAGCCATGGAGCGAACCCCGGCGGCCGTTCTTGATGACATCCCCCACCTCACGGGTGCTGGATGGCTCACCAATCAGACACCAGTCGATCTTCTCGTTCCTGGCCTCCAGGGTTTGAACCACTTTTACGGTGCCGTCCTGCGCGGGGCCTTCCTCGTCGCTGGTGATCAGCAGGGCGATAGAGCCCCGATGGTCCGGATACTTGTCCACGAAACGCTCGCAGGCAGTCACAAACGCCGCCAGGCTGCCTTTCATATCTGCAGCGCCCCGCCCATGGAGGTAACCATCGTCAATCACCGCATCGAACGGCGGATGGCGCCAGTTCTTCTCCGGGCCAGTGGGGACAACGTCCGTGTGGCCGGCAAAGGCCAGCAGCGGGCCCTCCGAACCCTTGCGGGCCCAGAGGTTATCGGTCTCACCGAAGCGCAGGGCCTCTCCCTTGAAGCCGAGAGCAGAAAGCCGCGACATCATCAGCTCCTGGCAGCCGGCGTCGTCCGGAGTAACGGACGGCCGACGGATCAGGTCAATGGCGAGGTCAAGAGTGGGGGAATTAGTTGTTTGCATGCAGCTCTTCGTTCAGCTCAATGGCGGTCTTGTTGGTTTTGCATTCAACCGCGCCGGTCTGGCTGTTACGGCGGAACAGCAGGTCCGGCTTGTTGGCCAGGTCCCGTGCCTTGATCACCTCAACCAGATCGTTGTTGTCATCCAGCAGGGCCACCTTGGTGCCGGCGGTGATGTACAGACCGGCTTCCACCTTGCAGCGGTCTCCCAGCGGGATGCCAATACCGGCGTTGGCGCCGATCAGGCAGTTTTCACCAACGGAAATGATGATGTTGCCGCCACCGGATAGGGTGCCCATGGTGGAGCAGCCGCCGCCCAGGTCGGAGCCCTTGCCGATCATTACGCCGGCAGAGATGCGGCCTTCAATCATGCTGGTGCCTTCGGTGCCGGCATTGAAGTTGATAAAGCCTTCGTGCATTACCGTGGTGCCTTCGCCCACATAGGCGCCGAGGCGAACACGGGCAGTGTCGGCGATGCGTACGCCCTTCGGCACCACGTAGTCGGTCATCTGCGGGAACTTGTCCACGGACTTCACTTCCAGGGTGCGGCCTTCAATCCGCGCATTGAGCTGGCGGTCCGGCAGTTCGTTCAGGTCAATGGCACCCTCGCTGGTCCACGCCAGGTTAGGCAGCAAGCCGAAGATGCCGTCCAGCTTCAGTTCGTGGGGCCTGGCCTGGCGGCTGGAGATCAGGTGCAGCTTGAGATAGACCTCCGGAGTGCTGGAGGCAGTGTCGTCGGTTTCCAGCAGGGTAACCACAACCGGGCGGCGGCTGTCAGCGGCTTTGCCCGCCAGGGTTGACTGCTCCATCTGGCCAAGCTGGCGCAGGCCGTCCGAGAGTGACTTCAACTGCTCTGGTGTTACCGATACCGCCTGGTTGCCGCCGTGGTATTCAAGTACGTTCTGAACCACTTCGATGAGACCGTTATCGGGGGTGATGACCGGCTGCTGGTAAAACACTTCCAGCCACTCGCCCTTTTTGTTCTGGGTGCCGATACCAATTCCGAATGCAAAACTCATTGATGTGCTCCTGGTTCTCAGTGTTTGAATCGTTCGGCCCATTCACCGGCGCTAAAGCCGACGCTGACTGTGTTGCCGTGCTCAACCACGGGCCGCTTGATGATGGACGGGTTGTCGAGCATCAGGCGATGGGCGGATTGGGCGCCAATATTATCACGAACCTCATCCGGAAGTTTGCGCCAGGTGGTGCCGCGGCGGTTCAGCAGCACTTCCCAGCCGGCTGACTGCTCCCATTGGCTGAGCCGGTCAGCATCCAGGCCATCCTTCTTGAAGTCATGGAATTCGTAACCGATACCAGCGTCATCCAGCCATTTGCGGGCTTTTTTGACAGTGTCGCAGTTCCTGATGCCGTAGAGCTTCATGCCTTGTTCGCCTTAACAAATGTCACAATGCGTCTTGCGGCTTCGACGCATTCCTCGATTGGGGCCACCAGGGCCATGCGTACCCGGTTCTCACCCGGATTATGATCATCCACCGTGCGGGACAGGTAACGGCCCGGCAGTACATGCACATTCTGCTGTGCCGACAGTTCCCGGGCGAAGATTTCGTCGTCCATCGGAGTGCGCGGCCAGAGGTAGAAGCCGGCATCGGGGAAGTCCACGTCCATTACTTCCCGCAGGATGGGTACCACTGCCTCGAATTTGGTGCGGTAGGCGGCCCGGTTTTCCCGCACATGGTCTTCATCGTTCCAGGCGGCAATGCTCGCCAGCTGGTTGTGGATGGGCATGGCACAGCCGTGGTAGGTGCGGTACTTGAGGTAGCCCTTCAGGATCTCCGCATCGCCGGCCACGAAACCGGAGCGCAGTCCCGGCAGGTTGCTGCGCTTGGACAGGCTGTGGAACACAATGCAGCGGGCAAAATCATTGCGGCCGATGGCGGCGCAGGTCTGTAGCAGCCCTTCCGGCGGCCGGCTTTCATCGGGGTAAAGCTCGGAGTAGCACTCGTCGGACGCGACGATAAAATCATGCCTGTCTGCCAGCTCGATCACTCGAGTCAGAGTTGCCCGGGGAATGACCGAGCCACTGGGGTTGCCCGGCGAGCAGAGGAACAGAACCTGGCAGTCTCTCCATACCGAATCCGGCACTTTGTCGAAGTCCGGTATGAAATTGTTGCCGGCATCGCAGGCCAAATAATGGGGCGTTGCCCCGGCAAGGAACGCGGCGCCTTCGTAGACCTGATAGAACGGATTCGGGCTGACCACGGTGGCGGGCCGGGTCGAATCCACCACCGACTGAACCAGCGAGAAAATGCCCTCCCGGGTGCCATTGACCGGAACGATGTGGTGCTCCGGCGTCAGCGTTCCCGGTGTCAGTTCAAAGCGCCGGGTGGCCCAGCGTGCAATGGCCTGGCGCAGTTCGTCGGTGCCTTTGGTGGTGGGGTAATTGGCAAGCTTGTCCAGGTTATCCGCAATCACCTGTTTCACGAATTCCGGGGAGGGATGCTTGGGCTCGCCGATCCCTAATGAAATCGGGCTCAGGTCTTGCGGAACACGGATGCCGGCCTTCAGTTTTGTCAGCTTCTCGAAGGGGTAGGGGTGTAATCTGTCCAGATCCGGGTTCATTGGGTGTCGTCCAGCATTTGGCAAAGATCCTGCTGCAGAGCCTGGCAGGCAGCAGGATCACTGATCTGCTCGCCATGCTCGTCGGTTACAAAAAATACGTCTTCTACCCGCTCGCCAAGGGTGGCTATCTTGGCGTTGGTCAGCCGCACGCGATGCTCCAGCAGCACCTGCCCGACCCGTGCCAGCAAGCCCGGGCGATCCGGGGTGACCACTTCCACCACCGTGCGCTGGTTGACGGTGTCGCTGGAGAAGGTCACCTCGGTGGGGAAGGCAAAGTGCTTGAGCTGCCTGGGGGTGCGTCGGTGGATGATATCCGGGTAATCCTCAGGGTCATCCAGTTCCTCGATCAGGCGCCTGCGTACACGGTCCTTCCGGGCCGGGTCGATACCCAGCGGCTTGCCTTTCTCGTCCAGCACAATGTAGGAGCTGATGGAGAAGGGGCCTTCGCTGGAACTGATGCGGGCATCCACGATGTTCAGATTCAGTTGCTCCAGCACCGCAGTGGTGGCGGCAAACAGATCGATGCGATCGCTCATGTAGATGATGATCTGGGAGTAGCCGTCCGTGGGCCCGCCGCGGGTATCGCGGATCAGTACCAGCGGGTCCGGGTCGTCGCCGTGGCGGATAATGGCGGCGGTTTGCCAGGCGATATCCACCGTGGAATCCTGCAGGAAGTAGTCTTCGTCCAGGGTGTCCCAGATGTTGTCGATCTGCTCGTCGGTCATATTCTGGGCGTGGAGAATTTCCCGCGCTTCGGATTGGGTGGCCCGCACCCACTCCTGACGGTCTACCGGTGTTTCCGAGCCGCGCCGCAGTGCCCGTTTGGTCTCGATATAAAGCTGACGCAGCAGCGACGCTCGCCAGGTATTCCAGAGTTTCGGGTTGGTGGCGCTGATGTCGCACACCGTCAACACATAGAGGTAGTCCAGGTGAATCTGGCTGGGCACCGACTGTGCAAAGCCGTGAATGATATCAGGGTCGGAGATGTCCTTGCGCTGGGCCGTCATGGACATCAGCAGGTGATTTTCCACCAGCCAGGAGGCCAGCTGGGTGTCCCGCTCACTGAGATGATGGCGTTGACAGAAGTCTTCCACGTCGATGGCGCCCAACTCTGAATGGTCGCCGCCCCGGCCCTTGGCCACGTCGTGGTAGAGGCCGGCGATATACAGTGTTTCCAGCTTCGGCAACCGGTGAATAAGCCGGGACGCCAGGGGGTAATCATTGCGTGCTTCGGTACTGTCCAGCCGCACCATGTTCCGAATCACCCGCATGGTGTGGGCGTCGACTGTGTAGATGTGGAACAGGTCGTGCTGCATCTGGCCGATGATCTGGCCAAATTCCGGTAGGTAACGGCCAAGCACGTTGTATTTCTTCATCGCAGACAGAGTCTGGTCGAGAGCGTGCGGGGTGCGCAGTAGTTCCATGAACAGGGAAGTAACCGCCAGGTCCGAGCGGAAGGCGTCGTCAATCAGGTGCCGGTGTGCCCGCAGGGAACGGATCGTGGTGGCCCTGATGCCCTTGATCTCCGGGTGCTGGGCCATCAGCACGAAGATTTCCATAATGGCATAGGGGGCGTAGGCGAAAACCTGGTTGTTAACCGCCTCAATATAGTAATTGCGGATCTGGAAGCGTTTGTTCAGGGGCAGTATGTCGTCGTCACTGCCTGAACCCAGAATGGCCTCGTCGTAGTACTGCAGGATCACATCCGCCAGCTCGGCCAGCGCCAATACCGTGCGGTAATAGGACTGCATCATCAGCTCAACACCAAGCCGTTTGCCTTCATCCCGGTAACCCAGCATCTCGGCAAGGGCGCGTTGATGATCAAACAGCAGGCGGTTTTCATTGCGGTCGGCGATCAGTTGCAGGCCATATCGCAGACGCCACAGGAAGGTTTCGCCCTGAAGCAGAATCTGGTGTTCTTCCTCGGTCAGTATGCTGAAGCGGGTCAGATCGGCGATGTTCTGCAGGCCGAAGTGCCGCTTGGTAATCCAGCCGATGGTCTGTATATCCCGCAGGGCCCCGGGAGAGCCTTTCACGTTTGGCTCCAGGTTGTACTCCGTGTCCCCGTACTTCGCGTGCCGGCGTTTCTGCTCTTCCCGTTTGGCGATGAAATAGTCGCGGTCGGAACTGATGGCGTCGGAATACACCTGTTGGCTGAGTTCGTTGCGCAGTTCATCCGGCCCGGCAATGGTGCGGGTTTCCAGCAGGTTGGTCAGGATGGTGACATCTTCCCGGGCGGCGCTCAGGCTCTCTTCGATGCTGCGAACGCTGTGGCCAATGTCCAGCTTCAGATCCCACAGCAGGGTCACGAAGGCGCCCAGATCTTCCTGCCAGCCCTCTTCTATACCGTTGCGGGTCAATATCAGCAGATCGATATCAGAATGGGGGTGGAGCTCGCCCCGACCATAGCCGCCGACGGCGATCAGGGAAATGTCCGGGGAGGAGGCAAAGGCATAACGGTTCCAGATCAAAGCCAACACCGTGTCCAGAGTGCCGGATCTGGAATGCACCAGAGCACGAACGTCAGCTCCCTGCCGGAACGCTTCCGCATCTGCGTTGTAGCGTTCCTTCAGTAGCTCCCGGGCTGCCCGCACGGGCGAGGCATCATTGCTGATACTGGCTTCAAGTTCGCTGAAGTCCACCTAGAACGACTCTTCCGTACGTTTGGTCAGTACCTCGTGGCCGTCTGCGGTGACCAGTATGGTGTGCTCCCATTGCGCCGAGAGTTTGTGATCCTTGGTGACCACCGTCCAGCCATCCGGTAACAGCTTGGTGTGGTACTTGCCCTGATTGATCATCGGTTCGATAGTAAAGGTCATGCCTTCCTGCAGCTCCATACCGGTTCCCGGCTTACCGTAGTGCATTACTTGAGGGTCTTCATGGAAGACCTGGCCAATGCCGTGGCCGCAGTAGTCCCGCACCACGGAATACCGATGTTTTTCGGCATGCTGCTGGATAACGTGGCCGATGTCCCCGAGCCGGGTGCCCGGTTTCACCAGTTCAATACCTTTATATAGGCATTCCTGGGTAATCTGGATCAGGCGCTCGGTGCCCGGCTTGGGCTTGCCGACAATAAACATCTTGCTGGTGTCGCCGTGCCAGCCATCCTTGATGACGGTGACATCAATATTGAGGATGTCGCCTTCCTTTAAAACCTTCTTTTCGGAAGGGATGCCATGGCAGACCACATGGTTCACCGAAGTGCACACTGATTTCGGGAAACCCTTGTAGTTCAGCGGTGCAGGAATGGTCTTCTGCTCGTTCACCATGTAGTCGTGGCAGATGGTGTCCAGTTCCTCGGTGGTTACGCCGGGCTTGACGTGTTCGCCAATCATCTCGAGAACGTCGGCAGCCAGGCGGCCGGCGACGCGCATCTTTTCGATTTCTTCCGGAGTCTTGATCGATACCTGCATTGGGTTTCCCGTTGATTTGGATCAAACAGGCATTTTAAGGGGGAGTGTGGCCCGGTACAAGGAAGAGGCGGTCGCAGACCTATTACCCGAGCCACAAATTAATGGAATCAGGCGGCCGATTTATGGTATAAACGCGCCCGCTGGAAACAAATCCGGCAAATTCGCACACACGTCGGCACGTTGTCCCAGGGTGCCTGCTTCTGTTGCTCACATAAAAAAGCAGCGGGTTCAGGTTGGGTCAATCGGACGTGTGGAGGACTAACCCGAAGCTAAAAAGGTAAATATCATGGCTCAGGTAAATATGCGTGACCTGCTGAAGGCAGGCGCTCACTTCGGTCACCAGACCCGTTACTGGAACCCGAAAATGTCGAAGTTCATCTTCGGCGCCCGTAACAAGATTCACATCATCAACCTTGAACAGACTGTTCCTGCGATGAACGATGCGTTGAACTTCGTTCATAACCTCGCAAACAGCAAGAACAAGATCCTGTTCGTTGGCACCAAGCGTGCAGCGGCCAAGATCATCAAGGAAGAAGCACTGCGCTCCAACCAGCCTTACGTGAACCATCGCTGGCTCGGCGGCATGCTGACCAACTACAAGACCATCCGCCAGTCGATCCGTCGCTACCGCGACCTGGAAGCACAGAGCCAGGACGGTACCTTCGACAAGCTGACCAAGAAAGAAGCCCTTGATCGCACCCGCGAAATGGACCGTCTTGAGCGCTCCATCGGCGGCATCAAGGACATGGGCGGCCTGCCGGACGCCTTGTTCGTTATCGACGTGGACCACGAGCGTATCGCCATCAAGGAAGCCAACAAGCTGGGCATTCCTGTTATTGGTGTTGTTGATACCAACAGCGACCCGGACGGCGTTGATTACGTGATCCCGGGTAACGACGATGCCATCCGCGCGATCCAGATTTACGTGCAGGCCGTTGCTGATACCTGCCTTGAAGCATCCCAGGCAGGTGCTGCCGGCGCTGACGAGTTTGTAGAAGTCAGCGAAGGCGCGGAAGGTGCTGCTCCCGCCGCGGAGTAATACCTTCTTCGCAAATGGGTTTTAGGGTGTGCCCGTGGCTTACCGCCGGGCACACCGGTACAGAATTTGGATTGGAACAGTTAAGAGGAATGAACATGGCTGCAATTACTGCCGCAATGGTCAAAGAGCTCCGTGAGCGCACGGGCCTTGGCATGATGGAGTGCAAGAAAGCACTGGTAGAGGCTGAAGGAAGCGTTGATGCTGCAATTGAAGAGCTGCGCAAGTCTTCCGGCCTGAAGGCTGCCAAGAAAGCGGGCCGTACCGCCGCTGAAGGTGTTTCCCTGATTAAAGTGTCTGACGACAACACTGTCGCCTACATCCTGGAAGTGAACTCCGAAACTGACTTCGTTGCCCGTGATGACAACTTCATGAACTTCGCCAACGACGTTCTGAATGTTGCTTTCGAAAACGGCAAAACCGACGTTGCCGAACTGATGGAAGGCGATCTGGAAGCCAAGCGTGAAGCGCTGGTTCAGAAGATTGGCGAGAACATCACCGTTCGTCGCATCGTGCGGGTGGAAGGCCCGGTTGTGGGCGCTTACGTACACAGCACCAACAAGATTGCCGCTGTTGTGGCTCTCACCGCTGGTGACCCGGAAGTTGCACGGGACGTTGCCATGCACGTTGCCGCTGTTAACCCCCGGGTTGGCAAGCCGGAAGACATGCCGGCCGACGAGCTCGAGAAAGAAAAGGCCGTCATCAAGGCCCAGCCGGACATGGAAGGCAAGCCTGCCGAAATCGTCGAGAAGATGATGGGCGGCCGCATCAAGAAGTTCCTGGCGGAAAACAGCCTGGTCGAGCAACCGTTCGTCAAGAATCCTGACCAGACCGTCGGTCAGCTGATCAAGGAAAACGGAGCCGATCTGGCCAGCTTTGTCCGTCTGGAAGTTGGCGAAGGTATTGAGAGGGAAGAAGTGGACTTCGCTGCCGAGGTCGCTGCTGCAGCGGGCACCGGTAAGTCCTGATCCTTCTGACAGGTGCTGAAGCATGCGCTGACGCACCGTTCGAGTCTGCCACGTTGGCTGGAGTAGTCCGGCTCTCGTGGCGGGCTTGTATCTGAGATACCCCTTTTTTCGAGGAGTATGTCAAATACAAGCCTGACAAGCTTGTCCTGCCAGACATCAAGCCAGACACACAGAAGGGGATCCTCATGCCGAAGTCGTCCAATACCCAGCCCAGATACAAACGTGTTTTGCTCAAGCTCAGTGGCGAAGCCCTGGTGGGCGACCATGGTTTTGGTATTGACCCCAAAGTGCTTGATCGTATGGCGCTGGATATTGGCTCCCTGATTGGTATTGGTGTCCAGGTAGGCCTGGTGATCGGTGGTGGTAACCTGTTCCGTGGTGCTGCTCTGAACGCGGCCGGCATGGACAGGGTGACAGGCGATCACATGGGAATGCTGGCAACCGTGATGAACGGGCTGGCCATGCGCGATGCCCTTGAGCGCTCCAACATTCGTACCCGGGTTATGTCTGCCATCCCCATGAGTGGTATTGTTGAACATTACGACCGCCGCCGCGCCGTACGCGATCTGAAAGACGGCGACGTGGTGATCTTCTGTGCGGGTACGGGAAATCCGTTTTTTACAACCGATTCAGCGGCTTGTCTGCGCGGCATCGAGATTGAAGCTGATGCGGTGCTAAAAGCCACCAAGGTTGATGGTGTTTACTCCGCGGATCCCTACAAAGACTCGACCGCGGAAAAATACGAGCACCTCACTTACGATGAAGTGCTGGACAAGAAACTGGGCGTGATGGATCTGACCGCCATCTGCCTTGCCCGGGACCATGGCATGCCCCTTCGGGTCTTCGATATGAACCGGGCTGGCGCGCTGACCCGGATTGTAACCGGGGAATCTGAAGGCACATTGATTGAGTAATTTTGAACAACGAATCCGAGGATGCTGCAGTGATTGACGATATTAAAGCTGATGCCGAAAAGAAAATGAAGAAAAGCCTTGAGTCCCTGAACTCGGCTTTCAACAAGATCCGTACCGGTCGTGCCCACCCCTCCATTCTGGACAGCGTAATGGTTGATTACTACGGCCAGGAGACACCGCTGAAGCAGGTTTGTAGCGTGAACGTGGAAGACAACCGTACTTTGTCAGTTTCGCCCTGGGAAAAGCCGCTGCTGCCGAAGATCGAGAAAGCGATCATGATGTCGGATCTGGGCCTCAACCCGTCGAACAACGGTGAAGTCATTCGTATTCCCATGCCGATGCTGACCGAAGAAACCCGTAAGGAAATGGTCAAGCAGGCCAGGGCAGATGCGGAACATGGCAAGGTTTCCGTCCGCAACGCGCGTCGGGATGCCAACAGCACGCTGAAAGAACTGCTGAAAGAAAAGGAAATCAACGAAGACGAAGAGCGCCACGGTGAGGAGGAAATCCAGAAATTGACCGACCGCTATATCGCCGATATCGAGAAGCAGCTAAAGGCCAAGGAAGAGGACCTGATGGCTGTCTGAGCAGCTGGTCAATTTCAGCAACATGATCAGCCAGCATCGGCACCGTTGCCGGGTGCTGGCTGGACAGGGGATTGCATGACGGAAAGTGTATCCGCAGAGATTCCGGTAGCGGCTGGCAGCCAGCCCCGGCATGTGGCCATTATCATGGATGGAAACAACCGCTGGGCCAAAGCCCGGCGGTTGAAGGGCGTTGCCGGCCATAAGGCCGGTGTTAAGGCCGTCAGGTCAGTGGTGGAAACCTGTGCCCGGGAAGGGGTGGAGGTATTGACACTTTTCGCGTTCTCCAGTGAGAACTGGCGCCGCCCCGAGGACGAAGTGTCGGCGCTGATGCGTCTGTTCCTGTTTGCCCTGGAGCGGGAAGTGAAAAAGCTCCATCGCAATGATATCTGCCTGCGCATTATCGGCGACCGCTCGGCCTTCAGTGCGAACCTTCAGGAACACATGAACCGTGCCGAAGAGCTCACCCGTGACAATACCCGGATGACTCTGGTCATAGCCGCAAACTACGGTGGCCACTGGGATATCACCCAGGCCAGCCGCAAAGTGGCCGAGAAGGTCCGCAAGGGTGAACTGGCGCCTTCGGATATCACCGACAACCTGATACAGCAGCACCTCTCCATTGGCGATTTGCCCATGCCCGACCTGATGATCAGGACGGCAGGTGAGCAGCGCATCAGCAATTTCATGCTCTGGCACCTGGCTTACACCGAGTTGTACTTTTCTCCTGTTTACTGGCCGGATTTCCGTGAACAGGAAATGAGCCAGGCGCTACAGGCGTATGCGGGCCGGAAACGCCGGTTTGGTCAGACTGACGACCAGATCGCCAGAGTGTCATCGGAACAATAACGACAAAATAGCGAACGATACCGTGCTTAAAACCCGTATTATTACTGCGCTTATACTGGCGCCTATTGCCATCGGCGGCATTTTCTTCCTGCCACCCCTGGGCTTCGCCCTGTTTACCGGTGCCATCATCACGATTGGCGCCTGGGAGTGGGCCAATATGTCCGGCATAGTGGCGCCTGCGGCCCGTGTAGCCTATGCCCTGGTGGTTGCTGCGGTTCTCTATGGTCTGCTGAATGTACCGGCCGTGGCCGTTCTCTGGCTGGCGCTGTTCTGGTGGGTTCTGTGTTTTGTGCTGGTGCGCGGCTATCCGGCCGGTTCCGAGCGTTGGGGCAGTGTGCCGGCCCGGGCCATCATGGGGCTTCTGGTACTGGTTCCCGCCTGGGTCGGGCTCAACCATATCCGCACCGGCGGCTTCCAGTTTGGTGACAGCACCAACAGTCTGCTGGTGATTCTCTACGTTTTCTGTGTGGTGTGGGTAGCGGATATTGGTGCCTACTTCTCTGGCCGTGCATTCGGCAAGGCCAAGCTTGCGCCACGTGTCAGCCCTGGCAAGTCCTGGGCCGGCGTATGGGGTGGCCTGGTGGCAGTTGCCGTGTTCGCGGTCATTATCAGCACGCTGGCCTCGGCAACGGCGGCCCAGTCTGGTCTGCTGGTTATCGCCAGCCTGGTGACCGGTGCGGTTTCAGTGCTGGGCGACTTGCTTGAGAGCATGCTCAAACGTTTCCGCGGCATCAAGGACAGCAGTCAGCTGTTGCCGGGCCACGGTGGCATCATGGACAGAATCGACAGTCTGACGGCAGCCATTCCTGTATTCGCGCTTCTTATTACGCTGCTTGGTTGGCTGACCACGGGGCAATGGTGACCTCTGTGAAGCGATCCATAACGATACTGGGTGCAACAGGCTCCATAGGCCTGAATACGCTGGACGTCGTCCGCCGGCATCCGGATCGTTTTTCGGTGCATGCGCTGACCGCCAGTACCAGTGTCGAGAGCATGGCGGAACTGTGCCATGAATTTCGCCCCCGCTATGCGGTGATGGCGGATCAGCAAGCTGCCCGGGCATTAAGCGAAGTACTTTCCGACCTGCCATCGGTCACCGTTCTCAGTGGTAAGGAAGCGCTGGGCCAGGTGGCGGCAGATGCCGAAGCCGATACCGTCATGGCCGCCATTGTTGGCGCGGCCGGCCTGCCACCCACATTGGCGGCTGTGCGGGCTGGCAAGCGTGTATTGCTGGCCAACAAGGAAGCGCTGGTGATGTCCGGCAAGCTGTTCATGGACGCGGTCGCTGCCTCCGGGGCGGAAGTGCTGCCAATCGACAGCGAGCACAATGCGATTTTTCAGTGCATGCCCCCCGACAAGATCCGCAATACCGGCGGCGCAGGCATCACCCGCATTCTGCTGACGGCATCGGGTGGCCCTTTCCGTACCCATTCCGCCGAGGCGCTGCGTCATGTGTCGCCGGCAGAGGCCTGTGCGCATCCCAACTGGTCGATGGGCCAGAAAATCTCGGTGGATTCGGCAACACTGATGAATAAAGGGCTGGAATTGATCGAAGCCTGCTGGCTGTTCAATACCACGCCGGAAATGATCGAAGTGCATGTGCACCCGGAAAGCATCATTCACTCCATGGTTGAATACGCCGATGGCTCCGTGCTTGCCCAGCTCGGCAGCCCCGACATGCGCACGCCGATTGCCAACGGCCTGGCCTGGCCTGAGCGAATCGACGCCGGGGTGGCACCGCTGGACCTTTTCCGTATCGGGCAGTTCAATTTCGAAAGGCCCGACCTTGAGCGCTTCCCCTGCCTGCGGCTTGCTGCCGAGGCGTTTCAGCAGGGTGGAACCGCGCCAGCGGTACTGAATGCGGCGAATGAAGAGGCGGTGGCAGCGTTTCTTGCTGGTAAACTGGGTTTTGCCGACATTCCCTCTATCATTGAGCAGACCCTGGCGGCCACCGAGGTTGTGCCGGCCGACAGTTTCGATACCATCTTTGCCAAGGATACCGAAGCCCGCGCCCTGGCCCGGGAACAGATCCTGAGGCGGGCTGTCTGATTCAGGCGGGCCTGGCGGGCGGGCTGATCAAACTCAACAGAGAACACTATGCAGATAGTTGAAACCATACTGGCGCTGGTACTGACGCTGGGCATTCTGGTAACCCTTCATGAGTTCGGTCACTTCTGGGTGGCGCGGCGCTGTGGGGTAAAGGTGCTGCGTTTTTCGGTGGGTTTTGGCAAGCCATTATTCTCCTGGTACGACCGGCAGGGTACCGAGTTTGCGGTTGCTGCCATTCCGCTTGGTGGTTATGTAAAGATGCTGGACGAGCGGGAAGGGCCGGTACCTGAGGACGAGAAGCATCTGGCCTTCAACTCCAAACCGCCGTCAAAACGCATTGCCATTGCAGCGGCCGGCCCAGTGGCGAACTTCCTGTTTGCCATTTTTGCGTACTGGCTGCTCAGCGTAGTGGGTTTCACCACCGTCGCGCCCATCATCGGAGAGGTCAACGAGGGCAGCGTTGCTGACCGCGTGGGGCTCGCCTCTGGTATGGAGATCCACGAGGTTGACGGGCACCGGGTAACGTCCTGGCGTGACGTGAACATGCGCCTGCTTGAGCGTACCGGCGAGTTCGGTGAAATAACCATTGATGTCTCCCGCGACGGAAGCCGGGGCACGCTGACAGGGTCCCTGGACGGATGGCGCCTCAATGACGAGAACCCTAACCCTTTGGGTGAATTCGGCGTCACGCCCTGGCGGCCGGATGTACCGCCTGTCCTGGGACAGATTGTCACTGGAGGAAGGGCTGAAGCTGCGGGCCTGAAGTCCGGCGACCGGGTGGTTGCTGTGGATGGAGAACCGGTGTCTGACTGGTTCGAACTGGTCTCGTTTATTCGGGAAGCCCCCGAAACACCACTGGAGCTAACGGTTGAGCGCGACGGTCGCACCCAGCAGATTGTGGTAACACCTGCAGAAAACAAGGCAGACGACGGCACGGTTACCGGGCTTGTGGGGGCCGGCGTCAGTGAAGTGACATGGCCCGATGAAGTGCTGCGGGATGTCAGCTACGGGCCCCTGGCCGCGATCCCCAACGCCGTGTCCGAAACCTGGGGTGACACCCGGCTGACCCTGGTTGCCATCAAAAAAATGGTGACCGGGCTGCTGTCTCCCTCTAACCTTAGTGGCCCGATTACCATTGCAAGGATAGCCGAAGCCAGTGTAAGTTCCGGCTTTGAAGATTTTGTACGTTTTCTTGCCTACCTCAGTGTCAGCCTCGGGGTGCTGAATCTGTTGCCAGTACCGGTTCTGGATGGTGGGCATATTGTCTATTACACCATCGAAGCCATCCGTAAAAAGCCGCTTTCCGAACAGGCACAGGCTTTCGGGTTACGTATTGGTATGGCAATGATCCTCACATTAATGGTGTTTGCACTTTACAACGACCTGATGCGGTTGTGAGAATTGCGAACTCCTTACGCGCATCAACAGGCGAAATTATTGAATGAGACGTTCTTTTCTGGGTTTAGCTGTAGGTTTGGCAATCGCCACTTCCGCCATGAAACCGGCTCTGGCTGATGAATTCACCGTATCTGACATTGAGGTAGAAGGCCTTCAGCGGGTATCCGCAGGAACGGTATTCTCTGCATTTCCCGTATCCATCGGCGAGCCTGTTGATGAAGTTGAACTGGCTTCCGCCATCAAGGACCTGTTTCGTACCGGGCTGTTTACCGATATCGAGGCGAGCCGGGACGGTGGTGTGCTGATCCTGACCGTCAAGGAACGGCCATCAATCACCTCCATCGACATTGATGGCAACAAGAACATCGAAACCGACATGCTGATGGACGCGCTGTCCGGTGCCGGCCTGCAGGAAGGCCAGGTGTTTCGCCGCGCCACCCTGGAGCGGCTGGAACTGGAGATTTTGCGGTCTTATATCAGTCAGGGCCGTTACAACGCCCGCGTAAAGGCAACGGCCGAAGATCTCCCGCGCAACCGGGTTGCCATCCGGCTGGATATCAATGAAGGCACAGTGGCAGCCATTCAGCATCTCAACATTGTTGGCAACGACGCCTTCGACGATGAAACCCTGCTGGATCTGTTTGAGCTGAGAACCACCAGCTGGTGGAATTCCATCACCAACTCCGACAAGTACGCCCGAGAGCGCCTGAGTGGTGACCTGGAGTCCCTGCGGTCTTTCTATCTTGACCGTGGCTATATCGACTTCAACGTTGAATCCAGCCAGGTGTCCATCTCGCCTGACAAGAAGCAGGTGTTCATTGCGATCTCCCTGAATGAAGGGCCCCAATACACGGTTTCCGACGTCAATCTGCGTGGCGAACTCATCGTTGATGAGGAAGAGCTGCGCGAGCTTATCCCGATTGAAGAGGGCGACGTATTTTCCCGTTCCCGCATGACGGCGATTTCCGAGTCGCTGTCCAGGCGCCTCGGCCGTGAAGGTTATGCCTTTGCCAACGTGAACGCCGTGCCGGAGCCAGGTGAGGATGACACCGCATCAGTCACCTTTTTTGTGGAACCCGGCAAGCGGGCCTACGTCCGGCGCATCAATTTTGATGGCAACGTTTCTACAAGAGACGACGTGCTGCGCCAGGAGATGACCCAGATGGAAGGCGGTGTGGCGTCAACAGACAGAATCGAATTCTCCAAAACACAACTGGAGCGGCTTGGTTTCTTCAAGACCGTGGATGTGGAGACGGTTCCGGTCCCCGGTACCGACGACCTGGTAGACGTCAACTACTCGGTGGCGGAGCAGGCAACGGGCAGCCTCTCGGCGTCTGTTGGCTTCTCCCAGGCTTCCGGCGTTATCCTCGGGGCCAACGTGTCAGAGAACAACTTCTTTGGCAGCGGTAAGCGGGTATCCTTTGGCGTAAATGTCAGCGACTCCATCAAGAGCGCCAACTTCTCCTACCTGGACCCTTACTACACCGTGGACGGCGTAAGCCGGGGCTTCAGCGTGTTCGCCCGTGAAACCGATTTCGAAGAGCAGGATATTTCATCCTATCTGCTGGATGAGTATGGCGGCCGGGTCACTTTCGGGTATCCCACCGACAACGTCACCCGGCTGAACTTTGGACTTGGTTATACCCTCTCCAAGGTCAAGGAGGGCGCGTTTACCTCCGAGGAAGTGCGAACCTTTATCGACGAAGAAGGTAACGACTTCAACAACTACTTCCTGTTCGGTTCATGGCGCCGCAGTACTCTGAACCGGGGCGTTCTGCCGACTGATGGTTACAGCGTTTCCCTGTCCACGGATATTGCCGTGCCTGGCAGTGACCTTACGTTCTATAAAGTGAACCAGAAAACCGAGTTCTATCAGCCATTCAATGAGAACCAGACCTGGGTCTTCCGCGCACGTTCAGAAATCGGCTATGGTGATGGTTACAGCGGGCGAACGGTGATGCCGTTTTACGAGCACTTCTACGCCGGCGGTTACGGTTCGGTGCGCGGATATGAGGCAAACTCTCTGGGGCCTCGGGCCACAAATGCGCCTAACGACTTCTCTGACCCGGACCCGTTCGGCGGCAGCCTGCTGACGGAGGGCAGTCTTGAGCTGATCTTCCCCACGCCGTTTGCCGGCGATACCCGCTCAATGAGAACGGCATTCTTCGTGGATGCGGGGCAGGTGTTTGACGCTGACCGCAACTTTGACCCGGCTCTGGATGAAGTCCGGGTGTCGGCTGGTGTAGGATTCCAGTGGATCACAGCGGTTGGTCCGCTGGCATTCAGTCTTGCCAAACCTCTGAACGACAAGAGTGGCGACGATACCCAGATATTCCAGTTCTCCCTGGGGCAGACGTTCTGATCAGAGAGCGAATGGAAACGCGGTAATAACTGAAAAACAGGAGAAATAACATGTTCCGATTGTCCATGGCAGTATTGTTGGCTGCTTTGATGGCAACCACCACGGTTGCCGCTGAAACTCGTATTGGCGTGGTTGATTTGCGCCAGGCACTGTTCTCGTCCAAAGATGCAAAAGCATTCAGTGAGCAGATGCAGCGGGATTTTTCCGCTGAGGAAGCAAAGGTCAGGGAGGCTCAGGAGGCCGCCCGAAATCTGCAGGCGCGCCTGGAGAAAGACGGCGCCATGATGAATGAGTCTGAACGCACCAAAATGACCGCGGAATTCCAGGAAAAGGTCAAGGAATTTAACTTTCTCAAGCAACGTCTGGATTCCACCGTGGCAAACCGCAAACAGCAGTTTCTGGAAGACGCTCGCCCGGAAGTGGATGCAGCCGTCAAGGAATTACTGGACGAGCATGATCTCGACCTGATTCTGCCCAGTGAGGCCGTTGTGTACGTCAAGCCCGACATGAACCTGACGGAAGAGCTACTGGAGAAGCTGGACCGCTGATAACGGCGGGACTGGTAATGGCCAGCCCGGAAAAACCTTGTGGAGCTGATAATGACTAAGCGTTCATACCGGCTGGGCGATATTGCCTCTGAGCTTGGGGCGGAACTCAGGGGCGATCCCGATACCGATATCGGCGGGCTTGCCACGCTTCAGGCGGCGGCTCCGGGCCAGATCGCATTCCTGGCTAATCCCTCCTACGCACGCTATCTTGCAGACACCAGGGCTTCGGCGGTTATCGTCTCTCCATCGGTCGCTGATCAGTGCTCTACCAATGTCCTGTTACTGGACAATCCTTACCTTGGTTATGCTCGTCTGAGCCACTGGTTTGATCCTGCGCCTGTACCACGGCCTGGTGTTCACGAGTCTGCGGTGGTTGACCCGTCAGCGCAGGTGTCGCAAAGCGCCAGTATCGGGCCACAGGCTGTTGTCGAGGCCGAGGCGGTTATTGGTGACCACGTGGTGATCGGTGCCGGCAGTATCATTGGCGCCCGCTGCACGGTTGGTGAACATTCAGTGCTGCGCCCGCGCGTGACCCTGGCTCACGACATTGTGCTGGGCAAGCGCTGTCATATTCTGAGTGGTGCCGTAATCGGTTCGGACGGCTTCGGGTTTGCCAATGAGAAAGGCGCCTGGCACCGGATCGCGCAACTTGGCCGGGTAATCCTTGGCGATGATGTTGAGGTCGGGGCGAATACCACGATTGATCGCGGTGCGCTCGACGACACCGTCATTGGCAACGGGGTGAAGCTCGATAATCTCATTCAGATAGCACATAACGTCAGTATTGGTGATCACAGCGCCATGGCGGCAATGGTTGGAATTGCCGGCAGCACCCGGGTCGGCAGCCATTGCGTCTTCGGTGGCCAGTCGGGAGTGGCGGGCCATCTGACGATTGGTGATCAGGTACACCTGACGGGCATGACCCTGGTTTCGAATGATATAGCGGAACCTGGCGTGTATTCATCGGGAACCAGCGCGGACACCAACCGGCAATGGCGCAAGAATGCCGTACGTTTTCGTCAGCTTGATGCCATGGCGCGTCGGCTAAAAGAACTGGAAAAGAAAATACAAGGCTGAGGCCGTTACTGATGATTATGAACATCAAAGACATCATGGAATACCTGCCCCATCGCTACCCCTTTTTGCTGGTTGACCGGGTGACCGAGTCGGAAAAGGGGCAGTTCATCAAGGGGTACAAGAACATTTCCCTGAACGAGCCATTTTTTAACGGCCACTTTCCAAACAATCCCATTATGCCGGGCGTGCTTATTATCGAAGCCATGGCGCAACTCTCGGGCATTCTCGGCTTCCTGACGGTTGGCCGGAAGCCGTCGGATGGCGTGGTACAATACCTCGCTGGTTCCAGCAAGGCGCGCTTCAAGCGCCCGGTTGTGCCAGGGGACAGACTGTGCCTGGAATCCCGGATGATCTCGGGTAAACGTGGAATCTACAAATTCGAGTGCCGCGCACTTGTAGATGACGAAGTCGTCTGTGTGGCAGAAATACTGACCGCTGAGAGAGAAGTCTGATGGCGACAAAAGAATGGTCGGGAGTCCATCCTCAGGCGATCGTTGATCCGTCTGCCAGGCTGGCTGACAACGTCGTTGTTGGTCCCTGGAGCTATATTGGCCCGGATGTGGAGATCGGTGAAGGTACCGAAATCATGTCCCATGTGGTGATCAAGGGCCCCACCAGAATTGGCTGTAATAACCGCATATTCCAGTTCTCCAGTGTGGGTGAGGAGTGCCAGGACAAGAAGTACGCGGGCGAGCCGACCACGCTGGTGATTGGCGACGACAATACCATCCGTGAAAATTGCACCATTCACCGGGGGACTGTCCAGGACCGGGGTGAAACCAGTATTGGTAGCGGCAACCTGCTGATGGCCTACGTTCATGTCGCCCATGACTGCATCATTGGTGATAACACCATCCTGGCCAACTGTGCCACTCTGGCCGGGCATGTATCGGTAGGTGACTATGCCATCCTTGGCGGCGGCACCATGGTCCATCAGTTCTGCCACATCGGCACCCACAGCATGAGCGCCGGCGGAAGCATCGTACTCAAAGACATTCCCGCCTACATCATGGCCAGCGGACAGTCCGCCCAGCCATTCGGCATGAACGTGGAAGGACTGCGGCGCCGTGGCTTCAGCAAGGAAGTTCTGCTGATTCTTCGTCGCGCCTACAAGGTTATCTATCGCCAGGGCCTGACAACGGAGCAGGCGGTAGTGGAATTGGAAAAAGCCTATTCCGACATCCCCGAAGTGCTGCCACTGATTGAATCCCTTCGCGGCGCACACCGCGGCATTATCCGCTGACCAGGGAGCGATTACCCCGGTGACGGACCATCCTGAGCACTCTGTTGTCAGTACCCGTAAAGCTACCTTTGCCATCGTGGCCGGAGAGGCCTCCGGCGATATCCTCGGCGCGGGCCTGATTCGCTCGCTCCGGCACCGATATCCCCATGCCCGTTTCGTGGGCATTGGCGGCGAGGAAATGGTGGCTGAAGGCTTTCACTCGCTGGTGCCCATGGAACGACTTTCCGTTATGGGGCTGGTGGAAGTGCTTGGCCGCATCCGTGAGCTGTTCAGCATTCGTGCCCGGTTGATGGACTATCTGCTGGCAACGCCGCCGGATGTGGTGATCGGCATCGATTCCCCGGATTTTACCCTGGGCATTGAACGGCGATGCCGTGATGCCGGCATGCTCACCGCCCACTATGTCAGCCCCTCGGTCTGGGCCTGGCGCCAGAAGCGTATCTTCAAGATTGCCAAATCCGTCAACCTCATGCTGACGCTGTTTCCCTTCGAAGCGCGATTCTACGAAGAGCACAATATCCCCGTGGCCTTTGTGGGCCACCCCCTGGCAGACCGAATCCCGATGACGCCGGATACCGCAGGCGCCCGCAAGGCCTTGGGTCTGCGCGACGACGCACCGGTGCTGGCCATCCTGCCCGGGAGCCGGGGAGGGGAGGTTGAACGCCTTGGCACCCTGTTTCTGGAAGCCGCACGCTGGATCCAGGGCAAACGCCCTGACCTGCAACTGGTGATTCCGTGCGTCAACCGGGAGCGCGAGCAGCAGGTTCGGGCGCTGGTGGAGGCCCTCGATGTGAAGCTGGAGGTGACCATTGTGCGTGGCCGTTCGCGGGAAGTGATGGCGTCGTCGGATGTGGTCCTGCTGGCCTCCGGAACCGCAACGCTCGAAGCGATGTTGCTCAAGAAGCCCATGGTTGTCGGGTACCGGTTGAGCGGCCTCAGTTTTGCGTTGGTATCGCGGCTGGTGAAGGTGCCCCACGTGGCGCTGCCCAACCTGCTTGCCCGTGAGCCTTTGGTGCCGGAATTGCTGCAGGATGACGCCACACCAGAGACCCTGGGCGAAGCCGTTCTCGAACGCCTGGAAAACGAAACCGAACGCGCCCGCCTCACCGACGCCTTCTCCCTCCTGCATGAACAGTTGCGGCAGAATGCTGACGAGCAGGCAGCAACTGCCCTTTCAGCATTGATCGAAGGTAAGCAGCCATGAGCAAAAGACCGCTACCGCCCTTTGAGTGTCGTTATCAGGGCCGGCTTCTGGCCGGCGTGGACGAAGTCGGGCGTGGGCCGCTGGTCGGCGCCGTGGTAACAGCAGCCGTGATACTGGACCCGGAAAAGCCGATACCGGGCCTGGCGGACTCGAAAAAGCTGACAGAAAAACGCCGTGAGGCGCTGTACGAACAGATCATCGAACGCGCCGCTTCCTGGAGCCTTGGCCGCTGTGAAGCCGACGAGATCGACCGTCTGAACATCTTCCGTGCCACCATGGTGGCGATGGAGCGGGCGGTAGCCGGGCTTCATATTCCCCCCGAATACGTGCTGGTGGACGGCAACCGCTGCCCGAACTGGCACTGGCCATCGGAGCCGGTGATAAAGGGCGACAGCCGGGTGGAAGCCATCAGCGCGGCTTCCATACTCGCCAAGGTAACCCGCGACCGGGAGATGGCAACACTTCATGAAACCTATCCCCACTACGGATTTGCCAGCCACAAGGGCTATCCCACGCCAGTACACCTGGAAGCTCTCGGCAGGCTGGGGGCCACTACCCAGCACCGGCGTTCATTCAGGCCGGTTCAGGAAGCCATAGAGGCGGTCGGCATGATCACCACGGGCCCCGCCGACGAACTGCTGTATCCTTCCGACCTCTTTGAAAATATCGATTGACACACTGCCAGCGGATCCTTACTATACGCGCACGTTGATCGGGGGTTGCCTCGAAAACAACAGCCAGTTTATTGCGGGGTGGAGCAGTCTGGTAGCTCGTCGGGCTCATAACCCGAAGGTCGTAGGTTCGAATCCTGCCCCCGCTACCATATAAAAGAAAGGCAGATCAGTATTATACTGGTCTGCCTTTTTTCGTTTCTGTCTCCAGAACTTCCTGACCAGGAGAAGCCCTGATGGAGAATCGCTCACCGCGAACAAAAAGCCTCGAAGTCACCAGCCTCGAAGAGCTGGCGCCGATGGCAGACTACTCGCTGATAAATAATCTGAACTGTGATCCCGATGCAGATCCGGATGGCGTCGACCACATGCCGAGGCAGGTCTTTACGGGGCATTATGTGCCAGTCAGGCCAACGCCAATTGAAGCCCCTGAATACGTTGCTCACAGCGAAACTCTGTTCAGCGAATTAGGCTTTGCTGATAGTTTGGCTCAGTCCACGGACTTTATCCGGATGTTCTCTGGAGACCTGGCACAGGTTCCGGAGCCGATGCGCAAGGTCGGTTGGGCGTGTGGCTATGCGCTGTCCATCTACGGCACCGAATACACCCAGCAGTGCCCGTTTCAGACCGGCAATGGCTACGGTGATGGGCGTGCAATTTCGGTGCTTGAGGGTGTTTTCAACGGTCGACGCTGGGAGATGCAGTTAAAGGGTGGCGGCCGGACACCGTACTGCCGCGGCGCTGACGGCCGGGCTGTGCTCAGATCGAGTGTTCGCGAGTTCCTGGCACAGGAGCATATGCACGCGCTGGGCGTACCGACCTCCCGATCCCTGAGCCTTTATGTATCTAAAACCGAAAAGGTGATGCGGCCCTGGTATTCGGAGGGCTCCCGTATGAGGGATCCGGACCAGATGATTGCCGAGCCAGTCGCGATATCCACCCGTGTCGCACCGTCATTCATCCGGGTGGGCCAGCTCGAACTCTTCAGTCGTCGCGCCCGGAGGCAGGAACATCCCAAAGCGATGGAGGAGCTCGAGCAGCTCGTGCTTCATCTGATCGATCGGGAGTACGCTGATGTCATTGATCAATCACTCGATACTCCCTCAAAAGTCGTGATGCTGGCGCGTGAGTTTCGCGGCCGTCTCGCCTCTCTGGTTGCGAACTGGATTCGTGTCGGTTATTGCCAGGGCAACTTTAATAGTGACAACTGCGCCGCTGGCGGCTTCACGCTGGATTATGGTCCTTTCGGGTTCTGCGAAGTATTTGACCCTCTCTACCAACCATGGACCGGTGGGGGACAACACTTCTCCTTCCTGAATCAACCTGTGGCAGCGGAACGGAACTTCAGGATGTTCTGTTTGGCCCTGCAGCCTCTGCTGACTGCCCGTCAGGGGGAACTGGCTCAGCTAGAGGAGATTCATTCAGGTTTCCCGGAGGTGATGAAGGCGGAGCTGGAAAAGATGTGGGCAGCCAAGCTGGGGCTTGACGCCTTTGACGCCGGCCTCTTCAGGGAGCTTATGGCGCTGATGACGCAAACGCCTGTGGATTACACCCTCTTTTTCCGGGAGCTGTCGTCGATACCTGACGACATTGAGCCACTCAAGAAGAGTTTTTACAGGCCGCCGAATGAAGCAGGGGCAGCCGATTCAGCAGCGCTGTTCATGCGCTGGGCACAATGGCTCACTGAGTGGAAATCGCGTATCGGGCCCACCCGGGAGATGAAACTCGTCAATCCAAAATACACGATGCGGGAGTGGTTGGTGGTACCTGTCTATCAACAGGCAGCCGAGGGTCACTACCAGCCACTCAGAGCGCTGCAGGGCGTATTGACACAACCATACGCCGAGCAGTCAGAAAGGGCCGAGGAGCAATACTACAGGCTGAAGCCGTCAGAGTTGTTCGATCTCGGCGGATTTTCCTATTACAGCTGTTCGTCGTAACCAGCCAATTTAGAACAGGATTATCCTTAGCCGCTGTATGGAGGCGGGATAGCGACAAAGCCAGGGGTGGGCAGTCTTCGCGCTGATCGCGTAATAAGCGTAAGATGACGGTACTGTCCGCACTGGTCGGCTTGGCAAGCCCGAGAAAACAGTATCCAAAGGAGCGGAGTAGCGACAAAGATCCAGATCAACCTAACTCACTCAGGATAACTCGCGCCATGATGTATTTAACGCACGAAATGAGCCGCCTTGCACTGACCCCGGCCCGCATGCTGGCGAGTGGCCATAGCAAAATCCTTCGGCACCCGCTGAATCCCTGGTCCAGGGTTCCTGGCACCCGCAGTATTGCCTCAGCCCTCAACGTGTTTGGGGATCTAACCAGGCGTTATCCCAAACCGTCCTTCAATCTGGACACAACGGTTTGCGATGGAGAGACGGTTCTGGTCAACGAAACCATCGTCAAGCGCAAGCCCTTTTGTCAGTTGAAGCATTTCCAGCGTAACGTTGATCGTCCGGATGACCCCAAGTTGCTTATCGTAGCGCCGCTGTCCGGCCATTATGCGTCGCTTCTCAAGGGCACTGTAGAAACCATGTTGCCGGGCCACGATGTGTACATTACCGATTGGCGTGATGCCAGTATGGTGCCCATTTCGGAGGGCAATTTCGGGCTCGACGACTATATTGATTATGTGATTGATTTTATTAATCACATCGGCCCCGACACACACGTTTTGGCGGTCTGCCAGCCGGTAGTGCCGGTGCTCGCGGCCACCGCCCTGATGGCCCAGGATAATCATCCGTCAGCGCCGCGTTCTCTGGCGCTGATGAGCGGCCCGGTAGACGGACGGGTTGATCCGACAGAGCCCTGCGAACTGGCCAAAAAACACAAACTCTCGTGGTTCAAGCGCAACCTGATCCATACCGTGCCGGCGCCTTACCCGGGCACCATGCGCAAGGTCTATCCCGGCTTTTTGCAGCTGACGGGGTTCATCAACATGAACTTCGACCGCCATCTGGATGCCTATCGGGGACTGTTCAGGTCCATTCGGGATGATGACGCGGAAGAAGTCACCCGCCACAGGGAATTTTACGACGAATATCTGGCGGTGATGGACCTTCCTGACGCCTACTACCTGGAAACCATTGAGCGGGTATTCCAGGAATTCCATCTGGCTCGGGGCTGTTTCAAGCATCGTGGCAGGCTGGTAGACCCCAGTGCTATTGAGAAAACCGCGTTGATGACCATAGAGGGCGAAAAAGACGACATTTCCAGCCCGGGCCAGACCCGCGCAGCCCACAAACTCTGCACCAATATTCCCGACGACCGCCGGGCGCACCACTTGCAGCCGGGAGTTGGCCATTATGGCACTTTCAACGGCCGCCGCTGGCGCGACGAAATCGCCCCCAAGTTGCAGAAGTTTATTCGCAGCGCCTGAGCAGACCATCGCTCAGGTATCTTGTTGCCCTTGCTTCCCTCTGCTAATTTGAGGGCAGTGCTTTCAACAATATAGCAGTGGTGAACCGAGGGAATGTGTCCATGTCCACTAAACCTGTCAAGTCGCCGTCCGGCGGTGATGAACAACAAACGGTGCCCAAAGCCCTGGTCAGTGCGGGGGTATATGGCACCCGCCTGATCACGCGCTCAGTGTTAAGGCGCCTGAAAGGCGGCCGGCCCAATCCGGTCAGCCTCAAGAGCATGGCGAAACCCTTCGTGCGTTTCACCATAAAATTTGCCACTCAGCCGGATGCGGTCATTACTTCCCAGATGCGCCTGGTGCAGAACGCGGCCATCCTCGGTACCGGTGCGGCAATGAGCCTGATCAGCCGGGAGCCGATGCGAGTGACGGCCCCGGAGCGGGGTGACGGTCGCTTCAAAGACATCGCCTGGACCGATCGCGCTTTTTTCAACTTTATCCAACAGGCTTACCTGATGTCGGATCGCTGGATCATGGACACCATTGATGATGTTCGGGGTCTTGATGAGCACGACCGCCATAAAGTCCGCTTCTTTACCAGCCAGGTTACTGCAGCGTTGTCACCCAGCAACTTTGTTCTGACCAATCCCGAGGTGCTGCGCACGACTGTGGACACCAGGGGTCGCAACCTCGTGCGTGGCCTCGCCAATTTTTTGCGGGATCTTGACGACGCCGATGGCCAGATGTTCTTCAGAATGTCGGACCCGAAGGCGTTCGAGGTTGGCAGAAACCTGGCCGATACGCCGGGCGATGTCATCTACCAGAATGATCTGATGCAGCTCATACAGTATCGACCAACGACCGAGACAGTGCATCGTCGGCCGCTTATGGTCGTACCGCCCTGGATCAACAAGTATTACATTCTGGACCTGGGTGCGAAAAAGTCGTTCATCCGCTACTGGGTCGAGAAGGGCCACACGGTTTTCGTCATTTCCTGGGTAAACCCGGGCAAGGAGCATGCCGACAAGGGCTTCGAGGACTACATGCTTGAGGGCCCGGTAGCCGCCCTGGATGCTATCGAGAAAGCCACCGGTGAGCGTGAGGTCAATGCCGTCGGCTACTGTATTGGCGGCACACTGCTGGGTTGCGCGCTTGCCTGGCTGGCAGCCCGTGGCGACGACCGGGTGAAGAGCGCCACCTTCTTCAACAGCCTGTTGGATTTTTCAGACGTTGGCGATATAGAGGTCTTCATTGATGAAGACATGATCAGCAAGATGGAAAAGGCCATGAAGAAGCAGGGCTATCTTGATGGCGTCTCCATGGCCACTGCGTTTAGCATGCTGCGCGCCAACAGCCTTATCTGGTCCTTCTATATCAATAACTACCTGCTGGGCCGGGAAACACCCCCCTTCGACCTGTTGCACTGGAACACAGACTGCACCCGGCTGCCCGGTGCCATGCACAGTTTCTACCTGCGCAACATGTACCTTGAGAACCGCCTGGGCGAGCCCGGTGGCATCACCCTTGCCGGAACGCCGATTGACCTCTCGCAGGTGAAGGTGCCCGCCTACTTTGCCTCAGCTATTGAGGATCACATTGCCCTCTGGAAGTCCTGCTACAAAGGATCACGCTATCTGGGTGGGCCGGTTCGCTTTGTGCTGGGTGGCTCTGGCCATATTGCCGGAATTATCAACCCGCCTTACCAGAACAAATACGGTTATCGGATAAACGAGAACACCGACCTGTCACCGGATGAGTGGCTCTCCGGAGCGGAGGAATTCGAAGGCTCCTGGTGGCCGGACTGGGTCAAGTGGGCAGAGCAGTTCAGTGGCGGTGAAGTGCCGGCGAGAATCCCGGGCGACGGAGAGCTACCTGTTATCGAGCCTGCGCCCGGCTCCTATGTGCGCAATGAGCCGGCTCCGGAGGCACCCAAACCACGCAAACGCAAAACCACCGCCGCCGAGCGCACAACCGGCAAGCCGGCAGAGGGCAAATCCCCCCAGCGCCAGAGAAGCCGAAAACCCGCCAAAACGGGTTGACCCGCTGCCTGTTGCCATCCAGAATACTGTACATATAAACAGTATTCCGGGTGGCCGGTGTTTGCAGGCGCTCAAGCGGGGAGAATGGTCATGGCAGGGCAAAGCCCGGTTTCGTTTGTCACGGTAAGGCGCCAGTTCGAGTTCCGCAGCATCGAAGTTGGTCGCTGGGTAACTCCGCAGGAACGGGACAGGGCAGCAGGCCGGTTTTACCAGGCGCTGTGTGACCTGATGACGATCCTTCGGGGCCCGGAAACCCTGATTTCACTGCGCAGTACCCTGGGGCTGCAATACGGCATTGGCGGCCGGCCGGGGGTAGCGGCCCACTATATCCCCGCAACCCGACAACTGGCCCTGGCCAAGAACGCGGGCGCGGGCAGCCTCGCCCACGAGTGGTTCCACGCCTTTGATCATTACATGGGGAACAAGGCGTTCCGAAAACTGGAGCAGCACGGTTTTGCCTCCAGCGCCTGGCTGAGCAGTGCGAACCAGAAAGACCACCCGCTGAATGAACGCTTGAGTGTCTGCTTCCAGGCCATCCTCCTCAACGAAGACGGCACCGCACCCAGCCCACTGTTCCGTGCATCACAAAAGGCGGATGCAGGGCTGAAAGTCCTTTACTACGCCAGGCCGGAAGAGCTTTGCGCCCGTGCCTTTGAAGCTTTTGTGGAAGGTTGCGCGCCCCGAAACAGCTTCCTGGTACGGGGTACGGTGTATTCCGACGAGGCAAAAGCGGGCCTGTATCCGGAAGGTGCCCAGCGACAGCGGATCAACGATGCTTTCAGGCACTATTTTGAAGCACTGGGCGCTGCGTTGTTTCGGGAACAGGCCAAAGCCGGCTAAACTTGCCCACGATTTCGAAATGATCCGGGGAAGGTTGCATGCCAAAGTTTTTACACACGGCAGACTGGCAAATGGGGCGGGCGTTCAGCCGCTTCGAAACAGAAGACGGTGCCGCTCTGGTTGAGGCCCGCTTTGAGGCCATTGAAAAACTCGCACGGCTGGCCAACGAGCACCAGTGCGATGCGGTGCTGGTGGCCGGGGATGTCTTTGATGCCCAGACTGTCGCCGACCGGACCATTCGCCGCGTGTTCAATGCCACCAGAGCATTCACCGGCCCGTGGGTAATGCTGCCGGGCAACCATGATGCCGCGCTGGCGGAAAGCGTGTGGACCCGGGCCAGGCGCCTGGACGCGGTGCCTGACAATGTCCATCTTGCCCTGGAGCCGGGCGTGATCAACCTGGAGCCACAGGGCCTCGCGCTCCTCTGCGCCCCTTTGACGCAGCGCAATACCTACAGTGACCTTACCGAAGCCTTCAATAACTGTGAAACCCCGGAAGGTCTGGCCCGGGTTGGTCTGGCCCACGGCAGCGTGCAGGGACTGCTGCCCGACGAGATCGACTCCACCAATCCCATATTACCGAACCGTGCAGATACCGCCCGCCTGGACTACCTCGCCCTTGGCGACTGGCACGGCGCCAAACAGATGGATGAACGTACCTGGTATAGCGGCACACCGGAGCCGGAACGGTTCCGCAACAACGGTGCTGGTTACGCCCTGATCGTCAATGTGCCGGGGCCGGGTGAATCGCCAACCGTCACCCCCATTGAAACCGCGCGCTACCAGTGGCACCAGTGGCGGGAAACCCTGACCGTTGAATCGGATCTGGACCAGCTGCTGGACAGGCTACAGGCCTTGCCCGAGCCCTCCGTGGTGGATCTTCGCCTGGAAGGCTCGGTGACCCTGGCCGGTGAAGAAAAACTGATCAATGCGCTGTCCGTGGCCGAGGCCAGATTCCGCAGCATCCAGTGTGATCGCAGCGGACTACAGCTCGAGCCCACCGATGACGATATTGCCGCCCTGAAGGCGGATGGCTACGTAGGAGAGGTGATCGAACATCTCCGAATCCGACAGCAGGATGACGATGCCGAAGTCGCGCGGGATGCACTCGCGATTCTGGCAGGCTTGCTGAAAGACCGGAAACAGGAGGCCAGCGAATGAAACTCCGTCGCCTGCAGGTGGAGCAGCTTCGCCAGTTCCGGCAACCGTTTGTCCTGGACGACCTGCAGCCGGGGCTTAACCTGATCCACGGCCCCAACGAGTCGGGCAAGAGCACGCTGGTGCGAGCGATTCGTGCGGCCTTCTTCGAACGTTATCGCACCAGTTCCGTTGATGACCTTCGCCCCTGGGGTGATTCTGCTGCCGCCCCGACCATCACGCTGGACTTCGACGCCCAGCAGAAATCCTGGCACCTGGTAAAAAGCTTTCTCCAGCGCAAACGCTGCGACCTCAAGATCGACTCGGACAGCTACAGCGAAGACGAGGCCGAGGAAAAACTCGCCGAACTCCTGGGCTTCCAGTTCTCCGCCAAAGGCGTCAGCAAGCCCGAGCACTGGGGTGTGCCCGGGTTGCTGTGGGTCGAGCAGGGCACCGGCCAGAATATCGAGCAGGCGGTAGAGCATGCCGGCGACCACCTCAAATCCGCGCTCAATTCCCTGGTGGGCGAAGTGGCCAGCACCGGTGGCGACGAGCTGATCGAACAGGTCAAAGCCCGCTGGAGTGACCTGTTTACCCCCACCGGCAAACCCCGTGGCGATTACCAGAAGTTGGAGAAAGAGCGGGAAGAACACCAGCAGGAAATCGACGAACTGCAGGCCCGCATCCAGAAATACCAGGAGCAGGTAGACCGGCTGGGCAAGCTCACCCAGGACTACGAGCGCACCCAGCACGAACGCCCCTGGGAAGAGGCCGAGCGGCAGCTTGAACAGGCGAAGGAACGCTACCGGCAAGTCGAGAAGCTGGAACAACAACAGGCCCGGGAAAAAGAAACCCTGACCCACCTGCAGAACAACCAGCAACTGTTACGGCAGAACCAGGAACAGCTGCAGAGCCTGAACAAAAAACTGGACGTTCGCAAAACAGAGCTGGACAAAGCCCAGCGGGAACTGGAACAGGCCGAGGCGCGCACCCCCTCCATTGCGGGCAAGGTCCAGGAGGCAAAAGCCGCCTACGAGGCCGCCGCAAAACAGGTCGACCAGGCCCGTCTTCAGGAAACCCGCTCCCGTCTGGAGCAGGACATTCGCCGGCTGGAACAGCATAACCACACGCTGACTCAGAACCTGGACAAAGCCCGGCAATATCAGCAGGAACTGGAGCAGGCGAGGGAGCAGTCCCGACAGAACCAGATTAATGCCAAGGCAGTGAAAGCCCTCAAAAACACCGAGCATCAACTGAAAGAAGAAAACATCCGCTCGCAAACCATCGCCACCCGATTAACCTGGCAGCTGGAGCCGGGCGTGAGACTGGCGCTGAATGAGGAACTCCTGGAAGGGCAGGGTGAGCGACAACTGCTCGAAGAATCCAGCCTGGTAGTGCCGGGTGTGGGAACGCTGGGAATTACCCCCGGCGGCGAGGACCTCGCCAGTACCCAACGCAAGCTTTCCACGCTGGGACAGGGCCTGGCCGAACAGATGAAAACCCTGGGGGTGGACTCCGTCCAGCAGGCAGAGCATCGCGTGGTCGCTTACGAAGCCGCCGAAAGAACACTGCAACATACCCGCGAACTGCTCAAATCCGTTGCACCTGTGGGTATCGAACAGTTGCTGGCGGACCAGAAAGAAACACAATCCCAACTGCAAAAAGCAAAAACCGAACTGGAGAACAGCCCTGTGCCAGAACCCGGCCAGCAGCTCCAGGTAACCGATGTTGCTTCTGCAGAAGCCGGGCGCGCCCAGGCCGAAACCCGGTTGGCCGAAGCAGAGGCCGAGGAACGCAAGCACCAGACAGAGCTCCTGACCCGCCGCCAGACCCGCGACAACGCGAAATCTGAGTGGCAGCAACTTCAGGACGAAGTGCAGAATCCGGAACACCAGAAGCAGCTGCAGAAGCTCTCAAAAGAACTAGCTGAAATCGAAGACAAACGGGCCCGCCTGGAAACAACCCTGCAGGCCCGTGAGCAGGAAATACAGCAAGCCCGCCCGGCTATCCTGCGCCAGGACATTGAACGGTATCAGCGCAGCATCAGCACCCTGCGCCAGACCCAGGAAGAACGGCAGCGGGAACTGAGGGATATACAGGTCAGGCTGGAAGCCTGGGGCGCTGAAGGCCTGGAAGAGCAACGCAACGACAAAGTGGCCGAGCTCGAGCAGTGCAACCGCCGCTACCAGGAACTGGATCGCCGCGCCCGGGCGCTGGATCTGCTGCTTATCCTGCTGACTGAAAAACGTCAGGCTCTGACTCGCCGCCTGCAGGCACCCCTGCAGAAACACCTGGACCACTACCTGTCACTACTGTTCCCGCAAGCCACCCTGGAAGTGGACGAACACCTGCGCCCGGGCACGTTCACCCGGGGAACCGAACTGGGACAGATCGCCGAGCTGAGCTTCGGCGCCCGCGAACAGATGGGCCTGATCAGCCGCCTGGCCTATGCAGACCTGCTGCGCGAAGCCGGCAGGCCGACCCTGGTAATACTGGATGACACCCTGGTACACAGCGACACAGACCGCCTGGACGATATGAAACGCATCCTGTTCGACGCGGCCAACCGCCACCAGATACTGCTGTTTACCTGCCATCCGGAGAAGTGGAGTGATCTGGGTGTGCCGCCTAGGGATATTCAGGCGATGAAGGAGCAGGGTTCTGCTAACCTGGTGTGACGCATCAGACCAAGGTGCAATGCCTTCAAATGCATTGGCTTGAAAGTCGTTACCAGCTGGATGGCTACAATATTGGTACGAACTGTGGAACCGCGGCAGCGCGGACGGTCTTGCATATGCATTGTCATTTGATTCCGAGGTATCAGGGCGACCAGAAAGATCCTCGTGGTGGTGTGCGATGGGTACTCCTGGAGAAAGCGGATTACTGGAGTGGCCGGTGAACTTGCTTGATTATAAAAAGCGCTTTGCAACGCTTCGGGTGATCAGGGGTGGCGCTGTTGGTGGCAGAATCAGATCCAGCAAACAAAGACACCATGATCCGCCTGATAATGAATATGCTGGTCGAGGAGGGCGAGTGAGTCTTAATCGTGTAGGCGTCTATGGCACTCTCAAGAAAGGTTATTCAAACCACCATTTTCTGACCAAAGCCCACTTTGTCGGATGCTGCAGGTTGAAGCAGATCATCCTCTATGACATCGGGCCTTTTCCTGGTGCCAAGCTGCGCCCCAGTTATGGGGTTGATGTTGAAGTCTACGACGTCACCAATGAGATATTTGCCAGGCTGGATGAGCTTGAAGGCCATAAACCGCGGGCGCCCAGGTCTGGCGAGTATGACCGTCGTCAGCTTGAAACGCCTTTCGGGCCCGTGTGGATCTATATATACAATCCGGATGTTTCCGGTTTGCCGGAGATCCGAAGAGGTGGCTGGCCTGATGGATCCACTTCGCTGAGGCGAGGGGCCCTTCGATGGCGTTCCTGAACAAAAGAAAGCAAGAGCTGCAGGCTGCCCAGGAAAAGCTCAAGGCAGACGAGTACCGGTGATGGAGCTGGACACGGGTTGTCGTGCTTGTAAGCAGCCTCGTGGCGTAGTGATCCGCGGTTCACCGGTCCTTTGACCGCAGCCGCGACAGCTTCTCACGGGACTGAGCCTTTAGTCGTTGCAATCCTTTCCTGGTCGTATTCAGCCCTGAACCCAGCCCGTTAAGCGTGAATCTACCATAACGGGATACTTGCTCCACGCCGGCCCTGGCTGACTCTGAGAGAGTCGTGGTGATGGAATTGATCTCTTCAAATATGGCTTCCACCTTTTCGGCCGCCATTTCTTCGCGTTTATCCAGATAGCCGTCTGCTTCTGCGATGCCATTCAGGAAGGTGATGATCTCTCTCGACATAGAGCGATAATTGCAATCCGGGTTGGCTTTCTTGAAGCGGGCCAGTTGTTCAGTGATCTCTTCTATCGAGTGTTGATCGGACTGCTCTTCTATCAGCTTCAGGCCTTGTTGAACGAAGAGCGGGTCATACCCCCATTCCTCTACGAAATAGCGTGTGATGAAGTCACGCTCTTGCTGGACGAACTCGCCATCAATCTCGGCAAGCTTTACCCCAAGCGTCGCGATCATGTCGAAGAGCCCAGTTGCCAGAACATCCATCGGCGTATTGATGTAGTCGGGGATCTGTTTTACGCGGTCAGAGGAGCCTCTTACAAACCGCTTGCCGATGATCAGGCTCAGGCCTGCGCCGGCTACCCCTGCGCCGATCGCCCAGCCTACCGGGGTGACGGCGGTTCCGATGCCCAGTGCGCCGAGAAACCCTGAAGGCGCGAAAAACGTGGACGCGACCAGGGATGATTTTGCGAAGATGAACCCGGTGGCCGCTCCGTTCGCGGCATCAACGCTATCCAGGAGGTATTTCTTCAGGCGCAGGGAGGAATAGGCCTGGTCACCGATGTCGAGTTTCAGCTTGAACCGCAAGGGGTCGCGTACAACGGTCTCGACATCCTGCATCCCGTCGCTGGGTTCGAATTGAGCCATATTCCTTGTTCCTTCACGCAAAAAGGCAGATCCGGGATTATGATCTGCCTTTTGTCGTTCGGATGTCTACTGCTTCTTGCAGGTTCTGACCCCGATCAGCGAGTAAGCCGGGCAGTTACCCATCAGTGCTGTTGCCAGCGGGATGATACCAATCCAGCCCCAGGCTGTCTGTGGTCCGACAAAGACCAGCGCCAGTAAAACGACGCCTACAATTGCCCGTATGGTGCGGTCTGCAGTTCCCATGTTTTTCGTCATTTTTCCGTCTCCTTTGCTGAGTGATGACTTGATGGTAGAGCAGCACCATTTCCGCCTTCAGTGATAAAGTCACATTCAACTCCACATTGCCGCCGGACAGGATCAGGTTTTATGGCCCGCCACAGCATGCTCGACAGTCTGAATGACACTCTGCGCAAGGAAACTCTGGAAAAAGCCCGCTTGATGCAGTTTCCGCCCGGGCAGATTCTGTTCAGCGCGGGGCAGCACTGTCAGGGGCTGCCGTTGGTTGTGGACGGTAGGGTCAAGGTGCAGATGACGGGGGTCTCCGGCCACAGCATTGTTCTCTACCGAATGGAGGCAGACGAAATCTGTACGCTTTCCATCGGTTGCCTGATGACGGGGCGGGCTTACCGTGCCGAGGCGGTAGTGGAGGAAGCTGCAGAGGCGCTGATGATCCCCCGTGGGGTATTCGACCGGCTGATGGACCAGTCTGCCGGGTTCCGGCTGGGGATCATGGAGTCCTATGGTCGCCGGCTGGATGATCTGATGCTGCTGGTGGAAGAGGTTGCTTTCCGCCGCATGGACAAGCGGCTTGAAGAGTGGCTGCTGAGTCGCGCTGCCCGTGGGCCGGTGGTCATTACCCATCAGGAACTGGCGGTGGAGCTCGGGACTGCCAGGGAGGTGGTAAGCCGCCTGCTGAAAGAGCTCGAAAGGCGCGATATGGTCAGATTGTCCCGTGGAAAGATTAAAGTGACAGGCCTGCTTCTCTGATCCGTTAATACTTTCGTAGTGCGTTTCCCCTCTCGTTTACTCCCTTCCGGGCAATAAGTTGCCCAATTATCAGTACTTTCCACTAATTAATTACAATTAACTGTCGAGAAATTGACGAATTTTTAATTGGCATAATGACACCCTTCACATCGATACTCGCCAGCGTTTTATAAAATTTCACAACTGCGACGAGATATTGGTGTTAAATGAATATGAAACGCGTCATTAAAATGTCTAAGGCATGGATCGCCGCGCTTTTCATGGGAGTCGTGCTTACCGGCTGTGTGAGCGGCAGTTCTTCGGACAGTTCCGGCACGAGTTATGCCCAGGGACAGCAGTTTGCCGAACGCTCGGCATCCCTGAGCTGGAATGCGCCTGCAACCCGCGCGAACGGGGAGGGCATCAAGATGGGCGAGTTGTCCGGGTATGTGATCAGTTACGGTCAGGATCCGGATGAGCTTACCGAGGCAGTTCGCATTGATGACGCCAATGTCATGGACTACACCATTAACAACCTGGATTACGGTACCTGGTATTTTACGATTCAGGTCGAAGACGTTGACGGCCTGGTGAGTGCGCCTTCAGAGCAGGTCAGTAAAACGATCTGATGGGATGGGTGACCGGAAGTTTGAGGGTGAAGGCCGAGCCTTCTCCAAGCCGGGACTGGACATGAATCTCGCCCCGGTGCTTTTCAACGACCACATTGACGAACGAGAGCCCAAGACCGGTGCCATGGTTGCCGGATAGTTCACTGCTTTTCTGGCGCCGGTACCGGTCAAACAGATGGGGGAGTTCTTCCGGCGCAATGCCTTCCCCTTCATCACTGACGGTGAGGCACGCCTGATGGCCGGCCTGGTATACCTGGATGTTGATGGTGGACTGCGGCGGGCTGTATTGCACCGCGTTGGTCAGCAGGTTAATGACCGCCCGTTCCAGTAATTCCGCATTGCCCTTTAACCACAAGTCTTCGGTTCCCTGCAGTATCAACTGGATGCCTTTCTCCGCCGCCTGCTCGCTGACACTGTCCCGGGCATTTTCGACAATGGCCAGGAACTCACATTCGTAGAAGCGGGTTTCGGTCAGCTGTTCGGCTCTGGCCAGTTGCACGAACTCTTCCGCCAGGTGGTAGCTGCGCCTGGCCAGCCTGCCGAGCTGGTCCAGTTGTTCCGGTTCCACCTGGCCCTGGTTTCGTTTCAGTTGCTCAATCAGCGCCAGCTGTGACACCAGTGGGGAGCGTACATCGTGGGAAATAAAGTCGATGGCCTCCCGGTGCTGGCGTTGTTGCTCCCGCAATTCCGAGATGTCGGAGATGTTGGCGATGATGCCACTCTGGTCGCTGTCCGGCAGCGAGAACGGTGCAAAGTGTATCAGGAAGTCCTTGTTGTGGATGCGCAGGTCCACGGTGCGGCTCTGGGCCAGGGTCAGCGTCTCGGAGACGGTTTCGTGCCAGGGCGGGGTTTCTCTCGGGTCGTGACCTTCCAGAAGCCGGGCCAGGGGCAGGCCATTCAGGCTTGGCATGGGTTCGCGGAACCATTCTTCGATGTGGCCATTGGCAAAGCGGATTACCCCCAGCTCGTCGGTGACGATAATGCCGTCAGGCATGCGCTCGAAGCTGCGGCGTATGAACTTCTGCATCTGGCTCATGCGCTCTGTTGCAAGCCGGACGCGTTCGATTCGGGCAGATATGTTCTCTTTTGGACGGGGCTGGCCGTTCGGCGTATTGATGGCTGTCAGCGGCAGGCGGCGCAGGTATCGCTGGGTGGCCTCGCGGCTCAGATCGTTGGATAGCTTCAGGCCCAGTTTGTAGGTATGGCCGCCGCGGGTCAGGCTGATCCAACTCTGGCCGCCGACATGAACCCATTCGCCGGGCTTGTCCAGGGGCGGAATGTCGGCTTCGGTCAGCCCGGAGGCGGTCAGTACGTCATCACCCTCGGTCAACAGCCAGCCTTCAGGCTGGAACAGGGCCTGGAAGTGGCTGAGCAGTTGTGGCGGGTGCCGGCGAGAAGGTTCCTGGAGGGTCATGGTAGGCCCCCTGGCCAGTTCGTCCAGTTGCCGGTTCAGAAAACGGTTGGTCATCGCCAGCCGCAGGGCGCTGGTCACTGGCAATGCCAGCAGCGGGACAATGATGGCATGGGATACCGGCAGCCATAGCCGCCCGTAAAACAACAGCAATGCGTGTACGAGAGCCAGCACGACTACGCACGCAAGGCACAGCACCATGCTCCTTGCCGGCCGCATGCGGGGCAGGGCAACGGCCAGAACAATAATGGTGAACAGGGCCAGGCCAATGGCGGTGGATCTGGATACTTTTGATATCAGCTCCTCCTGAACCAGCGCCGAGTAGTTGTTGGCATGGAACTCCACCCCCGGCATGGGTTGATTAAGCCCGGAAAACGGGGTGGGCAGGATGTCGCCGAATCCTGGCGCCGTTGCGCCAACGAAGACGGTCTTGTCCCGGAAGGCTTCTGGCGCGGGCGGGCGCTCCAGTATCTCGGTGTAGGAATAAGACGGCAGTGTGCCGGCGCCACCGGCCAGTGGGATGGCCCTGTAATGCTGTCTTACATTGGTGTACGGCGCTATTTCGCCGGGCTTTTTGGCCGGCAGTGTTTTCCCGGAGGCGGCCAGGGCCAGGCTGGGCCATAGCTGGTCGCCAAGCCCGTTCAGCTGGTAAATGCCCCGTGCCAGGCCGTCTTCATCCAGCTCCACATGGGCATGCCCGAGTGCCGCGGCAGCGTCCGCCAGTTCGGCCACGGGTAGCTGTTCGCTGATCAGGTAATTGCTGGTTGGTGGTGACAGGTGCAGCGGCAGAATAACGTTGCCATGGTTGCGTATGGCGCTCGCCAGTTCGGGGTCGTCCAGAGACGGTTCCGGGAACAGGATATCGAAAACGATGGTTTTCGCGCCGGCCTGGTGAAGTTTTTCGATGAGCCGTGCGTGGGTGGTGCGCGGCCAGGGCCAGCGGCCGAGGCGATCCATGCTCTGTTCGTCGATGGCGACCAGTACAACGTCGTCAGAGGCTTCCAACGGGTTGGCCGTAATCAGGGTGTCGTAAAGCCAGAAGTCCAGCCTCTGGGGAATAGAGGTGGCCTGCAGTAACAACAGTATGGTCAGCAGTGGCAGGCCGAGTGTCCACGGTGTTGTTTTTATTGGAAGCCAGTTCCGGGTCATGTGGCCTGCTGTCGGATGTCTAGGTGCAAAAAGATGCGCAACGGATTATTCCAGAAATAATTCCCTCCCTGGTCCCCAGCGGCTTTCAAGAGGGCCATCAGAAAGCGCTTTCAGGCGCACAAAATACCGCCTTCCGGGAATCAGGCGCAAGGCCGCCGTGGTATCCGAGAGCGTAGCCTCTTTGATGATGTTGTTGAATCGGGGTTCTTCAGACAGCTGCAGGCGATACTCGGCAGCGGTATCCACCTTCTGCCAGAACACCCGCACCTGGCTGTCCACATAGTTCACGCTGATGATGCGTACCGGCGGCAGCGTGCCGTTAACCACCAAGGTACGGGGCTCGCTGGTGGCAACGGAATTGCCGCCGGCTTCAGTAACCACGCGCCAGTAATATTGCCCCGGCGAGAGCGGGCGTGATGGCAGTGCGCTCTGGTCTGGCGCCCACTCGCTGGTGGCTACGAGGTTGCCAAAGTCCTTGTCTGCCGCAATTTCAACCCGCGCCACTTCGTTCTCGCCATGGACCTGCCAGCGGAATTCCGGCATGTCATCGTTCACCGTGGCACCGGGTTGTGGCTGCTCCAGGGTAGCTGTGCGCGCCTGCAAATCCACCTCTACGCTCAGGATACCTGGCATGCCGGCAATGCCACGGCTGTCCAGCGCGGCCAGGTGAATGTCGTAGTTGCCGTTGTCCAGCAGGTCAATATTGAAACTGTCGCCGTTCACCCGACGGCTATCCATCCAGCGGCCGGATTCGGCATCGAAGATGTCCAACCGATGTGCACTGGCGCCATTGGGCTGCCAGCTCAACTGCGCCGGCAACTGTTTCAGTTGGGGCGGCAGCGGATTGATGGCCGGTGCGGGCGGGAGTTGGCGGATACTCATACCACCGACGCCCACCGTGGAAACGCTGGCGCTATAGCCGGCAGGAATGCGACGGGTTTTGCCGGGCGGGCCAAATGAGACTTCCCCTTCGGTGACCCGCAGATCCGTCTTGCCGGGTGAGGTTCTCAGGGTAAACATGGTGCCCCTGACAGCGGCTACGGCAGAGGGTGTTTCGATCTCGAAGCGGGAGCCGCCTTCAATCACCGGTTTGACCTGGGTTTCGATTTCACCACGGTCCAGGCGCAGCCGGGTGTCCACCATACCGGATTTGCCGTACTGGGTGAGCCTGTTGAACGCCAGACGTGAATTCGGGGAAATTCTCACTACCGAGCCGTCGGCCAGTTCCACGGTGGCAGTGCCGGAGTGGGAGAGTATTTCATCACCAACCCGCACCAGCATGTCGCTGGTCAGGGGGCGCTTGCGGCTATCGCTGCCGGAAATCAGCTGTACCTGGCCGGCAACAGAGCGCACGCGTGCCGGGTCGGGCTGGCGCTGGAGCCAGGCCAGCGGTATGCGCAGACTGTCGCCACTGCCGACCGTGGCCGCGTTGTCGATGCCGTTGTGCTGAAGCAGCCGGTTTGCCGGTACATTTCGTGCGAGCAGGATGTCGACGATTTCGTCAAAGCTTTCGCCCGGCCGTACGGTATAGACCCATTCAGGAACCGGAGTGGATTCAGCCATGTTGTTACCCGGTTGCGAACCACGGGTAACGGACAGCTCAGCCTGCGCAGGAAGCGCGAACCATAGGCTGCTCAGCAGCAACGTAAACTGAGCCAGAGTGCGGGTGGAGCGTTGAATCATTTCAGGCCTGTTCCGTAACAACTGCGTGTGCATCCGGGCCGGTGGCCTTCATGGCTTCGAGGCGATAGCCCCGCTGGTAGATAGTCTTGATCCGGAACCCGTTCTCCGGGTTAAGGCCAAGCCTGCGCCGCAGACGACTCATATGAGTGTCCACGGTGCGGGTGTTGATATCCCGGGCCAGTCCCCACACGCGCTCAAGAAGCATTTCCCGGGTCAGTAGCCGGCCCTGGTTCTGGAACAGGAACAGGGTCAGGTCGAAATCTTTGTCGGTCAGGGTCAATACGTCTCCGTGAAGCGAAATGGTCCGCAGCTGGGTGTTGATTTCAAACGGGCCGTAGACCAGCACTTCTTTCTCGTTATCCGGGTTGGTGCGGCGGGCCAGGGCGTTGATGCGTGCCACCAGTTCCGCTTCCCGCGCAGGCTTGCAGAGGTAGTCGTCAGCGCCGGCGTCCAGTGCCCGCACGATATCGGTTTCGCTGTCGCGCTGGGTCAGGAATACCACCGGTATCTGCCAGTTAAGCTGTGCACGTACGTGTTCCAGAACGTCTATGCCGGTCATGTCGGGGATCTGCCAGTCCATCACCAGCAGGTCATAGCTGCGGTGAAGTACGGCGCTCAGAAACGACTGGCCGGAGGGAAAGCTGTCACAGTGATGGCCGCGTTCAGACAGAATGGACTGAATGTGCTGTGCCTGTTCGTGTTCGTCTTCAAGCAAAGCGATACGCATTACACGTCTCCCGACATTAAAAAAAGCACTGTGAAGCTGAGGGCCCCGAATACACGCGGGGATAGAAATTATTGAATACCGCGTCACATTATTACAAATTCGCAATTCGGCTTCAGTGTCGTTATGTAGTGTTGCGTAAACGGAGCGCAGGCTTGCCGTTGTCGTCGTCCACTGTTTGTCGGCAGCCAGGGAAATTACTGCACCCCCAGAACCAGCCATTTTTGCCTTTTCTGCGAACCAGTGGTGAAAAACAGTGCGGACAGGGCACCGGCTTGTCGCTGGTGCCGTCTTGCGGGCTCTGATCTTCAATCTGCCGGGTGCCCTTGCAGTCCGGAAAACGTACGCAAGCATAGAAGGTGCCGAATTTGCCCTCTCGTTGGCGCATGGGGGAGCGGCATTTCGGGCAGTGGGGTTGCCCTTCGGTGGGCGCAGTGCTTTTTGCCTCAGGGCTCGGGGTGTTAATGAAGCCCCGAATCTGATCCTTGAGGTCTTTGATAAACTGGTTCGGGTTACCTTCGCCCCGGCGGATGCTCTCCAGGGTGGCTTCCCAGATTGCCGTCGTGTCCGGTTTACTGATGGATTCCGGCAGGGAATCGATCAGCGCCTTGCCCTTGGGTGTCGAGCGGATATGGCGCTTGTCCCGGTACAGGTAGTCGCGGCGGAACAGGGTATCGATAATGGCCGCCCGCGTTGCTTCCGTGCCCAGGCCATCGGTTTCACGCAGGGTTTTGCGCAGCTCCGGGTCGCTGACAAAGCGGGCGATGTTGGTCATGGCCGACAGCAGGGTGGCGTCGGTGAAATATTGCGGCGGCTGCGTTTTACGCTCGGCGATCTCTACCGAGTCACACAGAATCGGGTCGCCTTTTTCCAGCCGGGGAAGGGGCGGTTTGGCAACTTCCTGCCGGCTTTCCCGTTGGCGGATTTCCAGGCCTTTCCAGCCCGGCTGCAATATCGCGGTTTCAGTAGCCCTGAAGGCGTGCTCGCCAATCTGGATGGCCAGTCTGCCTTCCCGGTGGACGGCATCGGCGCTGAACTGCATCAGGTAATAACGGCTGATCAGCTCGTAGATTTTCTGTTCCGCTTCGCTCAGTCGCCCGGAGGGAGCCTGCCTGGCGGTAGGGATAATGGCGTGGTGAGCATCCACCTTTTTATCGTTCCAGGCTTCGGTGCGGCGGTTAAGGTCTGCTGCCTCGCAGGCCGGTGCCAGTTCGCCCGCAACTTTCCCGATCGCCTTTATGACGTTCTGGCGCTGATCAAAGTGCCCCTCCGGCAGATAGCGGCAATCGGAACGGGGATAGGTGATCAACTGGTGGCGTTCGTAAAGGTTCTGGGCGGTATCAAGGACGTCTTTCGCACCCATGCGGAACAGCCGGCCGGCCTCAATCTGCAGGGCGGAAAGTGAGAGCGGCAGAGGCGAGGCTTCGTTGCGATCCCGGAAGCGGGATTCTGTAACCTTGCCCGGCCGTCCCTCAACGGCGGTGGCAATCTGCCTGGCTACGTCGCCATCCAGCAGGCGGTCTTCTTCATCCAGGTATCCCCGGTAGTGCTCCGAAGGCTGCCATCGTGCGCCGAAACTCTGCTGGTCGGCCTCTTCGTCCACTCCATGGCAGTGCGCCTGAATCCGGAAGAAGGGCTTGGGCTGAAAATTTTCGATGGTGTTGTCACGCGCCACCACCAGCCCCAGCACCGGTGTTTGTACCCGCCCTACAGAATAGACACCCTGTTCGCCCTGCTGTTGATAAGAGAGGGTGTAGAAGCGCGTGAGGTTGATGCCGTACAGCCAGTCTGCGCGCTGGCGCGCCAGTGCGGAGTGGGACAGGCGGCGGAATTCACGGTTGTCTTTAGGCGCATCGATGGCTTTTGCCACGGCCGCCGGAGTCAGGTCGTTGATCAGGATCCGTTGCACCGGGCAAGTGGCGCCGGCATAACGAATCACTTCGTCCACCAGCAACTGGCCTTCCCGGTCCGGGTCGCCGGCGTGGATAATGGTTTCTGCCTTGCGGATCAGCGACTCCAGCACTTGCAGTTGCTGGCGCACGGTGTCCTTGGGCGTTACCTCCCAGCGTTCGGGGAACAGGGGCAGGTCTTCCTGGCGCCATTTCTTCCAGCGGGGGTCGTACTGGGCGGGTTCTGCCGGCTCCAGCAGGTGGCCAATGCACCAGCTGACGGTGCAGGCACTGCTTCCTTCGCCACAACGGATCCAGCCGTTGCCCTTTTGATGGGGGGCAGGGAGGGCGGCAGCGATAGCCCGGCCCAGGCTTGGTTTTTCGGCAATATAAAGGCGCATAAGTCGGAAGCAATTGTCAGGTGGGGACGGAAGATGGCGCTTTGCCCCGATCCTGTCAAGGTAACACAGCGCTACGTGTAGTAGACTGTTCCATAACACATTCAATCAGGAGCAGGCCTGTTTATGTCTTTACAACAAGCCATTGAGCAAAAGCTCTCAAACGCGTTCGCCAGCCACCACCTCATGGTTGAAAACGAGAGCCACAAACATAACGTGCCACCCAATTCGGAAACCCACTTCAAGGTGACTCTTGTGGCCCCGGAGTTCGAGGGGCAGGGCAAGGTGAAGCGGCACCAGTCAGTCTACCGTGTGCTGGCTGAAGAAATGGCCGGTGGTGTTCACGCGCTGGCGCTTCATGTCTATTCACCAAAGGAGTGGGAAGCGTCTGGCCAGCCAGCACCCGAATCCCCCAACTGCATGGGTGGGTCGAAGAATGATCCGGCGTTTTCATCCGGGGGTGGCCAATGAGCCAGTTTTTCCAGATACACCCGGTAACGCCGCAAAAACGCCTGATTAACCAGGCCGTGGATATTCTGCGCCGGGGTGGGGTGATCGTGTACCCCACGGACTCGGCCTATGCCATTGGCTGTCAGTTGGATGACAAGCAGGCGGCGGACCGAATCAAGCGCATCCGCAAGCTGGACGACAAGCACAACTTCACGCTGATGTGCCGTGATCTTTCGGATATTGGTGTATTTGCGAAAGTCGACAACACCCACTTCCGTTTGCTCAAGACGTTTACCCCGGGGCCCTATACCTTCATTCTGGACGCCACCAGTGAAGTGCCACGTCGACTGTTGCACCCCAAGCGCAAAACCATTGGCATGCGGGTGCCAGACAACGCCATCGTCCAGGCGCTGCTGGAAGCGCTTGGTGAGCCCATCATGAGCAGCACGTTGATACTGCCGGGCGAAGAGGATCCGATGACCGATCCGGAAGAGATTCGGGATGTCCTCGAGCACGAACTGGATCTGATTATCGATGGCGGTTTTTGTGGGCTTGAGGCGACCACGGTGGTCAACATGACAGGCCCGGCGCCGGAAGTGACCCGCGTTGGTAAAGGTGACCCTGAGCCTTTCCGGATTTAACCGGTTCAGGCCCGCGTATTCAGGCTGAGGGCGAAGTCCTTGCGGTCTGGATAGCTGGCCGTCTGGTCGGTATTGATGGTACGGCGCATGCTGTCATAGCGGTGCGCCAGATCCTGCAGGCCGTTGAACTGCTGGTTGTCGCTGACCAGGGTGTCCAGCAGTGAGTTGTTCACACCATAGGCCTTGTTCAGCTTCAGTGCGTTGTCGACAAAGTGCAGGGTCGGCTCGCTGGCGCTGAGGCGACTGAAGGCTTCGCGAAACGGCTTGCTGTTGTTCAGGTCCTGTTCGATCCGGCTGCGGGTCTGTTCCGGTATCCCGCCGCCCAGGCTGATGTTGCCCCCTTCGTTTTTTGACACTTCCACACTGGTCGCCGGGTTGAGCTTGTACTCGGCAAGTTTGTGCCGCAGCGTTTCCCGCATGTAGGCAAGATCCTGCCCGACGGTCTGCTTGTATTCCGCCATCGACAGTTTGGTGGCCTTGGGGCGGGCTGTATCGAAACCCGCCCGCTCAGACATGGTGAAACGATCATCAGTGGCAGACGCCGGAGCCTCAGACGCCGCAGGCTTTGCCGCAGCATTGCCCGGTGCTGACGGCGGACGCTTTTCCATGGCTTGCTGGAAATGGGTACTGGCTTTGATCAGCGATGTAAGCAGCGACATGGCACTTTTGCCCTCCCATGGTCACTGAGGAAATTTTGACGGTTCTCTGTGCTTAAGCACAAAGTGGGCCAGCAGCAAAAAGGGCACCCGGTGGGTGCCCTTGCTCTGAGGAAGTGGAGTAGCCGGCTCAGCGGCCGTTCCATACGTCATCACCGGATTCGATCAGGTCACCGTTGGTTTCAAAGCAGGCGTCGACAGCCGCGGTGGGGCGGGCATCGGTGAACCAGATGACCTGATTGCCGGCATCGCCCATCCGGTTGATGATGCGCTGAGGGGCCAAGAAGGACTGGTGGCTGTTGTGCATGTCCAACACTTCCTCCAGGTAATGCCGCCAGTCGATGACCGGCGTGTCATCGCCTTCCGGGCTGAGGTTCATGTTCCGTGAACTCCAGGGGTCGAAGGCTGTTTCCAGCCGCCAATTTCAGCGTTCAGCTTGAGGAGCTCGGCCTTGGTAAGGAGCCTGTCTTTCAATGCCTTGAGACCATACTGCACGCCAACGGTGTTAACGCGATGATCTGGTCACTACGAACGCACCACGCAGATCACCTTCGGAAAATCCGGTCGCTTTGTCTTCAGGGTACAACTCTGCCAGTTTGTCCTTCACCTCCGGAGCGATCGATTTGCCGTGACAGCCGAGGCAAAGTTCCTGTGTAGGGATCGCGCTCATGTATCGGAAAGCAGGGTCGCCGGCGGCTTCGGATACCTGCCAGACCTCGACCGGCTTGCCGTTTTTGACGGGCTGTTTCTCCATCGCATGAAGTTGCATTTCCTGCCAGTCCGTTGGCGCGTTATCCGGATTCCGGACTTTCAGGCTGGTCCGGCTGATGGTCCATTCTTCGTTACTGTTATCGGCGGCAATTTCCGGGGCAATGGTATTGCACACGCCGATCCCGTTGGTGAGACCACCTTCCTTGATGGCAGCCTGCAGCGCCTCTTTCAGGGAGCCACTGAAGGCTTTTACCATCGAGCGTGCCTGGTTAACCATCTCGTCCGTGGGTTCTGCCGGCGGCTGGGCCATGGCGGGCATGGAAAGAATCGAAAACAGAACAGCGGTTGTGATCATCGGTTTGGCCACTGTGTACCTCCCTGGTGAATTTGCGGGTTTGGAATAAGTATATAGCATTATGAAAGCACGTAGATTGAGCCAGGGCAGGAGTGCGACGATTTGACGCTGTGAGTGCGGAGAGTTGACCGGAGTCTCTCTCACAACGGGAAAAGCCCTTGTATAGCTTTGAAAACGAGAGCATCGACGATGTCCTGGCGAAGAAAGTTGTCAGCGCTGCCCGTCATTATCACTAACCCATAGCTCGGGAAAGATTCCATGGCCAGAGCAGCCGGTTCTGGCTATGAGAGTCCTAAAGATCCTCGTTCTCTAACCCCGAAACCCCTTCCTCGAACGTCTTGATGCTGACAGCCTTCCTGTGCATGTCTTGCCAGGGATCATCGCGATGCCCCATCCTCCTGAAGATATTGGCCAGAGTGAAGCGCTGGGGCCCCAGCTCCTGGTTTTCCAGTTCGTCCCACTCCAGGGGCGTGGCTATGGGGGCATGAGGCTTGGCCCGGACTGAGTAGGGGGCCACAGCGGTTTGTCCGAAGGCATTTCGCATGATGTCCAGGTAGAGCCTGCCCCGGCGCTTCTGTTTGCGCTGTTCGGTGGTCAGTTGTTCCGGGTAGGCGTCGGCCAGTGCTTGCGCGAGCGCCCGGGCCAGCGACCGCACCTGCTCGAAGTCTGCCTCCGGCCTTAATGGAGCCACTACATGCAGCCCCCGGGAACCCGTTGTTTTAACAAAGGGGGTCAGGCCGCACTGGCGCATGCCATTTGCCACCAGATGAGCAGCCTGGCGCACCGGCTCAAAGTCGCTCCCGGGCGGGTCAAGATCAAAGATTACCTGATCCGGTGTTTTCAGGTGGTCTGTCCTGCTCAGCCAACTGTGAAAGCTGACCGTACCCTGGTTTACCAGATAGACCAGACTGGCCTGGTGGTTTGCCAGCATGTGCTCGACGTGGCCGGTGCTGCCCCCATGATCCACGTCCAACGCGTCCAGCCAGTCCGGAAAGTAGTCTCCCCGTGACTGCTGGAAAAAGCCTTCTTTGCCAATGCCGTCAGGGAATCGGTTCAGTGTAAGCGGGCGTTGCTGGATATGGGGCAGCATGATGTCGGCGATGCGCTCATGGTATTCCAGGAGCTCGCCCTTTGTAATCCGGGCATCAGGGAAGAAAACCTTGTCAGTATGGGAAAGCTCAACCTGGTAGCCACCGTAGTCCTGCTCAGTCATTCGCTGTCTTCCTCCCTGATGGTCTTCAGGTTTCTGCCGGTCTTTACCGAGTCAGTTTCGGTTGATACCGGATTGCGCCTTGCGTCTGCGGCCTCGTCCTTCATCTTGATCAGCAACCACTGCGGCTTTTTCCCGCCCCGGAAGCGTTTCAGGGCGTAGCCCCCCTGAAGTTTCTCACCTTCGAGCCAGACCTCGATCATGCCGTCCCGGTGGCAGGTGGCCATACCGTCGTCGCGGAGATTCTCGTAGTGGCCTGCGTCCCATACCATGACGGTGCCGGCACCGTATTCTCCTTCCGGGATCACCCCTTCAAAGTCAGCATAGTCCAGCCGATGGTCTTCCACTTCCACAGCAAGACGTTTTTCCGAGGGGTCGGTGGACGGGCCTTTGGGAACAGCCCAGGACTTTAGGACACCGTCCACTTCCAGGCGGAAATCGTAATGCAGCTGACTGGCGTCGTGTTTCTGGATGACAAAGGAACGTTTGCTACCGTGGCCCTGCTTGCTCATGGCTGCCTCCCTTTTCTGATTTCCGGTGGCCTCAGCTCATCTCTTCAAGACAGGTCTCAAGATAGGTCAGGCCTGCTTGATGCCCTTCCTGATAGCCCTGTTCCAGAAGCTCCGGATTCCGTGTTAATCGGCCCACTGCAAACTCGGTGGGCGGAACAATCAAACGGATAGTGCAATCCCCGGGTGGGTTTTCGATAAATGAAAGCGTGGCATTGTACCGCTCGGCACGGCGAAGCGACGCCTCAGCGAGCGCCGGATAGTCCCGGAACAGGCGCTTTGGCACAAATGCGAACTTTGTGGGTTTTTTACGGTATCCGGCAGGGCGTGACAGAACTACGGTAATGTCACGGGCGCCGTCGTCATAGGCCCTGATGACCGGTATGGCATCGGCCACTCCGCCATCCGTCATGGGTTCGCCGTTGATTTCCGGATAATCCCGGTAGGCGATGGGTATGGCGCAGGACGCGGTGAACACGTCGTGCATGTTGTGCTCATCAATCCGGAAATAATGCGCTTTCCCGGTACGGGCGGAGGTCGTCGTAACCCATAATTCGGTTGTCCCCGACAGGTAGTTCTCCAGATTCAACGGCACATCGGCAAACGACTGACTCCAGAGCCAACGGACATCACACAGGTGCCCGCCCCGGGCAAACCGCTTCCAGTCAATGAAATCCGGTTGGCAGGCATGGCCGGTGATGATTTTGCGATTGCGCCCGTGGTCTCCAGCCAGGTAGCCAATCAGATTGGTGGAGCCGGCTGAAACGCCATAGGCTCGCCAGAAGGGCTGGTAGTCGTGCTCAAGGAAGGCGTCGAGAACACCCGCAGCGAATATGCCGCGCATGGCGCCGCCCTCGACCACAAGGGCTTTTGAATTGGCAGAGCGGACGCTCGTCCGGGGTTGAGTCATGGTCTGCGCAGCGCTCCGACTAAAGCAGTTTCTTCAACTGACCGTAATCACCACCGGTACGAAGCACCAGCGTGATGTCCTTATCGTTCCGGTTGCGGAAGAACCAGCCGTGGTTGCCGGTAAATGCCGCTTCCAGCTCGCCTTCGTCTTCCGGGACGCCACGGCCCTTCTCATAGGAGATGGACTGGCCGCTGCCGTCACCATGGGTATCGTAGTTGATGGGACCGCCTTCGGAAACCCATGAGAAGCGGGCAGTGGCGCCTTCCTCCATGGTGAGTTTGAACTCCGTGCCTTCGCCGGGGGTGAGAACAACACGCACCTCATCGTCCCATTCGGGTTCGGCCGCAGGTGTCGGGGCGGGCTCTTCGGCTTCCGCCTCAGCAGTCACGATGGCCTCTGAGACCGGCTCGGCCGGTTTGGAAGCGGGCTCTTCGCCGGAGGATTGCACCGGCGCCATTTGCGCGGCCTCATCGGCGGCGGCTTCTTCGGCAAGCTGTTCCTTGATTTCACCCATCTCCGTCAGACCGAGCAGGCGGCCGGTGCCTGTCGGGTCCAGGGCATACTCGGCGGGCATCACCACGGTGACCAGCAGTACCAGCGCTACAATGGCTGCGATGATGGTCGAGCGAACCAGTTTCGCCGCGCTGGGTAATTCGTTACGTGACGGCACATCGGTGTTGTACATAAAAGGTCTCCAGAATCAGGCAATAAAGTAGCCGGTGAGCTGATAACCGATGAGCAGGAAGCCTGCGCTCATCATGGCCACGTTGGCCGTGTAGGCATGGCGGAAAAAGCCATCGGTTTTACGCCAGAAACTCATGACAATCAGGATCATGGCCAGGGCAATGAGCTGGCCTATCTCCACACCCACGTTGAACGCGAGCAGGTTCGGAAGCAGCCCATCCGGGGAGATGTCGTACTCAATGATCTTGGTGGACAGACCAAAGCCATGGAAAAAACCAAAGATCAGTGTGGCGGCTTTGGTATTGGGCTGAAAGCCGAACCAGCGCTGGTATGCGCCCAGGTTATCCAGGGCCTTGTACACCACCGAGAGACCGATGATGGCGTCAATGAGATAGCTGTTGATGCCGACATTGAAATACACCCCCAGCAGCATGGTGGCGGAATGCCCCAGCGCAAACAGGCTCACGTAGATTGCGATGTGCTGCATCCGGTAGAGGAAGAAGATGACCCCGAGAAGGAACAGAAGGTGGTCATAGCCGGTGACCATGTGTTTGGCCCCCAGATACATGAAGGCAATAAGATTTACGCCGGTGATTTCCTGGATGTATCCCTTGTCACCTTGAGCTACGGCATGGGCCAGTACATCGGCGCTTATCCCCAGCAACCCGAGCGTGAGGAAAATCCAGACGAGAAGGTATCCACGGGCGGCTGTGGGGGTACGCCATTGCCTGTCAAACCGGGGTGACAGCATAACGACTCCTGTAGTTTTCTTTGGAAAAGTGGCAGCGCAACGAGATCACGTGGTCGCAGACGTGGTGGACCGGGATCCAGAATGGTAAATGATCACAGGCGGCAATGACATTGCGATATCGTTAAGCACCAGAGGCGCGGCTTTGGGATTATGCTGAGCCAATCCTTCGAGTCCGGTACCAGGACGCGAAATCCTCCCCGGACATGGGCCGACAGAAAAAGAAGCCCTGTGCCTGCCGGCAACCGCGTGAACGCAGATAGTCTAGGGCTTCGGCCGTTTCTATACCTTCGGCGACAACTTCCAGTTCCAGAGTGTTCCCAAGAGCCAGCATTGAATCTGTAACGGCCCGGCTGCTTGTGTCCTGTTCAAGCTGGAAGATAAACGACTTATCGATTTTGATTTTATCCAACGGCAGGCGTGTCAAGTGTGCCAAGCTGGAATGTCCGGTCCCAAAATCATCCAGCAAGATGGCAATGCCCAAGGCCCTCAGCCGCGTCAGGACAGAGATTGCCTCGTCAAGGTCGTACATTACCGCGGTTTCTGTGAGTTCTAACTGCAACATGGCCGGGTGGATGGCATGCTCTTGGAGGAGTTGTTCGAAGTGACCAATAAAGTCCCGATCACGGAATTCTACAGCCGACACGTTCACTGAAATTGGAATGGCTGCCAGCCCATTGGCAGCCCATGCATGGGATTGGCGGATTGCCTCCTGAAGTACCCAGCGCCCTATGGGATTGATAATACCCGTGGCCTCCGCAATAGGAACGAATAGCTCTGGGCCTATCTCCTCATTACCTAGCCGGAGCAGGGCCTCGACACTAACCACCTCATAGGTATGAATGTCGATTACGGGTTGGTAGAACAGGTGGAAAGCATGATTATGGAGCGCCATTTTCAGCTCCTGTTCAATGCTGTTCTGTCGATTGATTCCGGCGGTAAAGGCTGAAGAATAGAACCGAAAATCGTTACTGCCGCCCTGTTTAGCCTGATACATTGCAGCATCGGCATGGCTCACCAGCGTATCAATGTCTTCGCCATCCCGGGGAAAAATGCTGATTCCAATGGAGGTTGAAACTGACAGCGCCAACTCTTCCACCTGATAAGGTTCGTTGATTTTTCTGATGATATGAAGGGCCAAATCTCCGGCGTCGGCAGGCACGTTGATATCCTGTAACAGAACCACGAACTCGTCGCCGCCCATTCGAACCACCAGGTCTTCGGCGCGTAGGCTGCGGGTAAGCCTGCTGGATATTTCCTTGAGCACCTTATCGCCTATGTCGTGTCCGTGAGTGTCATTAATAGGCTTGAAACGGTCCAGATCAAGAAACAGTACCGCAGCGCACTGCGAGGTTCGCAGATTGTGGGGCAACATATGGGCGGCATATTCGAACAACATGGCCCGGTTCGGCAGACCCGTTAACGGGTCGTGCAATGACGCGTGCCGTATTTCTTCGTCGGCCCGTTTGCGCTCGGTTATATCCCTGAAAAAAACCGCAAGCCCGCCGGCAAGAGCCGGGTAAGCTCTTATTTCCAGCCATCTCTGGTTACCGTCGGGGGTTGCAAGTAATAATTCCATTGTGGCCGGCCTTCCGGTCTCTCTGACCCGGGTATACAACGCTTCAACCTCTGTGCCTTGCTGCTCCGGCCAAACGTCCCAATGGTTTCTACCGATAACCTCAGCAGCGGGTTGTTGGCTGATGCGTTCCGCCTCGGCATTGAAATGGGTCATCGTCCAGTCGGCGGACATTGCGGCAAAGCCTTCGGTCATGCTGTTCAGAATGTATCGGCTGTGGTCCCGTTCCCGGCGAAGCTCCGCCTGCGCACGGGCAGATTCAACAGCAGCCCAGGTCCGGTCTACCACGTCTTCAGCCAGGGCAATTTCCTTTGTGGTCCAGTGATGGACTACCGAGTCATGAACCCCCAGCAGTACCCGCAAGGAGCCGGCTTTCATGACGGGTACCGCCAGAACCGACTTTATACCCCGCTCCAGGTAGGCGTTGGCATAGTCGGCCGAGCGTTCGTCAGCGAGGACATCGCCGAGAACAAACACCTCTCCCGCGCGAATTTGAGCTGCGACCACCGGGCCGAATTCTTCCAGCGGCAACTCGTCCCCAACCATTGAGGCTGCGCCTTTTCTTGTCCATCCGGGCCTCACCGTTACGGTTTCGCCGGACTTTGAAACATCCCCGTAGAATACCCGGGTGACACCCAGAAACTGGCCTAATAATGCCGTGGCGGCAGCAGTAATCTCATCGGGATCAACGAGCGAACGAAGGCTGTCTGTTAATTTCAAACGAAAACTATTCCGCCGCTCGCTTGCTTTCTGGTGGTTCAGAGTATCAGCCAATGCACGGTTGACCCGTTTCAGCTCCTCCTGGGTCAGAACCTGATCGGTGACATCTGTGCCCTCTGCGAAAATGCCGCTGACTTTACCGTCCGGCCCCCAGACGGGTTGATATACAAAGTTAATGATGTGCTCATTAACCGGACCCCCGGGCGTCACCTGTACATCGTACTTTACGTTGTTTGCTCTATAAGAAGTGCCGGTAGCGTATACCTGATCCAGAATATCCACGAAACCCTGTTCAACCACATCCGGCAGTGCTTCTCTGATGGTTTTCCCCAACACTGGTCGATGGCCGATTAACTGCGCATGGCTGGGATTGGCGATCTCGTATCGATGGTCCGGGCCACTCAGAAAAACCATGAAAGCGGAGGCACGGTTGAACATCTGGCTCAGATAATCGGAATTGGTATCGAGCGCAGGCTGGGCGCATATCTGGTCCGTCGCTTCAGTGCAGACAGAAAGAACACCACCAATACCCCGGGGAGCATTGTCGTCCTCAAGTGGAATGAAACTGCAGGTCCAGTAACCGTCTTTTTGCTGGCCGTAGCGGGTAGAGGGGAGGTTATGGTTTAGCTGTTCGACCGGGCCTTTGCCCTTCATGACCTGTTCAACGCCTTTGCCAATGATGGGCCAGGCGCTTTTCCATATCTCTCTTGCTGGCCGACCCAGAGAGTAGGGGGGGTGTTCGGGCCCCAGCGCCTGCCGGAAAGCGTCGTTATAGAGGCACGCCGCGTCCTGACCCCAGAAGATCATTATCGGTTGTTCAATATTAAGCATGAGGCGCACGGCAGTGCGAAGAGATTGCGGCCAATGGTGAGGTGAGCCAAGGGGGCTCTTGCGCCAATCATGTTGGCGTATCAGCGCACCCATCTCGCCCCCACCTGAGAGGAATCCAGGTGCGGAGATTGCGTTCCTGGCTGCTTTATCTGACATAATCTACCAGGGGTTTTGGGAGTCGGCTTTTAAATCAGCTTAGCATATAGATGTCGGGGCAGATGTTTACAAATTGATAATGGAGGGGCGTGCTGGTTTGGAGATCGGTGCGGAAGCGTAACTGGTACCCCCGGCAGGACTCGAACCTGCTACCTTCCCCTTAGGAGGGGGACGCTCTATCCAGATGAGCTACGGGGGCATCTCTGCAAGAAGGGCGGTATGATAGCGGCCTGAAGCCTGCGGCTCAAGGTGTGTTGCGGATTCGTCTTTTATTCCGGGAGGTGTTTTGTCTGAATCGCTTTCGCTGAGCGTCATCGTGCCCGTTTGGTGCGAGGCGTCATCCATTCAGTCTTTTCTGCAGTCCCTGCGGCAGGTGCGCGCCGCGGGGCATGAACTCATTGTGGTGGACGGCGGCAGTGATGATGGCACGGCAGAGCTGGCAGCTCCCTGGAGCGATCAGGTACTGATCGGGGATAAAGGCCGGGCCCTTCAGATGAATACGGGGGCGGATGCGGCGCGAGGCAATGTGTTGCTGTTTTTGCATGCTGACACCTTGTTGCCGGATGCTGCCCTTGAGCACCTTCAGCACTTCTTCACCAGTCAGGAACAGTGGGGGCGTTTTGATGTGCGACTCAGCGGCCAGCGGGCTATTTTCCGTGTGGTGGCCTGGTTCATGAATCGGCGCAGCCGGCTGACCGGCATAGCCACGGGCGATCAGGCGATGTTTGTTCGCACCTCGGTGTTCCGGGCGCTGCAGGGGTTTGCGCCGATTCCGTTGATGGAGGATGTAGAGCTGAGCAAGCGGCTTTGCAGCCTTTCACGGCCTTATTGCATCGGTGATCCGGTCACAACAGACAGTCGGCGGTGGGAGCAGGGCGGCGCCTGGCACACCATTTTTCTGATGTGGAGGCTGCGTTGGCGGTATTGGCGGGGAGAGTCCCCGGAGTCGCTGGCGGCAGCCTATCGGGCGGATGTACGACATGCAGATAGTTGATCCGGATTCGGTTCTGGTCATGCAGTTTGCCAAGTGGCCGGAGGCTGGCCGGGTTAAAACCCGCCTGATGCCGGAGCTTGGCGCGGAAGGAGCTATGAACGCCCATGTGCGGCTCAGCCTTGCCGTGCTTGAGAATCTCGTTGCCAGTGGTTATGACGTCCGGTTTTTGTGGGACCGGCCGCTGGAAACCATTCCTGACGCTGCCTCGCCCATTAATGAACGCCTTGAATACCATGGCGTGGGTTGCGACTGGCAGCAGGGTGATGTTCTGGGCGAGCGCATGACGCGGGCGCTGGACACCGGTCTTCAGAAGGCGAGCAAGGCGGTGATTGTGGGCAGCGATTGCCCGTCGGTGGATGCCGAATATGTCCGCCTGGCGGTTGCCGCGCTGGATGAGGTCGATGTGGTACTGGGGCCGTCGGACGATGGCGGCTATGTATTGATTGGTGCCCGCACAATCGTTCCGGATATGCTGGCCGATGTGGCCTGGGGTACCGAGAACGCACTGGAGCAGACTTGCGATAGGCTCACCCGGGCCGGGCTGACCTTTGCGCTGCTTCCGGAAAAGTGGGATGTGGATGAGCCTGAAGACTGGCGCCGGTTTATCGGCCAGTCTTCAGGCTGAGTTGCTTCAGGCCTCGGGTACCGTGGGGCGTTGCATCAGTTGTTCGATGGCGGTGGTGTTATTCGGAGCGTCGCCGACGGTGAACACGCGCAGGGCTTTTTGCCGTTCGATCACCTGGTTTTCCAGGGTTTCGATCAGGGTCTCACGACTTACGCCGTTAATGGCCTCCGCCAATTTCTCCCGTGAATCAAAGCCGGTCTCGCCCCGGTCGATTTCGCGCCAGTAACGCTCCGATATCTCGCCCAGGCGACGGTCCTGTTCCATCAACTTGCTGAGGACCGCCTGTTTCTCCCGTTGCAGATCCTGTTCAGACATTTCTGACAGGGTGCCCCTGAAAGTTTTCGAGAACTCTTGCACTGCCTTGTCGATCTGCTCACTGCTGGCCTCCGGAGACTGGACTACAAAGCCCAGTGCCGGTGTTTCCAGCATCTCGAAGGGCGTGGCGTAGACGATGTAGCCAAGCTGGCGGTTGGTGCGAAGTTCTTCGTAGAAGGGGCTGCTGATAATCTGACCCAGCAGGCGGAAGACGGCCCGTTCCTCGAAGCTGGTATTGCGGCCCTGTACATAAAGGGTGTAACCGGTATCCGGGTGGTCTACCTCCAGTGGCAGTGACGTCTCGTCTTCCGGCAGCGACCGTAAGGTGCTGCGCTCCACGGTTACCAGCTCACTTTCATCCAGCACCATGGCGTGAACCCGTTTGGTGAGGTTGAGTGCCGAGGCGTAACTCATGTTGCCGTGGGTGAGAAGAACCGGGTCAACCTGCGCCAGGAAGGCATCGGCAAAGGATCTGAGCTCATCCAGGGTGACTTCCCGGGCCGCCCGGAGTTTGTCCTCCGTGCTCCAGGCACCTTCGATCAGCAGGGTCTGGATGAATTCGGACGTCTGTTGAACCGGGCGCTCCTTGGCTTTGTTCAGCAGCCGGTCAATCATTTTCTGGCGGGCAATGTTGAACCGTTGCTCGGTGAGCTCTGGCTCCGCTACCTGGGTCAACAGACGTGCCATCAGTGTGTGCAGTTTGTCGCTGTAGCCGCCAACCCGGATGGTGATGCCGCGAAGGTGGGGATAGATGCTGTAATCCAGCCCGGCCAACTGTGCGGGGTAGGCCCAGGCGTTCACGTTGGTGTTGATGGCATCCACCAGCAATGTGGAAAGGACATTACTGCGGGCAGACGCCCGGGTGGCCGGGGTGCGCAGGCTCAGATAAACGTTGGCCTTGGGGGTTTCAAAGCGGGTATCCCTGGCGTACCACACCTCCATGCCGCTGATGGTTCCCATGGAAACCGGCTTGTCCATGGTCGGGCCGGAGATCATCCCCAGTTCCTCGGGGATAAACGGGTTCTCAAGGGGCAGCGCCAGGCTGGCCACCAAAGGGTTCTCATCAGCTGTTCTGACGGCACTGGTATCGAGTGGCTTGATTTTGAAGGCGGCGTCGTACCACTGGGTCAGGCTGGGGTTCTCGATGTCTGGCTCAGGTTCCAGCACCGAAACCAGCACATTATCCGGCGCAAGACGCGCCAGGATGGCCTGGTACCGGTCAGGTGCGTAATCCTCCATCATCCAGGGCGCCCGCAGGACATCCTCCGGTGCCACGTGCCGCATTTGCTGCGACAGGTGCATGACTTCCTGAACCGGCTGGTTTTTTTCCCGGAACCGGAAATCGATTTGTGCCAGCTGTTTCATTTCTTCAAAACGATGCCGGGCAATGCCCTCGTTTCTCACCTTGTCGATGTAGGCAAAGGTGAGTTCAAGGATCTTCTCCTGCTCTTCAAGACCTTCCGGCGTCAGCGACATGTTCAGTTCCAGCGTGGCTTCTTCGCCGGTATCCATGCCGCCACCCGCAGACAGGCTCTCCACGAGTCCGGCCCGCTTCAGCACGTCGAAAAGGCTGCCCGGGCCTTCGTGGCCGAGCAGGCTGGCGACGTAGTTGGCGGGTTTGTCGCGGTAGTTTTCCTGTTGCGAGGGAATCGGGAACGTCAGCGACAGGCTGCGTATGTCCTTGAGGGCATCCACCGTTACTTTGGCTGGCAGTCTGTCCGGACTGAAAAGTGGCTCGTCATGGACTTCCGCCGTCAGGTTGCGGTTTTCAATGCGGTCGAACCGCCCCCGCACCATGGTTTCCAGTTCATCCAGAGATTGTGGGCCATAAACCGCCAGTGTCATCAGGTTGGAGGAGTAGTGCTGTTTCCAGAAATCAATCAGGTCAGGGCGCAGGGGGCGCTCATCGGTGTTTTCCAGGGTGGTCAGGTTGCCCACGGCAAACTGGTTGAAGGCATGTTCCGGGTTACTGATGGCCTTCTTTACGGAGTAGAAGCGGCGGCCGTCTTCCTTCTGTTTGGCACTGAACTCGGAGTGCACGGCCTGGCGTTCACGGTCGACCAGCTCCGGTGTGAATAGCGGGGCGGAGAACTGTTCGGCGAAGCGGTCCAGGGCGTCATCCAGGTGTTCGTCCTGAACATCAAAGAAATAGTTGGTGTCCTGAAACGCGGTAAAGGCGTTATGGCTGCCGCCGTGGCTCTTGATGAACTGCTGGTACTCTCCCGGGTCCGGGTATTTTTCCGTGCCCAGGAACAGCATGTGCTCAAGGAAGTGGGAGAGGCCTTCCCGGTCGGCGGGGTCATCGCCGCTGCCGACGGCGACGTTCATGGAAGCTGCCGCCTTGTCAGATTCTGGCGCGGATATCAGCAGCACCCGAAGCTGATTTTCCAGCTCGACGTAGCGGTATTGGTTGTCGTCGTTCGGGCTTTTGACGGGGGAGGTGTTGGCCAGTACCGCTGAGCTGAAGGCAAGAAGAAGTACCAGAACAAAGCCTTTCGTCAGGCCAGGGAAACCGTGGGCAAATCCATGAATGCCTGGGTGCATAGTGCCTCTCATCTTCGGTGAATGGTCAGTGAATCAGTTCGTTGCGGGTGCTTGCCGGTTGTTGATCCAGCGTCTTTTTCGCCAGGCTGGCGGCAGCGTCTGCATCAAGCTGGCCGGAGGCGATGCGTTCGAGCACGGTCCCCATCACCGCCACAGACCGGCGATAGTCTGCGAACTCGGCCTGGAAAGCGTGGTCTATGGCCTGGTAAACGGCCTGAATTTTCTCGTCTCTGGTACCGGCGTCCGCGGCTGTATCGTTGATGGCCTTCAGGCATGCGCGGGCGATGGCAATGTAACGTTCAGCGTTGGGATCGTCTTGGTTCATAGTCGGGATTCCGAAAACCGGGATGTTAGGACAGAAGCTGTCATGAATGGTTCCGATTATGTCATTGCTCCTGCCAGGTTTCATTTCTTCTCTGTAATGGTAGGGATTTGCGGGCAGGGTGCACACCATGTGCTAGTCTCAATTTCAGTATGTCGGGCAAACGAACAGGCCAGGGCCTGCTTCCATGCCGGTACTAGAGTAATAGCTCTAAATAAAACAAAGAGTTGCAGAGTAATTGCTCTAAAAAAGTTAGATACATGAGAGTTGCAATTAAGTACAATGCCGGCGTTCCGGGAGTGTATAAGACTTTGGTCTAATGCCTCGCTGGCAATAAAGGGACAGACAACAAATGAGCAACAAGCAGGGTGGACAATCAATGAATTACTTTCTGACGGGTGGCACCGGATTCATCGGCCGTTTTCTCGTTGAAAAACTGCTGGCTCGCGGCGGCACAGTACACGTACTGGTGCGCGAGCAATCACAGGACAAACTGGCCCAGCTCAGGGAGCGTTGGGGAGCCGATGAGTCCCGGGTGAAGGCAGTGATCGGCGACCTTACCAGCCCCGACCTGGGCATTGACGCCAAGACGATGAAATCGCTCAAGGGTAACATTGATCATTTCTTTCACCTTGCTGCGGTTTACGACATGGGGGCCGACGAAAAGGCCCAGCAGGCGACCAACATCGAGGGCACGCTAAGCGCCGTACAGGCTGCAGAAGCCATGGAAGCCGGTTGCTTCCATCACGTGTCCTCCATCGCCGCAGCCGGCATGTTCAAGGGCACGTTCCGTGAGGACATGTTCGAGGAAGCAGAAAAGCTGGACCATCCTTACCTGTTAACCAAGCACGAGTCGGAAAAGGTCGTTCGCGAGAACTGCAAGGTACCGTTCCGGATCTATCGCCCGGGTATGGTCATCGGTCACTCTAAAACCGGTGAGATGGACAAGGTCGACGGGCCCTATTATTTCTTCAAGATGATCCAGAAAATCCGCCGCGCGCTGCCTCAGTGGATGCCGACCATCGGCATCGAGGGCGGCCGCCTGAACATTGTTCCGGTGGATTTTGTGGTGAATGCCATGGATCACATCGCGCATCTGGAAGGCGAGGACGGCAACTGTTTCCACCTGGTGGATTCCGATCCCTACAAGGTTGGCGAGATTCTCAATATCTTCTCCGAGGCCGGTCACGCGCCCCGCATGGCCATGCGTCTGGATTCCCGGATCTTCGGATTTGTTCCTCCGTTCATCCGTCAGAGCCTGAAAAACCTGCCCCCGGTGAAGCGTCTGACAACTGCGGTACTGGACGACATGGGCATTCCGCCGTCAGTGCTGTCGTTCATCAATTACCCCACGAGGTTTGACGCCCGTGAAACCGAGCGGGTTCTGAAGGGTACCGGCATCGAGGTGCCACGCCTCGACAGTTACTCTGCCGTGATATGGGATTACTGGGAGCGTAATCTGGACCCCGACCTGTTCAAGGACCGCACCCTGCGTGGCACCGTTGAAGGCAAGGTCTGTGTGATCACCGGTGGAACGTCCGGCATTGGGCTGGCAACTGCGGAAAAGCTCGCAGATGCCGGTGCGATTCTGATCATCGGTGCCCGCAAGAAAGAACGCCTGATGGAAGTGGCAGCGCAACTCGAGGCTCGTGGCGGTAACGTCCACGCCTACCAGTGCGATTTTGCCGAGATGGAAGATTGCGACCGGTTTGTGAAAACGGTGCTGGATAACCATGGCCATGTGGATGTGCTGGTCAATAACGCCGGCCGTTCAATCCGCCGCTCACTGGCGCTGTCGTTCGATCGTTTTCACGATTTCGAGCGCACCATGCAGCTGAACTATTTCGGCTCGGTTCGCCTGATCATGGGCTTTGCGCCCGCCATGCTGGAGCGCCACCGTGGTCACGTGATCAATATTTCCTCCATCGGTGTGTTGACCAATGCGCCACGGTTCTCGGCCTATGTGGCCTCCAAGTCGGCGCTGGATGCCTTCAGCCGTTGTGCGGCTGCGGAGTGGTCGGATCGCAACGTCACCTTTACCACCATCAATATGCCGCTGGTAAAGACACCGATGATTGCGCCCACCAAGATCTACGATTCCGTGCCTACGCTGACGCCGGACGAAGCCGCCGACATGGTGGTGGATGCCATAGTCTACCGGCCGAAGCGCATTGCCACGAGGCTGGGCATCTTCGCCCAGGTGCTGCAGGCGCTGGCGCCGAAGCTGGGCGAGATCGTGATGAACACCGGTTACCGTATGTTCCCGGATTCTCCGGCCGCTGCGGGCAGTCGCTCGGGTGAGAGGCCGAAGGTCTCCTCCGAACAGGTAGCCTTCGCCGCGATCATGCGGGGTATTTACTGGTAAGACTTACCGTGAAAACAAAAACCCCGCTTCCTGGGAAGCGGGGTTTTTTGTGGCCGTTATTCCGGTTCGTCCGGAACAGGTGGTGGCGGAAAGCCGCCAATTTCCCGCCACCGGTTCACGATGCCGCAGAACAGGTCGGCGGTCTTCTCGGCATCATAGGCGGCAGAATGGGCTTCCTTGTTACTGAAGGGAATGCCTGCCAGCTTGCACGCCTGCGCCAGTACGGTGTGGCCGTAAGCAAGCCCGGCCAGGGTTGCGGTATCAAACGTGGAAAAGGGGTGGAACGGGTTGCGGCGGATATCCGCACGCAGGGCAGCGGCGAACACGAAATTGTGATCGAAGGTGGCGTTATGGCCTACCAGCACGGCCCGCTTGCAGTCGTGGGCTTTGACCGCCTTACGAATCGGCCCGAATATCTCGCTCAGGCCCTCGCGCTCGGGAACCGCTTCCCGCTCGGGGCTCCAGGGGTCAATGCCGGTGAAATCCAGGGCTGACTGTTCCAGGTTGGCGCCTTCAAACGGATCAATCTGCTGCAGGTGGGTTTCTCCGCGGATCAGCCAGCCGTCTTCATCCATGGTGATTATGACAGCGGCAATTTCCAGCAGGGCATCCCGCTCGGGATTGAATCCGCCCGTTTCCACATCCACCACAACAGGCAGGAATCCGCGAAAGCGGCGGGACATGGGGTGGCGTTCTTTGTTTTCGTCAGTCACTTGAACTCCCGGAGTTTCTGGCCAGCTCCACCGGCCTGGTATAGGAACAGGTGTTGTATCAGTTCTGGGCGAGGCGCCATCTCAGGCTTTCACCCGCTTTCAGCGGGACGATGGTGCCATCTGCCAGGGGCAGCTCAGCGGGCATTTCCCAGCTTTCCCGCACCAGGGTTATGGTGTCGGTGTTTCGTGGCAGCCCGTAAAAATCGGCGCCGTTGAAACTGGCAAAGGCTTCCAGCTTGTCGAGAATGCCCAGGTCTTCGAAGATCTCTGCGTACAGTGAAATGGCGCTGTAGGCGGAATAGCAACCGGCACAGCCGCAGGCGGTTTCTTTCCGGCCCTTTGAATGCGGTGCCGAGTCGGTACCCAGGAAGAAGCGCCGGTCGCCGCTGACGACCGCATCCAGCAATGCCTGTTGGTGCCGGTTACGTTTGAGAATCGGCAGGCAGTACAGGTGAGGGCGAATGCCGCCTACCAGCATATGGTTGCGGTTGTACATCAGGTGCTGGGGGGTGATGGTGGCACCCAGGTTGTCACCCTCGTGATTGCGGACGAATTCGGCCGAGTCTGCTGTGGTGATATGCTCAAGAACAACCCGCAGCGAGGGAAAGGCTTCAAGTGTCGGCGCCAATACCCGCTTCAGGAAAATCTTCTCCCGGTCAAAGATATCGATGTCCTGATCAGTCACTTCACCGTGGACCAGCAACAGCATGCCACAATCCTTCATGGCTTCCAGTACCGGGTAGATATTGCGGATATCAGTAACACCGGAATCGGAATTGGTGGTGGCACCGGCAGGGTAGAGCTTTGCGGCAACCACCCCCGCCGCTTTGGCGTCGCGGATCTGGTCCGGTGTAGTGCTCTCTGTCAGGTACAGCGTCATCAGTGGGTCAAAGTCATAACCCCTGGCGGCGTCCAGAATCCTGTCGCGGTAGGCCATCGCCTGTTCCGCATCGGTTACCGGTGGCACCAGGTTGGGCATGATAATGGCGCGGCGAAAGCAGCGGGCGGTGGCTGGCACTACGTCCTTGAGAATGCCTCCGTCCCGTACGTGAAGATGCCAGTCATCCGGGCGGGTAATGGTGATCTGATTGGTCATTGACGGTTTCCGGCTTGCCGGGGCGTTTGGTGTGGGGGCCCCTGAAAAATTCTGGCGGAATTATATCAGAAGCCGTCATCGATTGTTTCAGGCCAGAACCCTAAAGAATGCATTGTGGCGGCCGTTAAGTAACCAGTGAACTTTCTTTGACGGACTGATGGTATGGCACGAATTCCAGCCTTCCTGCGTAGTGCAGTGATCTCTAGTGCATGTAGTGCATGCTGCTTACTGGTTGCCGCCAATGCGGCCCAGGCCGCCACCTATGGTGCCGGTATCGAGAACAGCCAGTGGTACCTGTCGGAGTCTGTCTTCGAATGCACCCTGGTGCACCAGGTGCCGGGTTACGGCCGTGCCATATTCCGTCATCGGGCCGGCGAATCCCTGTCCTTTTTCCTGGAGTCGGAAACGCCGGTGATGCGCCCTGGCCGGGGCATGCTGGTTGTAGAGGCTCCATCCTGGCGCCCGGGAATAGCGCCCCGCTCCCTGGGGCGGGTAAACATAGACGACGGTCGTCGCCCGGTGTCACTGGATTCACGCCAGGCCATGAACATGGTTCAGGGCCTGCTGGAAGGGATGGACCCAACGGTGACCCGGGAGTCCTGGTACGACGGCAGCCCGGTTCGTGTGAAGGTCTCCAACATCAACTTTGCCGGCCAGTTTTCAGGCTACCGTTCCTGTACTTCCGGTTTGCTGCCGGTGAACTATGACCAGATCAAGCGTTCCCGTATCCCGTTTTCAGCCGGCAGTACCAGTCTTTCTGGGGCCGACAGGCAGCTTCTGGATAACATAGTGGCTTACGTTCAGGCAGATTCCACAGTGGAACGGATTTTCGTGGACGGTCACACGGACAGCAGTGGCAGCCGTATCAATAACCGCGCACTGTCCGAAGAGCGGGCCAATGTGGTGGCGGATTACCTGATCGGGGAGGGTGTTGATACCAACATGGTGACGGTCAGGGCCCATGCGGATCAGTACCAGGTGTCAGGCCGCCCGGCGGATAACCGACGCACCACTATCCGTCTGCAGCGGGAAGGGGAGCGGCCGGATCTGCAGCAGGCCAATGGCTATGATGCCGCAACACCCAATACCTGACCGCTGGCACCTGAGGCGCCGGTAGTGAATTCAGCAATCAGCGAATTGAATTGAGCACTTCAAGGTGCGCATTCACGCTTTCTGCCAGCGCCTTCAGATGATACCCCCCTTCAAGTGTTGAGATGATCCGGTCATTGGCGGAGTCAGCGGCTATGCTGGTGATCATCTCTGTCAGCCAGCGATAATCTTCCACTTCCAGGTTCAGTTCCGCCATGGGGTCCAGCCGGTGGCCGTCGAAACCGGCGGAAATCAGTACCAGCTGTGGGCGGAAATCCTGTAGCCGTTTCACCCAGGCGGCTTCCACCGTTTTACGATATTCGTCGGCAGAGGTCCCGGCCTGGATGGGGGTGTTAATAATGTTCTCAGCCTGCCGGTGTACATGTGAGTGGGGATAGAACGGGTGCTGAAAACTGGAGCACATCAGAATGCGCTCATCACCGCCCACGATATCGACGGTGCCGTTGCCCTGGTGGACATCAAAATCAATGATGGCTACCCGTTCCAGGTGGTGGAAATTCAGGGCGCGCATCGCAGCCAGGGCAATGTTGTTGTAGAAACAGAAACCCATGGATTTACTGCGCTCGGCATGGTGCCCCGGTGGCCGGGCACACACGAATGCATTGGTGAGCTGACTGCTGAGAACCATGTCGACCGCTTCAATGCTGGCGCCGGCGGCCAGGCGGGCGGCCCGCAGGGTATCCGGCATCATCGCGGTGTCGGGGTCGGTATAGACCCGCCCCCTGGTGGGCTGCATCAGCTCCAGTTGATGCAGGTAGCGCTCGGGATGAACGGTCAGCAACTGGTCCCGCGTGGCTTCATCCGGCCTTACCCAGTCCAGTTCCTGCTCCATGCCGGTATCTGCCAGGTAACTGATAATGGCCGCAAGCCGTTCCGGGGACTCCGGATGCTCTGCCCCCATGGTGTGTTTCATGCAATCGTCGTGAGAGAAAAATCCCGTAGTCATGCTGATCCCGAACGCTCTGGTTATGCTTGTATTTTGTTCAATATTATCAGGGATACGGTAGCCCTGCCGTGTTTCTTTGGTCTTATGGTGTCGATAGACATTTTACATCACCAGACAAGCGCCTAAGATAGGGTGTACATCCGCCCGGTCGATCCGCAGCAAGGAGTAAAGCTTGAGCACCCGATACCTGGAAAGCCTTTTCAACCCCTCTTCCATAGTGGTTATCGGGGCCTCGGAGCGGGCAGATAACCTGGGTGGTATGGTGCTGCGGAACCTCATGGGCGGTGGTTATCCCGGCCAGCTGCTGGTGGTCAACCAGAACGATTATGACAACGTACACGGCGTGCCCTGCGTCCGGAAAGTGGCCCGTATGGAGTTCAGCCCGGACCTGGCCATTGTCTGTACGCCCCCGGACACCGTGCCAAAGGTGATCAAGCGCCTGGGGGAGGCCGGTGTCCGTACCGCGATTGTGATGACCGGTGGCATGTCCCGTAGCCACAGCAAGACCGGCCAGCCGTTGATGTATTCGGTTCGCGATGCGGCCCGGGAAACCGGCATCCGGGTGCTCGGGCCGAATACCATCGGTCTGATGGTGCCTGCTCGCAGCCTGAACGCAACCTATGCCCACATGGGCGCGATACCCGGCAAGGTGGCGTTCGTGGGCCAGTCGGGCACCATAGCCAGTTCGGTGATTGACTGGGCCTTTGCCCGGGGAGTGGGCTTCTCCTACTTCCTGACCCTGGGCGATGGCATGGATATCGACCACGATGACCTGATCGACTACCTGGCCCAGGACAGCCAGACCCGCGCCATACTGCTGCACATCGAGAATATTCCCAATCCGCGCCGTTTCATGTCCGCCGTCCGTGTGGCTTCGCGCACCAAGCCGGTGATTGCGGTGAAAAGCGGCCGGGTGCCGGAATCGGAGTGGTTCCACCACGAATTACCTGCCGGGATCACCCGCAGTGATCCCATCTATGATGCCATGTTACAGCGTGCCGGTGTGTTGCGGGTGGACGGCCTGGGGCAGATGTTCGATGCCCTGGAAACCCTCACCCGAATGCGTCCATTGCGGCGTGAAACCCTGGCGATCATGGCCAACGGTGTCGGCCCCGGCGTGCTGGCAGTGGACCGGCTGGCCTATCTGGGTGGCGAACTGGCGGAATTGTCCGGCAAGTCCATTGATTCTCTGGCGGAATTGCTGCCCCCTTACTGGACCCGCAAAAACCCGATCGATCTTGGGTATAACGCGTCGCCGGAGCTGTATGCCCAGGCGGTCAAGATCCTGGCCAAAGACCCTGAAGTGGCCAACGTTCTTATTATGTACGCACCAAGCCTGACCCAGGATAGCCTGCAGATTGCAGATGCGGTGGTGCAGGCGACCAAGGGTACGCGGTTAAATGTGTTCACCTGCTGGCTGGGACAGAGCACGGTGCTGGACGCCCGTGACGAGTTCTACCGGGCCGGACTACCATCGTTTTTCAACCCGGAGAAGGCGGTGGTGGCGTTCATGCAGCATGTGCGTCACCAGCGGGTGCAGCGGCTGCTGACGGAAACGCCGGAGTCTTTTACCGACCACCTTGCTGACCACACGCAGACCCGTCGGGTCGTAGTCAACGCCATACGCGCGGGGCGTAGCCATCTTTCCAGCCAGGAAGCCCGGGATGTGATTCACGACTATGGCATCAACGCGGTGGAAACCATCTACTGCGACGATATGGAGGAGGTGCTTGAAGCCTTTGCCGTGGAGCGTCGGCCGGTGGATATCACTCTGATTCATGAACAGTCCTGTCACCCTTTGATTGCACTCAGCCCCGGCCAGCGCCGTTATAAGGGTACCGTCCAGAAGCTCAACAGCGAGGGTGCCATCATGGACTCCTGTCGCTTCCTGATGGAGGAATACCAGAAGCACTACCCTGACAGCGGTTTCCTCGGGTTTGCGGTGCAGCGGTCCTACCAGCACGTTGGCGGTATCGAATTCAGCGTTGGCATCACCCGGGACAAATTGTTCGGCCCGCTGGTGGTGTGCGGTGCTGCCGGTGCCCAGATCAATGTGATGACGGATCGCCAGATCGCCCTGCCGCCACTGAATATGGTGCTGGCGCGCGAACTGTTGCGGCGAACCTACATGTACAAGCTGTTGAAAGAGCACAGCCTGAAACCGGAAGAGGATATTCGCGCGGTATCCGAAACCCTGGTGACCCTGTCCCAGATTGTCATTGATAATCCGCAGATCCGTGGGCTGGAAATTTCCCCCTTGCTGTTCAATGAGCAGGGCGCTGTCGCCGTCAACGTGGCCATTGATCTGGCGGACAAACCGGGGCGCCCGATTATTCAGCCGTATCCCAGGGAACTGGAAGAATGGATACTGCTGCCCAAGTCCGGTCGCCGTGTGATTATCCGCCCGGTACTGGCGGAAGACGAGCCCGCCCACCGGGCCTTCCATGAGCTGCAGTCTCCTGAATCCATCCGTTATCGCTTCTTCCAGTACCGCAAGCATTTCTCACGGGAAGACGTGGCCCAGATGGTCCAGATCGACTATGACCGGGAAATGGTGTTCATTGCCAATGCGCCAAAGGAAGACGGGGAAGGCGAAGAAACCCTGGGCACCGTGCGTACCTGGACAGACGCCGACAACCTGAGGGCCGAGTTTGCGGTGATGGTGCACGACAAGATGAAGGGCGAAGGCCTGGGCGTGGCCCTGATGCAGAAAATGATCGATTACTGCCGCGCCAAGGGCACGATGGAAATGGTGGGTAATGTGCTGGCGGATAATCGCCCGATGTTGCGACTGGCAGAACACCTGGGCTTTGAGATCCGTTACAACCCGGAAGAGGAAGTCATGGACCTGACCCTGGTGCTCAACGAACCGGAGAAAGACTGGCAGCGGGAGCGCCTGGAGCAGACCTCCCACTGACGACCGGTTATCAGCCTTCTTCGACAATGGCGGAACGGTCCTCTCCGCCAAGGGCTTCCAGCAGGCCGGGTATCAGCCTGGCCAGCTCCAGTGTCATCAGGGAAAACGCCGCATCAAAGCGGGCAGTGGCATCGTCTGCGTCCACGTCGTCCAGCTTTTCCTGCAGGGTGTCGCCGAATTTCAGGCGACGAATTCCCAGTTCCTCATCCAGTACGAAGGAAAGATTGTCATCCCAGGTCACGGACAGCTTGGTGACCTGCATGCCTGCGTCCAGGTGGCTGCGAATTTCATCGCCCTGAAGGTCCAGGCCCTTGCAGCGCACCACGCCGCCGTCTTCCGAGGTATCCTTCAGTTCACATTCAGTGCCCAGCTCGATACTGGCAGGCAGGTCGATGGACTCGTTCAGCCAGCCGGTGAACGTGAACCCGGGCGCCTGTTCCACCGCAGGTGGACGAACCGGCAGTGAGCCCACGCTCTTGCGCAGGGTAGAGGCCAGGTCTTCCGCCTGCTTGGCGGAGCCGGCATCCACGACCAGCACACCATCAGCGGGGGCCAGGTAGGCGTAGCAGCGGCGGTTCTTGGAAAAGGCCCGGGGCAGCATTTCCAGCATCACCTCTTCTTTGAGCTCGTCCTTTTCCTTGCGTCGTACCTTGCGATGTTGCTCGGCCTCGATCATTTCCGCCTTCTCGTCCACCAGTTCCTTGATAACGGAGGCCGGCAAGAGTTTCTCTTCTTTTCGCAGGGCGATCAGGTGATAACCACCGGCGCTGTGAACCAGCAGGTCGCTGTGTTTGCCCATGGGCGGCACCCAGCCCTGGCGTGACGTTTCCTGTGGGCCACAGGGCTTGAAGGCATCGGCCTGAAGCTTTTCTTCCAGGGCTTCGGCAGTTATTTCAAATGGCTTGGTAAAACGGAATACGCGGGCATTACGAAACCACATGGTCCGGGTCCTTGTTGGTTATGGGGTGATGTTGAAAGTCAGGAAGGGGAGGGATGATACCTCAAATCTGCATGATTTCGACCAGCACGGTCTTTACAATAAATCCTACCACTCCGGCGCCCAGAATGGTGAACAGGGCAATGGTGCCGAACCGACCCGCCTGGGACTTCCTGGCGAGGTCCCAGACAATAAAGCCCATCCAGACAATCAGGCCGGTCAGCAAGACCAGCATGGAAACTTCTGCGAATACTGCTTCGTTCATTAATGACTCCGGATTCTGTAAAAGGCTTACTGCCCGTCCCGCAGGAACACCCAGTTGTCTGCGCTGGACTGCTCCTCGCTGAACCGGTAACCCTCAAGATCAAAGCCCTTGAGATCGTCTGCCTGGGTAATGTTATTCTGGATGGCGTAGCGGCACATCAGTCCCCGGGCCTTCTTGGCGTAGAAGCTGATCATCTTGTACTGGCCGTTTTTCCAGTCCTTGAACTGGGGGGTAATCAGGCGGGCATCCAGCTCTTTCTTGCGCACGCTCTTGAAGTATTCGTTGGAGGCCAGGTTCACCAGTACGCCGTCATCCGCCTTCAGCAGGCGGTTGAGTTCGTCGGTAATCTTGCTGCCCCAGAAGGCGTACAGGTCTTTACCGCGATGATTCCCGAACTTTGTACCCATTTCCAGGCGGTAGGGCTGCATCAGGTCCAGGGGTTTGAGCACGCCGTAGAGGCCGGAGAGTATACGCAGGCGCTTCTGGGCAATCTCGAATTCTTTGTCGCTGAAGCTTTCTGCATCCAGCCCGGTATAGACGTCGCCTTTGAATGCCAGCACCGCCTGCCGTGCATTCTCCGGTGTGAAGGGTGTGTGCCAGGAGCGAAAGCGCTCGGCATTGAGCTGGCCGAGCTTGTCGCTGACACCCATCAGGTTGCTGATGTCGTGGGGTTCCAGCTCCTTGAGCTGGTCAACCAGCTCGCAGGCGTCGTCCAGGAAAGCCGGCTGGGTGGCCTTGGTCGTGGCCAGTGGGCTGTCGTAGTCCAGTGTTTTTGCAGGAGAAATAACCATCAACATGTCGGGCAATCCTCATCGGAGAAAATTCAGTAACTGGTCACTGGTAAAAGGCCAGTCCAGTTCCTCGCCGGTGTCGTTACGGCGCAGCACCGGAATGCGCGTGCCGTAGCGTTCCACCAGCTGCCTGGACTGGGCAATGTCCACCGCGTCGACGGGAATGGGCGCAGGCATGGGCGTATTTACCAGCAGCGCTTCCGCCAGTTCGCACAGGTGGCACTGGGACGTGGTGTAAAAAGTCAGTTCCATTTACTTGGGCTGTGCGTCTATCTGCTGGCCATTGACGCCTGCGCTGTCCCGCCCCATCAGGTACAGGTAAACCGGCATCAGGTCTTCCGGTGCGGGATTCTGCTGCGGGTTCTCGGCGGGATACGCCGTGGCTCTCATATTGGTACGGGTTGCCCCCGGGTTGAGGCTGTTCACCCGCACATTGTGGCGGTCATCGTCCAGCTCTTCGGCCAGCATCTGGCTCAGCCCCTCAATGGCAAACTTGGACACCGCGTAGGCCCCCCAGTAAGGCTTGGCGCGGCGACCAACACCGGAGGATGTGAAAATCACCGAGGCGTCATCGGACTTGCGCAGCAGCGGAATCATGGCCCGGCTCAGCAGGAACGGAGCGGTGGCATTCACGTGCATCACCTTGTTCCAGATTTCCGGGTCGTATAGCTCAATGGGGCTGCGTGTGCCGAGGATGGCAGCGTTGTGAAGCAGGCCGTCGAGTTGATCGAAATTGTCTTCGATCGTCATCGCCAGCTCTTCGTAGTCCTTGACGGCCGCGCCTTCGAAATTCAGCGGCACGATGGCCGGCTTCGGGTGGCCGGCGGCTTCGATTTCGTCATACACGGATTCCAGCTTGGAAACGGTGCGGCCTACAAGGATCACAGTGGCACCATGGGCCGCATAGGCTTTTGCCGCAGCCCGTCCGATGCCGCTGCCGGCACCGGTTACCATAATGATGCGATCTTTCAGCAAGTCAGCCGGTGCTTGATAGTCCTGCATTCTGTGTCTCCGTTTGGAACTCTATTGTAACAGTTTTGCCAAGTCGCTGACGGTGTCAGCCACAATGTCAGCTTGCCACAGGTCAACCGCCTCTGGCTGTTCGATATAACCGTAACGTACCGCGATGGTTTTCATGCCCGCGTTGCGCCCGGCCTCGATGTCCCGTTCATGGTCACCGACGTACACGCCGGTGGCGGGGTCGGCGCCCACCTCCCGGCAGGCCAGGAATAACGCCTCCGGGTGCGGTTTCCGGTTAGTGACATGGTCCGGGCAGATCAGGGTAGAGCAGCGCTCCGCCAAGCCCAGGGCCTCTATCAATGGCGCCGCAAATCGCACCGGTTTGTTGGTGACGATGCCCCAGGGAATATTCCGGGCTTCCAGATCCTTCAGGATAGCGTCCACGCCTTCGAACAGGGTGGTTTCCACAGCCACGCCGGCTTCATACAGGTCGAGAAACGCCGTGTGTTTCTCCAGGTAGTCCGGGTGATCCGGCTCAAGGCCAAAGCCCACGAGGATCATTGCCCTGGCGCCGTTGGAAACCGAACGGCGGATGTGGGGCGCAGGCAGTGCCTGCAGCCCATGGGCTCGGCGCAGTTCATTCAGGCAACGGATAAAATCCGGTGCGGTATCAATCAGTGTGCCGTCCAGGTCGAACAGGACGGTTGAGGGCGAGGAGGGTGATGATGTCACGACGGATCCGTTTCCTCGCGTGTATCCATGGCATGCATCATATAGTTGACGTCCACATCCCGCCCCAGGCGATACACTTTGGTGATCGGGTTGTAGGTCATGCCCGTCAGTTCGCAGATGTCCAGCCCGGCGTGGCGCAGGTGATCCGACATTTCCGAGGGGCGGATGAACTTGCGCCATTCGTGCGTGCCCTTCGGCAGCAGCCTGAGCACATACTCAGCGCCCACAATCGCGAACAGGAACGACTTGGGGTTACGGTTGATGGTGGACACGAACAGATGTCCGCCGGGCTTCAGCAGCGCAGCGCAGGCCTTGATGACGGAGGCCGGGTCCGGCACATGCTCCAGCATTTCCAGGCAGGTGACCACATCGTACTGGCCGGTGTGTTCCGGGTCGATTGCCAGCTCTTCAACGGTGATCTGGCGATAGTCCACCTTGATGCCGCTTTCCATGCCATGGAGCCTGGCCACTGCCAGCGGTGCTTCGCCCATGTCTATGCCCGTCACGTGCGCGCCCCGCTGTGCCATGCCCTCGGACAACAGGCCGCCGCCGCAGCCGACATCCAGGGCCCGCTTTCCCGCCAGGGGCACGCGCTCGTCAATGTAGTTGAGGCGCAGGGGATTGATGTCGTGCAGAGGGCGGAACTCGCTGGTGGGGTCCCACCAGCGGCTGGCCAGTGCCTCGAATTTGGCGATTTCGTTGTGGTCTACGTTCTGAGTGCTCATAGTTGGTTCTGCCTGATAACGGATATGTCGGGCGTCAGCTGGTTTGCTGCTCGCGGATACGGTCTGCCCAGCCCCGGACGCGGAGCATCAGGTCTGGTACGTCAATACGGGTCAGCCTGCCTTCCTGTACCTGAGGTACGCCGTTGATCCAGCTATGGCTTACCTGGCGGCCATGGTTGCTGTAAACAAGGTGAGAGGCCGGATCGTACACCGGTTGCAGGAATGGGTCGCCCAGGTCCACGGCAATGATATCCGCCAGCTTACCGGCTTGCAGTGATCCGAGTTCATGGGCGCGCCCCAGTGCCTTTGCACCGTCGATCGTGGCCATGGCCAGCGCCTCATGGGCAGACAACGCGGTGGCATCATCAGCCACCACCTTGGCCAGCATGGACGCGGTGTTGAGTTCGCCAAACAGATCCAGGTCATTATTGCTGGCAGCACCGTCGGTGCCAATGGCGACATTGATGCCCGCCTCGCGGAATTTCTTTACCGGGCTGAGGCCGCTGGCCAGCTTGAGATTGGATTCCGGGCAATGAATCACCTGGGCGCCGGTGTCTTTCAGCAATTGTATGTCCGAATCATCAATCTGGGTCATGTGGACACACTGGGTTGTGGGCCCCAGTACGCCCAGCTCTGCCATTCGTGCTGTGGGTCGCTTGCCGGTTTTCTCCAGGGCATCGGCCACCTCGGAGGCGGTTTCATGAAGGTGGATCTGGATAGGCGTGCCGGTGCTCCGTGACAGCGCCACGGCTTTTGTCAGTGGCTCGTCAGACACCGTATAAGGCGCATGGGGGCCGATGGCCGGCATAATGAACGGGTCGTCCTGCCACTGGCGGATGAAGTCCTCGCCCTTGGCCAGGTATTCATCTGGCCCGGCTCCCCAGGGTGTCGGGAAATCCAGCAGGGGAAAACAAACCTGGGCGCGCATGCCGGCGTCTTTGGCAAGCTGGGCAACGATTTCGGGGAAAAAGTACATGTCCGCAAAGGTGGTGGTGCCGGTGCGAAGCATTTCTGCCATGGCCAGCTGCGTACCATCGGCAATGAACGGCTCGCTGACAAACGCGCCTTCGGCGGGCCAGATATGGTCCTTCAGCCAGGTCATCAGCGGCAGGTCGTCTGCCAATCCGCGGAACAGCGACATGGCGGCATGGCCATGCATATTGATCAGGCCGGGAAGCACCACATGGTTGGGCAGGTCGATGGTTTCCTTGGCACGGTAACGGGCATCGGCTTCATCCCGGGAGACCACTGCGGCAATCCGTTCACCCTGGACAAGCACCGCCTGGTGTTCCAGTACCGCGTTCGCGGGCTCTATGGGGATAACCCAGCGTGCGTTGATGCGAATATCTGCTGCGGTAATGGTGTCTGCCGTCATTTACCCTGCCTTGGCCGGGCCGCCCGGAAAACGTCCGTGCAGCCGAAGAATGTAGCCCGAAAGTATAGCGACCACCCGGACCAAGAACTACCCTGGGGGCTGAGTTTGGAGTGTTATCACAGGTATACTGCCTTTTTGTAACCTGTCTGGAGTGACTGAATGAGCAAAACCACTGGTTCATCCGGTAAACGTTCCATTGGAACCGTGGCCATACGCTGGCATGGCGGCAGTCTAGAACTGCTGGATCAGCGGCTGCTGCCCGACGAGGAGCACTGGATTACGCTGGAGGGCGCCTCCGGTGTTGCCCAGTGTATTCGGGACATGGTGGTGAGAGGTGCCCCGGCCATTGGCATAAGCGCCGCCTATGGAGTGGCCCTGGCCGCCCGCCATGCCGGCGGTGGTGACTGGAAAGCCGAGATCAAGCAAGCCATACGCGAATTGGCCGCATCGCGGCCGACAGCGGTCAACCTGTTCTGGGCGCTGCAGGAAATGGAACGTGAATTCGCCGGTTGTCACTCCCTGGATGAAGCTGTGAAACGGCTTGCCAAAACCGCTGAACGCATTCATGAGGACGATCTGGCCGCCAACCTGGCCATGGCCGATAATGCCCTGGAACACATGGCTGCCGACAAGCCGTTTTCTGTACTCACCCACTGCAATACCGGCGCCCTGGCCACCGGCGGTTATGGTACCGCGCTGGGCGTAATCCGTCGGCTCCATGAGGCGAAACTGCTCAAGGACGTGTTTGCGGATGAGACCCGCCCCTGGCTGCAGGGCAGCAGACTGACCGCCTGGGAACTGTCACGGGATGGTATTCCTGTCACTCTGAACGCAGACGGTGCGGCGGCTGCAATTATGGCTGCGGGTAAAGTGCGCTGGGTGATCGTCGGTGCCGACCGGATTACCGCCAATGGTGACGTTGCCAATAAAATTGGCACCTACAGCCTCGCGGTGCTGGCTCGCCACCACAAAGTGGGGTTTATGGTGGTGGCACCGTCCAGTACCGTCGACATGTCGCTGGAGTCCGGCAAGGATATCCCCATTGAAGAACGCGAAGGCTCAGAGCTCAGGCAGATCAGGGGAGTGGCCATTGCGCCGGCCGGGGTCAAAGTATTCAACCCGGTATTCGATGTGACGCCGGCAAGTCTGATTGACGTAATCGTGACCGAGAAGGGGGTTGTCAGCACGCCCAATGTGACCGGAATGTGGTCGCTATTCGACTGAGTCGTCCTTTTGCGCCCGCAGCTCCGCCATTTCCTTTTCCTGCTCTTCGATAAAGTGCAGCGACATTTCGAAACTCTGACGGGTGAAATCCAGAACCTTCCGGAAACCCTCGTCAGAGAGGGTGCGGGCGTCGTCATGGCTGCGGAAGATATTGATGAACTGGCGCTCCCGCTCGAATTGCAGCGGTAGTCGGCCAATGCCCCAGTCGTTGAGTATTCGCCAGACCTCGGGGTTGTAATTGCGGGTGGTGCGAAGAATAAACGGAATCGGGTCGTTACGTGCTATCAGCGCTGCCAGGCGCAGTATCAGCTCAAATGACAGTGTGGTAGTGCCGTTTTCAATGGCCTCGAGAACCGATTTGTCTTTCAGATTCAGGGCTTCGCTCATTTCCGACCGGGTCAGCCCGGCCACTTCGCGGATGTCTTTCAGGGAGTTGCCTGCTGCCAGCATCATGCGAAGCTGATCCTGGGAGTTCATCAGTGCGCGGCCGACTTTCAGAGAGGTATCCGTGGATTTGGCGGCGAAGCGTAGTGCTGATCCTGTGAGGCCGGCAATGCGGTCAATGAGTGACTCGGACCCCTTGTTTTCCTCCTGACCTTCGGCACCCTGAACATGTCCTACCTCTTCCATGGACCTCATGGCATGCATGGCGTCCATCAGCATACCTTCCAGCTGGCGTGCCCTGTTCCGGTCTTCTTCCTTGTCAGCCATGGCTAACGCCCGTTCACGGAGGAGTTTGGGCCGCTCAGCGCGCCTGGGCCTGAGCGGTTATCTGTTTGATGTCCAGGATGGAGGCCATGCGTTGATCCAGTTCCAGCATGTCGGCCATGATTTTGCCGCCTTCATGAACAATGAAGTCCATCTCCTCATCGGTGCTGTCCAGATCTGCTGCCTGTTGGTCCTGCCATTCGTCCAGCTCTTCCAGGCTGTCGAACGGGTCGCCACCATGAATCTCGCGGCGGGCATTGGCAATGCTGAGGCGCGTACGTTCAATCTGTGACTGATATTCCTTGCGGTCGTCGATGTTGAGGCTGACGGACGTCTGCTCCCGCTGTTGCTTGAGAAATTCGATTTCTTTCTGCAGCAACTGGAATTCCGGATCGTCTTCAAACCGGTTGTCGTGGCGTGTGCGCAATTCGTCAATCACACTGCTGAAGTCAAAATAGCGGGTGTGGGGTACGGCTTCGATCTGGTCCCAGGGCAGGGCATGATCCAGGGCATCTTCACCGATGCGGGTCTTGTCCACTCTTGACGGGATCTCGATATCGGGAATCACGCCTTTGTGTTGCGTGGAGCCGCCGGAAACCCGGTAGAACTTGCTCTGGGTGATCTTCAACTGGCCATGGTTCAGCGGGCGTACTGCCTGAACGGTGCCCTTGCCGAAGGTTTGGGAGCCTACTACCAGGCCCCGGCCATAGTCCTGAATGGCGCCGGCAAAGATCTCTGATGCCGATGCACTCATGCGATTGACCAGAACCACCAGCGGGCCGTCGTAGGAAACCGAGGGATCTTCGTCGTTCAGTACCTGCACGTCGTTATTGGAGTTGCGGATCTGAACGGTGGGGCCCTTCTCGATAAACAGGCCGACCAGGTCGTTGGCTTCGTGAAGAGCGCCGCCGCCATTGTTGCGGAGGTCCATCACTACACCGTCAATACCTTCAGCCTTGAGCTCATCGATCAGTTTGCGGACATCGCGGGTGGTGCTCTTGTAGTTCGGGTCACCGTTCTGCATCGCCTTGAAATCGGCATAGAAGGTGGGAATGTGGATCACGCCGATGCGGAAAGTGTCACTGCCACGATCGAACTCAATCACTTCGCTGCTGGCGCTTTGCTCTTCCAGCTTCACCTTGTCGCGCTTGATGGCGATGGTCTCGGTGACGGTTTCATCCGGGGCGTCAGCGGGAATAACTTCGAGGGTAACGGTCGACTCACGGGGACCACGAATCAGGTCCACCACTTCATCAAGGCGCCAGCCGATAACGTTTACGGCCTTGCTCTCATCTTCCTGTTTGACCGACACAATGCGGTCTGCGGGCTCAAGCTGGCCCTGCTTGGATGCTGGCCCGCCGGGCACCAGGCGCACCACTTTGGTGTACTCGTTGTCTGACTGCAGCACGGCGCCAATGCCTTCCAGTGAAAGGCTCATGTTGATGTTGAAGTTCTCGGAGGTGCGCGGTGAGAAGTACGACGTGTGCGGGTCCCACATGCCGGCAAAGGCATTCATATAGGCCTGGAAGGCATCCTCACTGCGGGCCTGGTAGGCACGCTTCAGTTGGCCTTCGTAGCGGCGGCGCAAGGCATCTTCAATGCCTTCATCGTCAGTGCCGTTGAGGCGCTGGGCGAGCACCGCGTTCTTGATTCTCTTCACCCACAAGGCATCCAGCGCTTCCTTGTCGGCTTCCCAATTCGCCTCGGACCGGTCCAGCAGGATGCTTTCAGCGGCTTCGAAGTCGAGCTTGTCGATACCTTCATCGACAATTCCCAGGGCGAACTCAAGGCGTTGGATAATCCGTTGCTGCACCAGGTTGTAAATATCGAAGCCGGGCTGTAGCTGGCCCGTTTTGAGGGCCGAGCCAAGCCCCAGCCGTACGGCGTTGAAGTTCTCGATGTCTTTTTGCGTCAGGTAGATGCGCTGACCGTCGAGGTATTCCAGGTAGGCATCAAACACGTCTCCGGACAGAGAGTCGTTGATGCTCATGTCGCGGAAGTGGGTAAATTGTAATTGCCGCGCGATCAGGATGTTCGCCCTGGCTTGTTCCACGGTCGGGGACACAGGCTCGTAGACTTTGTCGGTATCCACCTTGGCTGACACTGGCAGGGCGAGCGCCAGCATCAGGGTCAGGACGGCTGCCTGTTTGCCGGCTCTGCCGCCCTTGCCGGAGTTGCTGCAACGGCTGATAAATCGTTCCGCGATGCTCATAAGCTTGTGTACCTGACGGTGGGTGGCGATACGGGTGACGATAAGATAAAGAGGTCAGCGGATATCGCCCGATTGACTCATAGTTTTATTGTAGGCAAGCGCAGGTGCGGTTGCCATAGTGTTGAAGTATCGGTTCGTGACAATCTGTCCATGGAGTAGTCAGGTTCGTAAACAGAAAAGCTCTCAGACAGTGCAGGAGCCCTTGCCGGAGCGGAAAGGTCTCCGGCAAGGGAAGGCGGGGGTCAGATGAAGTTTTTGTTGGTTTCTGCATTTTCCAGCAACAGGGCCGGTGGCGTGAAACGCTCACCAAATCGCTCCGCGAGATTTTTTGCCCGTTCTGCGAAGGCTCTCACACCATACTGGTTGATAAACTGGATGGCGCCGCCGGTCCAGGGCGCAAAGCCGATACCGAAAATGCTGCCGATGTTGGCATCTTCTACGGTGCGGAGCACGCCTTCCTCAAGGCAGCGAACGGTTTCAATTGCCTGAATGAACAGAATGCGGTCTTTCAGGTCTTGCAGATCCGTATTTCGGGCCTTTTCCAGATCCACAAACAGGTTTTCCAGTTCCGGCCACAGGTGTTTCTTGCCGGAGTCGGGATAGTCATAGAACCCGGCACCGGCAGCCTTGCCCTTGCGGTTGTGGCTTCCGACCATCTGGTCAATCACTGCCTCCGCCGGGTGCGCCTTCCAGGTATTACCGGCTGCCTCGGTGTCTTTCCTGCTCTGGTCACGGATGTGCTGCATCAGGGTCATGCTGACTTCATCCGAGATCGCCAGTGGCCCCACAGGCATGCCGGCCAGAACACCTGCGTTCTCGATGCTGGAAGGGTGAATGCCTTCGCCCAGCATGGCGATGCCTTCGTTCACGAAGGTGCCGAAGACCCGGGAGGTGAAGAAACCACGGCTGTCGTTCACGACAATGGGAATCTTGCCGATCTGCTGGACGTAATCAAAGGCGCGGGCCAGGGTGTCATCGGAGGTTTTGGCGCCCACGATGATTTCCACCAGCTGCATCTTGTCCACCGGGGAGAAGAAGTGCAGGCCAATGAAATTGGCCGGTTTGGCTGACGCTTCCGCAAGCTGTGTAATGGGAATGGTGGAGGTGTTGGACGCAAAGATGCCGTTGTTAACAAGCTTCGCTTCCGCTTCCTGAGTCACCTTTGCTTTCAGTTCGCTGTCTTCGAACACGGCTTCGATGACGAGATCGCAATCTTCAAGATCGTCGGCGGAGCCGGTGGCCTTGATGCGGTTCAGCACCTCGGCTTTCTGCTCTTCGGTCATACGCCCGCGGCTGACTTTCTTGGCCAGCAGTTTCTCGGAATAGGCTTTGCCCTTGTCGGCGTTTTCCGTGGAAACGTCCTTGAGCACCACGTCAATACCGCGGGTGGCGGTAGAGTAGGCAATGCCGGCGCCCATCATGCCGGCACCGAGAACGCCCACCTTGCGGAAGGTTTCCTTTTCCACGCCTGCGGGCCGGCTTTCACCGGCATTCACCGCATTGAGCTGGAACCAGAAGGTGCCGGTCATGTTCTTGGCGACCTGGCCGGTAACAAGCTCTGCAAAATAACGGGTTTCGATCAGACTGGCGTTATCGAAATCCACCTGCGCACCTTCCACGGCCGCGGACAGTATACGTTCAGGTGCGGGGTAGCAGCCTTTGGTCTTCTGTTTCAGCATTGCCGGAGCAATGGCCAGTTTCTCTGCCATGGCCGGGTGATGGGGGGCGCCGCCGGGGAATTTGAAGCCTTTCTGGTCCCAGGGCTGCTGGCATTTCGGGTTGGCTTCGATAAAGGTCCGGGCTTTCGCCATCATGTCATCGGCGGATGAGGCCAGTTCATCGACAATACCGGCCTTGAGCGCGGCTTTCGGATTCACCTTTTTGCCTTCCATCAGGAAAGGGAAGGCAGCCTCGAGGCCGATCATCCGGGGCAGCCGCTGGGTGCCGCCACCGCCAGGAAGCAGGCCCAGGGTGACTTCAGGCAGGCCCAGCTGGATCTTGTCGTCATCCATCACCACGCGGTGGTGGCAGGCCAGGCAGATTTCCAGACCGCCGCCCAGGGCGGAGCCATTGATGGCCGCGACAATGGGCTTGCCGCTGGTTTCCAGTGCGCGCATTTCAGCTTTGAGGCCGTTAACCATGTCTTCAAAGGCTGCTGCGTCTTCCCGCGTGACCTTGTGAAGTTCTTTCAGGTCGCCGCCGGCAAAGAAGGTTTTCTTGGCGGATGTAATAATAATGCCGCGAATGTTGTCGAGATCATTTTTAACCTTGCCAACGGTCTCCGTCAGCCCCGTGCGGAAGTCGGCGTTCATGGTGTTGGCGGACTGGCCGGGCATGTCGATGGTCAGGGTCAGGATCTGGTCTGAACCCAGGTCGTAGTGAATGGCGCTCATATTCGGTTCTCCTCTCAGAATCAGTGGTCGGCTCAGACGCGCTCAATGATGGTGGCAATACCCATTCCGCCACCCACACACAGGGTGGCCAGGCCGTAGCGCAGTTCTCTCCGCTCCAGTTCGTCGAGCAGGGTGCCCAGAATCATGGCACCGGTGGCGCCCAGGGGGTGGCCCATGGCGATGGCGCCGCCGTTAACGTTCACTTTCTCGTCGGGAACCGACAGTTCCTTCTGGAAGCGCATGACCACTGAGGCAAAGGCTTCGTTCACTTCAAACAGGTCAATCTGGTCCGCCGTCATGCCGGCTTTTTCCAGTGCCTTGCGGGCCGCCGGCGCAGGTCCAGTCAGCATGATGGTGGGGTCGGTACTGGTGACCGCAGTTGCCAGGATGCGGGCGCGTGGTTTGAGACCCATGGCCTTGCCCTTGGCTTCGCTGCCGATCAGCATGGCGGTCGCACCATCCACGATGCCAGAGGAGTTGCCGGCGTGGTGGACGTGGTTGATCTTCTCCACGTAGTGGTATTTTTCCCGGGCGACACCGTCAAAACCCATTTCGCCCATCATCTGGAAGGAGGGCTTGAGGCCGGAGAGGGATTCCACGGTGGTGTTGCCGCGAACATGTTCGTCGCGGTCCAGGATCATCACGCCATTCTGGTCGGTGATGGGAACGATGGATTTGGCAAAATAGCCCTTTTCCCAGGCGTTGGCTGCCTTCTGCTGAGATCTGACGGCAAATCCGTCCACGTCTTCGCGGGTGAACCCCTCCAGGGTGGCGATCAGGTCCGCGCCGATGCCCTGGGGCATGAAGCCGGTGTGCAGGTTGGTGGCCGGGTCGGTTGCCCAGGCGCCGCCATCGGACCCCATGGGTACCCGGGACATGGCCTCGACACCACCGGCAACCACCAGGTCTTCCCAGCCGGAACGCACCTTCATGGCGGCCAGGTTGACGGCCTCAAGACCGGAAGCGCAAAAGCGGTTGAGCGTGACGCCTGCCACCACTTCGTCCCAGTCCGCTGCCAGGGCGGCAGTTTTGGCAATATCCGCGCCCTGGTCGCCAACCGCGGTGACACAGCCCATGACGATATCGTCAACCTGGGCGGTGTCCAGGCTGTTTCTTTCCTGCAGTGCCTTGAGCACGGTGGTCAGCAGCGAGATGGGTTTGACGCTGTGCAGGGAACCGTCTTTCTTGCCGCGTCCACGTGGCGTGCGAACGGCATCGAAGATATAGGCTTCGGTGGTCATTTCCTGTCCTCTGTTGGTCTTTGACTCGGGAAGAGCATTTCAAAGCCTAACCATAGCGGTTCGCGGCCCCGAAGCGTAATGACGTGCGCTGCCAATCCCATTGGCGAAAGTGCTCACGCCGGTCATGACATTTGGTGCTGGTGTATCTAAATGTTCTATCTTGCCGGCGGGGAACTCGAAGGCATGAACAAAAACGCCCTGGCCGTCGTGCAGGAGGCCAGGGCGTTTGTTAAGAGCCATAAACGGGACGACTAACCCTTACGCCCCAGCACAGCCTCCAGTGCTCGCCCAAGGCGCAGGGCCAGGGGCTCGCTTACCACATCCACTGGTTGCACAACGCACCAGTTTGCAACCAGCATTTCCAGTTGTTGTGACTTGTCGTTGTCGGACGCCGAGTTACCCATCCCTTCGGCAAGTCGCTGAACCTGGATCTCCATACGGCGGCCCTGGTCTTCGTCCGGGGAGGGAACCTCCGCCAGTATTTCGGCGCGGATAACCAGTTCTACCGGGTCCGGTTGCCCCACATTCGCGGCGAGCCCGGCCCAGTGGTCAGGCAATGCATTGCTGTCCAGGGTGCTGGTGCTTCTGGCCGTTATCCAATGCTTCCAGGTTTCAATCTGCTCCTGCAATTGGCGGTTGGAGGCAAGCGCGGAAAGTCGGCTGCGTTCGTTGCTGACCTGTTCCCTGGTCCCCGCTGACAGAGGCTCGCTCTTGAGAGTATTCAGCTCGGTCAGGGTAGCCTGCAAGGTATCGATGCCGGCATCGGCGCCAAGCGAACTGCTGGTGGCAAGCACCGGTTCCGCTTTTTCATCCGCCTCCCGGGCAAGTTGTTCCTGCTCATTCTTATGGGCATCGCGGCGCGCAAAAATCTGGTCGCAGGCCTTGCGAAACGCCTGCCACAGCTTCCGGTCTTCACGATGACGGGTGATGCCGATGCCGGTCCACTCGCTTTGCAGGGATTTGGCCTGGTTCATGGCCTCACCAAGGGGCTCGTGATCAATCAGGGCCTCAGCACGTTCCACGATTCCCTGTTTGAGCGCTTCGTTTTTCTTGCGCTCTTCGTCCAGGGGCTGTTCCAGTTGCTTGAGCAGATCATCGAACTGTTTCTGTACCGGGCGATTGTCACGGAATTCTACCGGCCAGGCCGCTTTCCACTCTTCCCGGGCGGTCTGATGGATGCGTTCGGCGGCTTTCCAGTCGATGGCGTGCCAGTCCGCATTGTCGAGGAAGGTGCGGAGTTGCTCGCAAATTGTTTTACGGGTCTCAAGGTTTGCTTTTTTCAGGCCGGATTTTGCAGAGAAATAGGCCTTGCAGGGCTCATAGGCCAGATCCGAAGCCTGCTTGAAGCGTGACCACAAGTCGCGGTCCGATGAGCCGCCAAGGTCGCGCCATTCGTTCTGCAGTTCCTTGATTCGTTCGGCTTTGGCTTCCGGTTCTATCGGTTGCTCTGCCAGATATTCCATTTGCTCGCACAGGGAAATCTGTTTGGGGCGGGTTGCAAAGCCCTGCCAGTCGGTCAATTCCCGGAGCTGCCCGCCCAGAAGGTGAATTCTCGGTTGCAAGGGTTTGCTGTGGCGGTGGTCCAGACGTTTGAGCGCCTGTTGCGCGGCTTTGAAAAGCTGGCGGGATTCCTTCAGCTGTTTGGCTTCCAGGGCAGCGTCCAGCTTGTCCAGTGTCTGTCGCAACGAATCGGCCAGGTGTTTCTGCTCTTCGGTGTCCGGCTTTTCGGTTTTTGCCGGGCGGGGCTTGCCGGCGATACGGTAAAGGGCGTCCAGCAGGGAGGGGCGACGGAAGTCCTTTGGCCACTCTACAGCTTCCAGGATCTCCTTGGCCTTGCTGGCGGCAGTCTCATCCTCGGGTTCACCTTCGGCAGGGGTCTGCAGTGCGATGATCTCTTCCCGATGCTGGCCCAGGCGTTTGACGGCGGAAATATAGGCTCGCAGTGACTGCATCAGGTTCTCGTAGGATTTCTGTTCCTGCTTGTCGACCTGGGTGTCCCGGGTTGCTTCCAGCCAGCGGTTTTCCTGGGTTTTCTGCAGGGCGTCGAGGGAGGCCAGAGAAGGCTCCAGGTCCGGATCCTGCTGTTTCAGTTCATCAAGGGTGCTCTCCAGCAGGGACAGGGTTTCTGCCCGCTGGCTCCGCTGTTCCTGCTGTTGCTTGAGCAGTTCTTTTTCAGCGTGCATTTCATGGAGGCGTTCACGGCACTGGTGCACTGCCTGCAAGAAATCGGTGGTCTGCTCCCGGGAGGCCCGGGACTCAACGTCGGCCCATTTCTGCAGCAGAGCTTCCAGGCGGGCTTCATACAGTTTCGTGTCGTCACTGCGTGCCTGTTCGGTGGCATTGCGCACCAGTGTCTGTATGGTTTCGGCCAGTTTCTGTTGCTGCTCCTCTTCATTACGAATGTGCTGGAGCTTCTGGCGTACCGCCTGGTAGACCCCTTTGTCCTTTCCCTTGGCAAGCTTCTGGACACGTTGCAGCGCGGCTTTGTCGGCCAACGCTTCGGCAGCTTCCACACGGATGCCGGCCGTCATGCCGACGGTTGCCAGCTCTTCAAGCTGAGCTTCGGAAGGTGCGGACTTGAGCATCTTTGCCTGCTGCTCACGTTTGTCGTCCTGTCTGCTCACCTTCTCCAGGTCTTCAGGCGTTGGTTCCCGTCGAACTGCAGCAGCAGGAGGCGGCGTTGTGTTGGCCTTGCGGGTTCTGAACAGTTTCTGGATGAATGCAGCCATGGGGTTACCCTTTGATATTGAAACCAGTTCCCGGTGCCGGCAAAGTAAGCTTGCACCGACCATCGGCCTTATCCGGTGTTCCGGATGCCGGGTACGATTATCGAGTGGGGGCTAGTCTAGCGTTTTGTCGGCAACTGCGGGAAGAGTCAGAATGGGAAAAGCATCAAATCAGGATGATCAGGATTACAAGGCTCGCTCTGCTGCGTTGCGGCTGTTGGCCCGCAGGGAACACAGCCGGCTCGAATTGTCGCTGAAGCTCAGGCAGAGGAAGATCGAATCCGACGTAATAGAGCGGGTTCTGGATGACTATGAGGCGGAAGGCTGGTTGAGCGATGAGCGATTTGCTGATGTCTATGCGCGTCAGCGAATGGACCTGGGGTACGGGCCGCTCAGGATTCTGGCGGAGCTCCAGCAACGGGGCATACACACAACACCGGATTGTCTCCGTGAGTTGACCGATGCCGACTGGGTCGAACGGGCCACGCTGCTGCGGGAGAAGCGGTTCGGTCTGAGTGATATCAGTGAAGACTGGGATGAAAAGGTACGCCAGGCACGGTTTCTGGCAAGAAGAGGATTTGCTTCCGATCAGGTCGAGTCGGCGCTGGAGCGGCGTTTATAGGGTAGGGGGAACGAAGCCCAGTTCACTTGGCAGGCTTGCCCGGGTTTGTTGTTCTCGCGCCGTGTCGCCGGGCCGGATAATCTTTTCCATGCCTTCAAGGTCTTTGAACCAGGGCTTTTCCGGGGTTTTAGCGATTTTTGTTGCCTCTGTCATCCAGGCCAGAACGTCGTAGTAGCGCCGGATATTCTGCACGTAGATAACCGGTTCGTGGCCACGGGCGTAGCCAAAACGGGTTTTGGAGTACCATTCCTTCTGGGTCAGTAGCGGTAGAAACTCCTTTACATCCATCCAGCGGTCAGGATCCTTTCCGGCGCCCTCTGTCAGCCGGCGGGCGTCTTCCACATGGCCCCAGCCAACATTGTAGGATGCCAGCGCAAACCAGGTGCGGTCCGGTTCCTGGATACGCTCGGGGACCTTACGGTGAACCATGGTGAAATATTTGGCCCCGCCCTGGATGCTTTGCTCCACATCGAGCCGGTTCTTTATGCCGATATGCTTGGCGGTTGTGCGGGTCAACATCATCAGGCCGCGCACGCCGGTGGGCGACACGGCGTTGGGGCGCCAGTGGGATTCCTGGTACCCGATAGCTGCCAGCAAGCGCCAGTCCAGCTCGTAGGTGGAGGCATAGTCCCGGAACAGGCTTTCATACTTCGGCAGGCGGTTTTCCACGTGGTGTACAAACGTCCGTGCACCCACATAGTTGAGGCGGTCCAGGTGGCCGTAAAATCGCTCTGAAATCTGGGCCAGGGCGCCGCTTTCCCTCAGCTCACTGATGAAATCCCTGGCAGCCACGGCCAGGCTCTTGTCCTGCTCTCCGGGGAACAGCCATAAAAGGTCTTGCGGCTCGCCCAGGCTGAACGCGCTCTTGACCATCGGGAAGAAGACATGGTTGAGGTCAAGTTCATTGGAAGAGACGATGGCCAGCGGATATTCCCCCGACTCTACACGCGCCAGTATGCCGGCGGCATCCAGCCCCGAATGAACTTTCCACTGCAGGCCCGGGTTTTCCGCCTGCAGTTGCGCCAGCAGGTGCTCGTGGTTGCTGTCTGCAACAAGGTGCAGGGTCTGTCCTTCCAGGTCTTCAACGGATTCGGGGCGGTCTGTGTCGCGGTTGTATACCACCACGGACTCTGCCTCCACACCATTGGATACCGTGTGATACCGGCCCGGGAAATCCGGGCGTGCAGAAAGCCCGGCCAGCCCGATGTGGGCATAGTCCTGATCGATCACCGAGAGCACGCCGGTGTTGTCATCTGCCACCCGCACCTTGAGTTCCACGCCAAGATCGTTGGCAAACAGCCGGGCCAGCTCGTAGTCATAGCCAGTAGGGCCATCGCGGCCTTCGTAGTAAACGGAAGGGGCATTGCGGGTGATAACATGCAGTACACCCTCAGAGCGAATCTCCTGAAGGGTGCTCGGCCTGGAGCATCCGGCAGTAATGAGGGTGATAGCAAGCAGGCAAGCGTACGCTGCCAGTGCGAAACCCATCGGTTGGCGATCTGTGTTTTGCAAATTCTGAACTCCCTGTCCTGGCCTCAATAATCCCCGGTCGGAGGTGGCTGGTCAATGGAGGTGATCATTTTATATGCAAAACAATGTGAAATGCAGGGGGCAGGTTATGACCTATTGACGCTGTATCCCGAACCCCGTTTCGAGTATCATTGCGGCCTTTCAAATGGCCAGCATTTTCCTGTTTCCGGACGCTCCGGCGAACAGGAGGCGTGCCCCGGCTCCCAGTTTCGCGCGTACAGGTTTTGATCATGCTTGAACTTCGCGGCGCTCCTGCGCTTTCGCCCTTTCGCTCCCGCAAGCTGCATACCCGCATTCAGGACATTGTTCCCGAAGTGGAGCATGTGTATGCCGAGTTCATGCACTTCACGGACCTGGAGTCACCGCTGTCCGAATCTGACCAGGTGGTACTCGATCGGTTGCTGACATACGGGCCCAGTGTGCCTGCCGAAGAACCTGACGGCGTACTGTTCCTGGTGGTTCCTCGGCCCGGCACCCTGTCGCCCTGGTCCAGTAAGGCTACCGATATAGCGCGCAACTGTGGGTTGAAGCAAATCCGGCGGATTGAGCGCGGTACCGCCTACTATATAAAGGCAAGCCGAAAGCTGGGGCTGGCGCAGAGAGAAAAGATTGCGGCGCTGCTCCATGACCGCATGACCCAGAAAGTGTTCCACGAGATGGGTGGGGCAGAGCTGTTGTTCCACACCGATGAGCCTCGCACCCTCATCCGCATCCCGGTGCTGTCTGGTGGGCGCCAGGCTCTGGTGGAGGCCAATCGTTCGCTGGGCCTGGCGCTGGCGGAAGACGAGATTGATTACCTGGTCGAGTCTTTTTCGGACCTGGAGCGTGACCCCACGGATGTCGAACTGATGATGTTCGCACAGGCCAACTCGGAGCACTGCCGCCACAAGATATTCAACGCCTCCTGGGATATTGATGGTGAGGGGCAGGAAAAATCCCTGTTTGCCATGATCCGTAATACCTTCGAAATGAACAGCGAAGGTGTGCTGTCTGCCTATAAAGACAACGCGTCGGTCATTGCCGGCAGTCGTGGTGGCCGCTTCTTCCCGGAACCGGAATCCGGTGTGTATCGCTACCACGAAGAAGACATCCACATCCTCATGAAGGTGGAGACCCATAACCATCCCACGGCAATTGCGCCTGCGGCGGGTGCGGCAACCGGCTCCGGTGGCGAGATCCGTGACGAGGGCGCTACCGGTCGTGGCTCCAAGCCCAAGGCTGGCCTGAGCGGCTTTACCGTGTCCAACCTTAATCTGCCGGGCGACCCGCAGCCCTGGGAACTGGGCTACGGCAAACCGGACAGAATTGCCTCACCACTGGATATCATGATTGAAGGCCCCATTGGTGGTGCGGCATTCAACAACGAATTCGGGCGTCCTAACCTGACCGGTTATTTCCGCACGTTCGAAGAGCTGGTGCCGGGTGCTGCTGGTGAGGAAGTCCGCGGTTATCACAAACCCATCATGATTGCCGGTGGCCTGGGTAATATCCGTGCCAGCCACGTGGAAAAGGGCAATATTCCTGTCGTCGCCAAACTGATTGTTCTGGGCGGCCCGTCCATGCTGATCGGTCTAGGCGGCGGTGCTGCCTCATCTATGGATTCCGGCTCCAGCAACGAAAACCTGGATTTTGCCTCCGTCCAGCGGGATAACCCCGAAATGGAGCGTCGCTGTCAGGAGGTGATTGACCGCTGCTGGCAGATGGGCGACGACAACCCCATCTGTTTTATACACGACGTTGGTGCCGGCGGACTTTCCAATGCCATGCCGGAGCTGGTGAAAGACGGTGGCCGGGGCGGCAGGTTTGAGCTGAGGGACATTCCCAGTGACGAGCCTGGCATGTCGCCCCTGGAAATCTGGTGCAATGAATCCCAGGAACGCTACGTCATGGCCGTTGCGCAGGAGAACCTGGAACAGTTCGATGCGCTTTGCCGCCGCGAGCGTTGCCCCTACGCAGTGATCGGCGAAGCGACCGAGACGCACCACCTGGAGCTTGGCGACTCCTACTTTGATGATCGCCCGGTTGATCTGCCGATGGACGTTCTTTTCGGCAAGCCACCACGGATGCACCGGAGCGTTTCCCGCACCTCGTTTACCAAGCCCATTTTCGATTCCACAAAGATCAATCTTGAGGATGCCATCAACCGCGTACTCCGGTTGCCGTCAGTGGGTTCAAAGAGTTTTCTGATTACCATTGGTGACCGCACCATCACCGGCCTTGTGGCCCGGGACCAGATGGCCGGCCCGTGGCAGGTGCCAGTCAGCGATGTGGCCGTCACGTCAACATCCTTTGATGTGAAAAGCGGCGAAGCAATGGCCATGGGTGAGCGCACGCCGGTTGCCGTTATTGATGCCCCGGCGTCCGGGCGCATGGCGGTTGGTGAGGTGATTACCAACCTGGCTGCAGCGCCCATTGCCAGGCTGCAGGACATCCGTTTGTCCGCCAACTGGATGGCCGCAGCGGGTCACCCCGGAGAGGATGAAAACCTCTACGAAACGGTTCGCGCTGTGGGTATGGAGCTTTGCCCGGCACTGGGCATCACCATTCCGGTAGGCAAGGACTCCATGTCCATGAAAACCGTTTGGGAAGAGGAGGACACTGGCGAGCAGAAAAGTGTGACCTCGCCCCTGTCACTGATTATCAGCGGTTTCGCGCCGGTGACCGACGTTGACAGAACCCTGACGCCGCAACTGATTACCGATGCCGGCGAGACGGATCTGATTCTGATTGACCTGGCAGCCGGCCAGAATCGCCTGGGCGGCTCTGCCCTGGCGCAGGTTTATCGGCAGATGGGCGCAGTGGCGCCCGATCTGGACGACCCCGAAGACATCAAGGCGTTTTTCGCGGTTATTCAGGGGCTCAATGAAGACGGCAAGCTGCTGGCTTACCATGATCGTTCCGATGGTGGTTTGTTCGTAACCCTGGCCGAGATGAGCTTTGCCGCGCGCTCGGGCATTGATATCAAACTGGATGGGCTGGCCGAGGATTCGTCCCAGTTCCCGCGCGAGCTCTTCAATGAAGAGCTGGGGGCGGTCATTCAGGTCCGGCGCGACGAAACCGGCTTTGTGCTGCAACAATTCTCCGCAGCCGGTCTTGGTGACCACACGTCCGTTATCGGTACTCTCAACCAGGATGATTGTATTCGCTACACCTTCGAAGGTAATGAAATTATTGCCCGGCCACGCGCTGAACTGCAGCGCTTGTGGGCGGAAACCAGTTACCGGGTGCAGTCGCTTCGCGACAATGCCGATTGTGCGCAGGAAGAATTCGACAACCTCCTGGATGCCGATGATCCCGGCCTTCATGCCAAGCTGACGTTTGACGTCAGCGAGGATATCTCTGCCCCCTATGTCAACACCGGCGCGCGGCCAAAGATTGCGGTGCTGCGTGAGCAGGGTGTGAATGGTCAGGTCGAAATGGCGGCAGCCTTTGACCGTGCGGGATTCGAGTCTATTGATGTGCATATGAGCGACCTGTTGTCAGGCCGGGCTTCCCTGGAAGTCTTTAACAGCCTGGTGGCCTGTGGTGGGTTCTCCTATGGCGATGTGCTGGGCGCTGGAGAGGGCTGGGCCAAGTCCATCCTGTTCAGCGACCGGGTTCGCGATCAGTTCGCCGCTTTCTTCAATCGCCAGGACACTCTGGCTCTGGGCGTCTGTAATGGCTGCCAGATGCTGTCCAACCTTCATGAGCTGATTCCCGGTAGTGAAGGCTGGCCCCGTTTCGTCCGCAATCAGTCGGAGCAGTTTGAAGCCAGGCTGGTGATGGCCGAGGTGACGCCTTCCCCGTCCGTCTTCATGGATGGCATGGTGGGTTCCAGGATGCCGATCGCGGTTGCGCACGGTGAGGGAAGGGTAGAGTTTTCTTCAGGCACGTCGGCGGAGCAGCTCAACGACAGTGAACTTATTGCCCTGCGCTACGTGGATAATCGCGGCGATGTCACCACACGCTACCCCTACAATCCCAATGGCTCTGAAGCAGGCATCACTGGCGTTACCACCAGGGATGGCCGGGTCACCATCATGATGCCCCACCCTGAGCGGGTCTTCCGCACATCTCAGCACTCCTGGCACCCGCAGGAGTGGTCAGAAGATGCCCCATGGATGCGAATGTTCCGCAACGCGAGGCGTTGGTTCGCCTGAGTCTGAACAGGCAATAAAAAGCCGGTCCGGGGGGCACCAGAAAGGTGACTGATCCCGGGCCGGCTTTTTGATTTCCGGATCTTGAAATTTGAGTGGTTTTCAAGGGAAATTTTTGTTTATCAGTGCGAAAATCCTCTTGACTAAAATGGTTTATGCACATTTTGCCTGCCGTATTGTGTGTTCCGTGAACAAAGCGCTGTTTTCAGGTTCATTTTTTGTTCAGCGCTCATAAAGTACTGATAAATATACAATTAATGAAGTAGGTGAATTTGTCGCCAATTTAACGAAAGTGTAGTAATTACGGGGGGTGAGAGCGTGTTCCCAAAATCTTTCCCCAGAGTTATCCACAGATTCTGTGGGTAAGTAGCTAACTGCTTAATCTGTACAAAAAAGATGCGTATTGGCACGCCGAACCCGCGAATGTTAATCCTGCTGAACGTCTTGATAGGGGAGCAGACTGGTCATGTACAAGATGTGTTATTTCGTTCCGGAGAGTCACCTTGAAGTCACCAAAGCTGCGCTGTTTGAATCCGGCGCAGGCCGCATCGGAGACTATGACTGTTGCGCATGGCAATGTAAGGGGCAAGGGCAGTTTCGCGCGCTTGAGGGGAGCAACCCCTACCTTGGTCAAACGGGGGAAGTGGAGCAGGTCGATGAATTTCGGGTAGAACTGGTTTGCAGGGACGAACTGATCCTGGCGGCGGTTCAGGCACTGAAGGAGTCGCATCCCTATGAAGAGCCGGCTTACGAAGTGTTCCACATGGAGGATTTGTAGCGTCTACTGCCCTACGGGCTTCATACGATAGCGTATGTCGTCCACGTGCACCGGGAAGTGCTCTTTCTGTACGTCTTCCAGGTAAAGCTCCAGAGTGCGACGAACGGTCGGGAACGACAGTTCATCCCAGGGAATATCTTCGAGGGCAAACAACCTGGTTTCCAGGGATTCCTGGCCGGCACCAAAATTTTCGCTGGTAAGGGTCGCCCGGTAGAACATGTGGACCTGATCGATGTGGGGAACATGGATAATGGTGTAGAGGTTGTCCACGGTGACTTCGGCCAGAGCTTCTTCCCAGGTTTCCCGGGTCGCGGCTTCAAGAGTGGTTTCCGAGTTTTCCATAAATCCCGCGGGCAGGGTCCAGTAGCCGTAGCGGGGTTCGATGGCCCTCCGGCACAGTAAAACCTGCCCCTGCCAGATTGGAACCGTTCCCGCGACAATGCGTGGATTCTGATAATGTATGGTTTCGCAGCTAATGCACACATAACGGTGACGATTGTCTCCTTCGGGAACGCGCTGTTCGACAGGATGGCCGCAGGTACTGCAGTATTTCATTCGTTTCACCGTATACTGGACAATTGTGGGTTGGCAGGTGTAACTATCGGTGCTGCTGGCGTCTCATTCAATAGTCAGATGTAAAAACGGAGCCGTGTTTTGCGCGATCTTCTTACCAAACGCCTCTCAGGTTATGTTCCCCGCTTATTGACGCTCGACTACCCCGAAGCCGGCGTACTGGTTCCTGTGACCGACGACCACCGCAATCCTGAAATCGTTTTTACCCTGAGGTCGGAAAACCTGAGCACTCACCGGGGCCAGGTGTCGTTCCCGGGAGGGCGGCGTGACCCGGAGGACAAATCCATCGCCGCCACGGCTTTGCGGGAAACCCACGAAGAAATCGGGTTGCCCCCTGATCAGGTTCAGTTGATTGCACCACTCAGCCAGGTGATGTCCCTGCATCAGATCCTGGTAACTCCATACGTTGGTGTTATACCCGGCGATCACCCGCTGACGGCAAACCCGGCGGAGATTGAAAGCATTTTCAGGGTGCCGATTGAGTTTTTCCTGGAAGACAAGCGCCACCGCACCGACCCGTTGAATTTTCTCAATAATACCTTTTACGTGCCCTGCTACCGCTGGGAGCGCTACCAGATCTGGGGTCTTTCCGCTGTGGTACTGGTTGATTTCCTGAACGCGGTTTACGACGCGGGTATCGACCTGCTTGAGCCGCCGCAAGGGGGCTGATCCCCCACACCCTCTCCCCAGGTTCCCTTCCTGATTTTCATGGTTTTCCTGGCTCCCGCTGTTGCACGCGGAGCCGGGGCGGCCAGGTTTGTATTTAAAAAGTGTTCAAAAATTAGACTAAAGTCCAATGTGATTGCAAAGTGATCAGGTATTACATGGTGAATACTGTATGCAAACGACAGCCAAGGAGTTGCGTCGTGGAGATTGATCAATGAAGAAAATCCAGGCTGAGAAAAACCTCCCGGAGCTTATTTACGACTCTGTGGTCAATGCCATCGTCGAAGGTCTGCTCAAGCCGGGTGAACGGGTAACCCAGGAGACACTGGCCGAGAGACTGGATGTCTCACGGTTACCGGTGAGCCAGGCCATGCAGCGTCTTCGTGATGATGGCTTCCTCTCTGCGGTAGGGCGTCGCGGCCTGATGGTTTCGGTGCTTGATGAGAATTTTGTGGCGCAGTTGTACGAATTCCGCTGCGGGATTGATCTGATCAGTGCCGGGCTGGCTGCCCAGCGGGCAGATGCCGCGGCGCGAAAGCGTGGAGAGGACATCATTGCTGGTGGATTCGCGGCTGGAAAGGCCCATGACCTTCCCGCGCTCATCGACGCTGATATGCGCTTTCACGGTTTCATCTACGAACTGGCGGGTAACACCTTCATCCTGGATTCGATGGAAGCCCACTGGAATCACGTAAGACGAGTGATGAGCGACATTCTCATCGTTGAGAAAAACCAGCAACAGATTTGGGAAGAGCACGAGGCAATACTCAATGCGGTGTTGGCCGGCGACGTGCAGAACGCTGAAACGCTTGCGAGGCAGCATGTGGAGACTGCATCAAAATGGCTTCAGCAAGAAATACAGGGCTCCCGTGCACCTTTGAAAAGAAGCGGCAGCGCAATCACGTAATCCAAGGAGAATACGATGCAAAACAATGACAATAATGCAACTGTGATTCGGGTAATGTTGGCCAAAATCGGTCTGGATGGTCATGACCGGGGCATAAAAGTGGTTGCGCGTGCGCTCCGGGATGCCGGCATGGATGTGGTCTATACCGGGCTACATCGCACACCGGAAGAAGTCGTCGATGCCGCAATCCAGGAAGACGTGGATATCCTGGGCATCAGCCTGCTCTCGGGCGCGCACATGCACATTTTCCCCAAAGTACTGGAGCTCCTGAAAGCGAAGGAAGCGGAAGACATGATCGTTGCCGGTGGTGGTGTTATCCCGGATGAGGATGTCAAAGAGCTTTACCAGATGGGCGTCCACAAGATTCTGTTACAGGACACTCCTCCCCAGGAAATCATTGATTCGTTCCGGCAACTGGTTGCTGACCGTGGTGCCCGATAAGTCCGGTGCCATGCCGGCCGGGCGGCCGTGACAGGTTTCCTCAGACGACAACCAATAACAATATCAGGAGTCTCCGATGGAAGAGTGGAATTTTCCCCCCAATTACAACAAAGACTATTTTCCGGACCCGAACAGCCCTTACTGGTTCCGAGACCGGGAAACGATGGACCCGGAGAAGCGTGATGAGCTGATCGTTGCGCGCATCCGTGACGTGATGGCCTATGCCTACGACCACTCGCCATTTTACCAGCGCAAATGGGACGAAGCCGGTATAAAGGCCAAAGACATCCGCACGCTTGCAGACTTCGAAGAAGTGCCTGTCGTCACCAAGCAGGAACTGCGTGATTCCCAGGCAAAAAATCCGCCCTTCGGGGATTATCTCTGCTGCCCTGAAAGCGATATCCATCATATCCATGGCACCTCCGGAACAACCGGCCGGCCCACCGCCTTTGGTATTTCCCGCCGTGACTGGGACACCATCGCCAACAACCATGCCCGGATCATGTGGGGTATGGGCCTGCGGCCGGGAGACACGGTGTTTGTGGCCGCTATCCTCAGTCTCTATATGGGGTCCTGGGGTGCGCTGATTGGTGCCGAAAGGTTGGGCTGCAAGGCGTTTCCCTTTGGCGCTGGCGCTCCAGGGATGACGGCGCGAGCCGTTACCTGGCTGGGCATGATGAAGCCTGCGGGGCTCTACTCCACACCTTCCTATGCGCTGAGGCTGGCGGAAGTCGCCCGTGAGGAAGGGGTTGACCCCAAAGAGTTCGGTATCAAGGTGCTGTTCTTTTCCGGTGAGCCGGGCGGGTCCATTCCGTCCATCCGGGACAAGATCCAGGACATCTACGGCGCTAAGGTGGTTGATTGCGGAACCATGGCCGAGCTGACGCCCTGGATGCACGCCTCTGGCAGTGCCGACACCGAGGGTATGCTGCTGTGGCAGGACATTGTCTACACCGAGGTGGCAGACCCGAATACCAATCGTCGTGTTCCCTACGGCGAGCAGGGCACTCCGATCTATACCCACCTCGAGCGGACTTCCCAACCGATGATCCGCATGGTCTCCGGCGACCTGACTCATTGGGTGATGGAAGACAACCCGTGCGGACGAACCTATCCGCGACTGCCCAAAGGTATCTACGGGCGGATCGACGACATGTTCCAGATACGGGGTGAAAACGTCTACCCCAGCGCCATCGCAGAAGTTCTCGAGGGCCTCGCTGGCTATGGCGGTGAGCACAGAATCATCATCTCACGGGGCGGCTCCATGGATGAGCTGGCAGTCCAGGCAGAATTCGATCAGGAGACCGCGAACAAGGGCCCGGATGCGGTCAAGGCGATGGGAGAACGGGTGGAGGCCGAGCTCAGCCGGGTGCTGGGTGTTCGGGCAAGGGTAGTCATGGTCGAGCCGGATACCTTCCCGCGCACCGATTTCAAGGCTCAGCGTGTCGTTGATGACAGAGACCTGTACCAGAGCCTCAACCAGAAGCGGGGTGGTTGAATGATTAACCGCATACCCTCGATGGAGCTGGCTGAACGGGTTCGTGAGGGACATGTCCGCGCCATCGCCAGGCTTATTACCCGGGTTGAAAGCGGCGGTGACCCCGAGGTTCGCCAGGCTCTGGCCGAACTGTACAAGAGCACCGGCCGCGCCCATGTGGTGGGTATTACCGGTGTTCCGGGAGCGGGCAAATCGACCCTGGTCACACAGCTGGTCCATGAATACCGGGCCAGTGGCCGCACGGTCGGTGTGGTTGCTATCGACCCCTCAAGCCCATTCTCGGGTGGCGCCATCCTCGGTGATCGCATTCGCATGGGAGACCTGGTGTCTGACCCTGGCGTGTTCATCCGCAGCATGGCCACCCGGGGCACCCTGGGTGGCCTGGCCAGACCGGCCCTGGATGCGGTCGACCTCCTGGATGCCGGCGGGTTTGACGTGGTGTTGATCGAAACAGTCGGGGTGGGCCAGGACGAAGTCGATATTGTGCGCGCAGCTCACACTACTGTGGTTGTCAATGCACCCGGGCTGGGTGACGACGTTCAGGCCATCAAGGCAGGGGTGCTGGAAATTGCCGATATCCATGTCGTGAGCAAAGCAGACCGGCCGGACTCCAACAAGACCATTCAGGAACTCAAGGCCATGCTGATGATGAGTCTTGAACCCGGTAAGGATGTCTGGCGGGTGCCAGTGGTGCCCACCAGTTCCGAAAAGCACACCGGCTTCGGCGAGTTGATGGCCGCAATTGACCGCCATGCAGAGCACCTGGAACGAAGTGGCGAAATTACCGAAAGGCGACGCCAGATTGCGTTAACCCGGGTAGTGAAAGTCGCCGAAGAGATCGTCCGGGACAATTTTGCACGTGACAGCAGGTCGCAAACCGAAGAGCTGCTCAAGAAGGTTACCCAGCGCGAACTGGATCCCCATGGAGCCGCGGTGACCTTGTTAAAAGCCATGAAGGAGACGATTCATGAATCACACTGACCAGCATGACTCCGCTGCACTCAAGCATATTGAAAAAGAGTTCAACGAGTGGGAAAAGAACGAGGTTGAGTCGTTTATCAAGCGGGCTCCGGAGAGCCAGTCCGAGTACACCACCGCCTCCGGCATGCCCACGAAGCGCACTTACACGCCGCTGGACCTGAAAAATACGCCGTTCGAGGACATTGGCTTTCCCGGCCAGTACCCGTTCACCCGTGGGCCATACCCCACGATGTATCGCGGCCGGAACTGGACCATGCGCCAGATTGCAGGCTTCGGTACCGCCAGGGAAACCAACGGGCGCTTCAAGTACCTTATCGCCCAGGGGCAGACCGGCCTGTCGATCGATTTCGATATGCCCACACTGATGGGGTATGACTCGAATCACCCGATGAGTCAGGGTGAAGTGGGCCGTGAGGGTGTCGCCATCGATACGCTGGCGGATATGGAGGAGCTGTTCGACGACATCGATCTGACCAAGATATCTGTCTCCATGACGATCAATCCGTCGGCATGGATCCTCTACGCCATGTACATTGCGCTGGCGCAGCAGCGCGGTTATGACCTCAATGACCTGTCGGGCACCATCCAGAACGACATTCTCAAGGAGTACATCGCCCAGAAGGAATGGATCTTCCCGGTGCGGCCGTCGGTTCGCCTGGTCCGTGACTGTATCCAGTACGGATCCGAGAACATGAAGCGGTACAACGCCATCAATATCTCCGGGTACCATATATCGGAAGCCGGCTCGACCGCTGTCCAGGAAGTGGCATACACCATGGCCACCACCATGGAATACGTCAAGACGGCCATCGACGCAGGGGTGGACGTTAATGAGTTCGGGCCCCGTCTCTCGTTCTTCTTCGTGAGCCAGGCAGACTTCTTTGAAGAAATCGCAAAGTTCCGGGCCGCCAGGCGGATATACGCCAAGATCATGCGGGAAAAATTCGGGGCCACGAATCCCGCGGCCAGCCGGCTACGTTTCCACGCGCAAACTGCAGCGGCAACCCTGACCAAGCCACAGTACACGATCAACCCGATCCGTACTGCGCTCCAGGCGCTCTCTGCCGTGCTGGGTGGCGCGCAATCGCTGCATACCAATGGCATGGACGAGGCGTTCGCCATACCCACTGAAGAAGCAATGCGGATTGCACTGCGTACCCAGCAGATCATCGCCTACGAGACCAACATCACCCAGGTTGTAGACCCACTGGGCGGTTCCTACTACGTGGAAAGCCTGACCGACGAGATTGAGCGGGAAGTCTGGAAAATCCTCGATGAGGTTGAAGAACTGGGCGGCACGCTCCAGTGTATCGACGATGGTTACTTCCAGAGAGGCATCTCCGACTCGGCTTATGATTTCGCGCTGCGCAAGGCCAGTGGGGAAAGACCGGTTATCGGCGTTAATATGTTCGTCCAGGAGGAAGAAGATGTTGAAATCGAAACCCATCCCCACGATCCGGAAACAGAGCGCCGTCAGATTGAACGCCTGAACAGGGTCAAGAACAATCGCGATGAGGAAAAGGTCCAGAGCATGCTCAAACAGCTGAAAGAGCAGGCCGAGGATGAATCGGTTAACCTGATGCCTCTCACCATTGAATTGGTCAGAGAGGGCGCTTCAATGGGCGACATTGTGGAAACCCTGAAAGGCATCTGGGGAACCTATCGCGAAAAACCTGTAATCTGACCGGCTTCATTTACTGACTGAAGCGGTTCACGGGAGAAATGAATGGTCAGGCTCACCAAGATCTATACGAAAACCGGAGATAAAGGCGATACCGGCCTCGGCGATGGCAGCCGTGTCGCCAAGCACGATCTGCGTGTGGAAGCCTACGGCACGGTGGATGAGGCCAATGCCGTTATTGGCCTGGCGAGGCTGCATGTGGACGAAGTACTGGATGGAATACTGGCGCGCATCCAGAACGATCTGTTCGATGTGGGTGCGGATCTGTGCACGCCTTTTGCGGAAAACCCGAAATACCCACCACTGAGGCTCGCCGGGGCCAAGACCCTGGAACTTGAGCAGGAAATTGACAAGTTCAACGCGGACATTCCGTCCCTGCGCTCGTTTATTCTGCCGGCGGGTAACCCCGCCGCAACGCACCTTCACCATGCCCGGACAGTAACCCGCCGGGCCGAGCGAATCATTGTTCAGTTGAAGGAAGATCAGGAGATCAGTCAGTCGGTGCTGGAATATATGAACCGCCTGTCTGACCTGCTTTTCGTGCTTGCCCGGCATGCCAATGGCAAGGGAAAAGACGATGTGCTCTGGGTGCCCGGGGAATGATGTCGGGCTGCGTCGGAGGCTCTGACGAATCATGATGCCGGCTCCGGAGCATGGCGGCCGGCTTCGCGCCGCTGCGCGAAAGTGGAAAATCCCGCTGGAACAATGGTTGGACCTCTCCACCGGCATCAATCCGCAGGGGTGGTCCGTTCCGGCAATTCCCGAGGAGGTGTGGCGTCGCTTGCCGGAGCCTGATGATGGTCTGGAACAACGCATCAGACAGTGGGTCGGTGCGCCCGATTCCTCGGCTGGTATTCCGGTTGCCGGCAGCCAGGCGGCGATCCTGGCATTGCCCTGTTTGCGCTCACCGTGCCAGGTAGGTGTGCCTTCGCCGGGTTATCAGGAACACGGGCATTGTTGGGCCTCTGCCGGCCACCGGGTCACGGAAATTGGTAGCAAGCAGGTCGCCAGTAATGACGAGCGTTGGCTTGATGAACTGGACGTGCTGGTCTGGATCAATCCCAACAATCCGACGGGCCAGGCCATCGAGCCTCAGCGGCTGTTGAACTGGCACGATCGTCTTCAACGCCGCGGCGGCTGGCTGATCGTTGATGAGGCTTTCATGGATGCCACGCCGGAACTCAGTGTCGGCTTTGCGACGGGCCGGCCTGGCCTTCTGGTTATGAGGTCGCTGGGCAAGTTTTTCGGCCTGGCGGGTCTCAGGGCCGGGGCTGTTGTCGGCGACCCGGATATTGTAGGTTTGCTGGCGGCCACGCTGGGGCCCTGGTCGATCAGTGGGCCAGCGCGTTTTGTAATGGGTAAGGCGCTGGCAGACCACCAATGGCAGGCCGCGACTGCCGAGCGATTGCACAGCGAAAGCGGGCGACTGTCGGAGTGTCTGGCGTACCATGGCCTGGAGCATTCTACTGGCACCGCGTTGTTCCGGTACGTTCGGCACAGAAGGGCAGCGGAGATTGCATCCGCGCTTGCAGGCGAGGGAATTCTGGTCCGGGAGTTTGAAAATCCCGCGGCGCTGAGATTCGGATTGCCTGGTTCCGAGCGGGATTGGGCGCGTTTTGATCGGGCAATGTATTTAAAGGATGTTTATTGATTTAGCCCTGAGGGGCTGATAGGTTGACCACCGAAAAAATGTATACCGTATTCAGGTAACGCTTTTTCGCGGTATCGCCGCAGAAAAGCTTAAAACGGGAAGTCGGTTAAAGTCCGACGCTGCCCCCGCAACGGTAAGCGAGCTAAAGGCAATCGTAAAAGCCACTGTGCAAGATGCATGGGAAGGTGATTGCCCCGGATCAGACACCAAGGCTGATCCACTCGCAAGCCCGGAGACCGGCCTGAATACACACCGGAAGTTGCGGAGGGCGACGGCGGTGGGTGAGTTGTGTCGGTTTTACACCTGTACACTGACTCGTATCCTGCCTCCCCCAGACTCACTCTCAAGCTCCGCAACATAATAAACGCCATGCGGGTGCGCGTGGTTCAAAAGCGAGTGCTGATTATGGGTTTTTCGAAGACCATGCCGGTCCTGTTGTCCGGCCTCCCCGTTGTATTCCTGCCCGTTTGCTCGGCCCTGGCCGACGAAGGAAATATGGCCCCCGAGCTTGATCCGATCGTAGTAACCGCCACGCTCGGCCCCAAGACCCGGGGGGAAAGCGATTCCTCGGTCACCGTGATCGACAGCGAAGCCATCGAGCGCCTCCAGCCCCAGACCTTTGATGAGCTTCTTGTAGGCCAGCCGGGCCTGGACATTGTCAGCAATGGCTCCTTCGGCAAGAACACCAGCGTTTATACCCGCGGAACCGGTAGCGAGTCCACCGTGTTCCTTGTGGACGGTGTGCGTTTGCGCTCGGCCACCAGTGGCGGTGCCGCCTGGCAGTATTTTCCGCCGCAGATGTTGGAGCGCGTCGAAATCGTGCGCGGTTCGCGCAGCAACCTTTACGGCGCCGATGCGGTAGGCGGTGTCGTCCAGGGCTTTACCCACAGCGCCCCGACAGGTCGCAAAGGCTGGGTCCAGGCAGGTGGCGGCAATTTCAACACCCAGGAGTACCAGGCCGGAGCAGCGGGTACCGAGGGACGGATGAAATACAGCTTCAGTGCAAACCATTTGGAGACCGACGGTACCGCCATTGTTGAGGGCGGGGAAGACAAGAGCTTTCGCAACAGCTCTGCGCTCGGATCCGTAGCCCACCAGTTTGATTCGGGTGGCGAGGCCGGCATGGTTTTCATGCGGTCCCAGGGCAATTCCGAATTCGAGGGCGGTGATACGGACTTCGCCATTCAGACCGTCGGTTTCCGCCTGGATACTCCTGTCAGCAACTATTGGCGCAGCCGAATCCTGCTAGCCGAATCACGTGACGAATCTGACAATCGCGATACCTTCGGCGACAGCACGTTCGATACCAGGACCCGCAGCGCCCGTTGGGAAAACCAGCTCAGTGGCGGCCGTCACGAGTACATCGTCGGTGGTGAGTTGCTGGTGGATGAAGTGGAAAGCACCACCGACTTTGACGAAACCAGCCGCACCAACGCCGCCATTTTTGGGCAGGCCCTGCTGAATTTCGGTCCCACCGATTTTCAACTGAGCCTGCGGGCGGATGACAATGAGGCTTTTGGTCGGGAGGAAACGGGCGCCGCCGCCATGGGCATTGATCTGGACCGGAATCATCGGGCCCGGGTGAGCTACAGCACCTCGTTCCGCGCGCCTACCTTTAATGATCTTTACTTTCCCGGATTCGGTAATGCCGATCTGCAACCGGAAACCGCCGGCAGCGTAGAGCTGGGCGTTGGCGGTAATTACGCTCATTGGTTCTGGGATGCCGCGATTTATCAGACTGACGCCGATGACCTGATCGTGTTTACCCTTCAAGATGGCCGCTTTGCTCCGTTTAACGTTGACGAGGCTCGAATCCGGGGTATCGAGCTGAGTGCTGGTCTGGAGCTGGATGAATGGATCCTGCAGGCTGGTGCCTCAGTCACTGACCCCCGCAACCGGGAGACCGATAACCGAATTCGTCGTCGCAGCGCCCAGCAGTTCCGGGTTGATGTCGATCGCGCCTTTGGACAGGTGTCCGTGGGAACAACGGTAAAAGGTCAGGGCTACCGCTATGACGACGCCGACAACGATGAGCGCATTGCAGGCTTTGCCACCTGGGATCTGCGGGCCAAATGGCAGATCGATAGCCATTGGACGACCAATATCACCGTGGACAACGTGTTGGATCGAGAGTACACCACCGCACTCCGGGTAGACGGGAGTGAATACATTTCCGCAGGCCGCACAGCGATGCTGACCATACGCTACGACATCTGACAGGCTATGGAGATATAAGGGCATGATGAAAAAACCGGTATCCGGATTGCTCCTGGGCCTGGCATTTCTGCTCTCGATCCCGGCATTCGGCGCCACCGTGGTTGGCGTGGTGTCCGAGCGATCGGCGGCAGAAATGGCCGCAGGCGCGGAGCGCTTTCTGGCAGCTCACCCGGATCACGAAGTTATCCTGCGGACGCCGGAACAGCTGGCCCGCCTGGACAGCCAGGCGCTCGAAGAGCTGTTTGGGCGGGCCGATGTACTGCTGCTGGCCGCGGTTTTCGGTGATCAGGTAGGCCGGCTGGAACAGACGGTTCGGAACCTGACAAAAGAGCGGCAGTTTCCGATACTGGCCGTTAACGGCGACCGTTCGCTGACTCGCCTGTCGCGGTTGGAGGGCCGGGCGGTGCTGGACGGGCTGGATGCCTCCGCCCTCAACGATCTGATGAAAGCTCCGGACCCGGGGGCTGACGTGGATGCTCACCGGACAAGCTTGCGTCACCAGTTTCCACAACAGGTCCCGTGGCTGGAAGGGCGAGCCCTTTATCAGGGGCGTACCCCGCACCACCTGGACGCCCTCTTGCGCTGGTTGCTGGTGCAGACAGGTCATGATCTGTCAGTACCTGAGCTGCCGCCCCGGGCATTGATTCGCTATTACCGCAATGGGGAGGCGACAGATAATCCGGCGGACCTGAGGCTGCAGTCCGGACCGGTGGTCACCCTGCTGGATCTGGACAGCGGTGATCGCCCGGGAGACCGGGCGCTGCTGGATGCAACCTGTGCCGCCCTGGAATCCAGGGGTATCCAGTGTTTTGCCATCCTGTCCCGCTGGGGCGGCGCCAGCCTAGAGGCCATTCGCTCACTGGATGAGGTTGTTGCCCCGGCGACGCTCTCAGGCATCATCAGCCTTCAGGACTTTACCGTCGGGGGTGGCGAGGGCCGCCGCCAGGTCACTGCGGAGCTCACCCGGCTGGATATTCCGGTGATCAAGGGCTTGCGACTGGCCTCCCGCACCGCCAACCAGTGGCAATTGTCGGTAGACGGTATTCCCTCGGACAAAGTGCACTACAAACTGGCCATGCCGGAACTACAGGGTGTCAGTCAGCCCATGGTGCTGGCGACGGCAGAACCGGAAGTGATTGACGAGCGAACCGGTGTGGCACTGACGCTGACCCAGCCGGTACCGGAGCGTGTGCAAGCCGTTGCTGACCGCCTCAAACGCTGGCACGTGTTGCAGAGTAAGGACAATGCCGACAAGCGTGTCGCAATTATTTATTACAATCACCCTCCGGGCCGGCAGAACATCGGCGCGGACAACCTCGATGTGCCGGCTTCCCTGTATGAAATGCTGACCTGGCTCAAGGAGGAGGGTTACGACACCGGCCCGCTCCCGGAGAGCCCGGGGGCCCTGACAGACCTGATACAACAGCGTGGTGTCAGCCTGCCGGATGATCCTCGCGCCTTGCGCGAGATGGCGGAAGAGGTCGCCTCTATGTCCGGTGGCACCTATCGACGCTACTTTGAAACCTTGCCGCCGGTTGTCCAGCAGGAAATGGTTCACGGACCGCTCGGGTACCTGCATGAGCGACTTGGGCAGGCCCATGAAATGGGCGAAAAGGAGCTGGCAACCGGCTTGCTGAGTCGTGGTATCCGTGACCTGCGTCACCTCATCGAACACATCCAGCACCCAAATCGCAAGGCCACCCTGGTTCGGCTGGATGAATATGAGGCGCTCTGGCAAAAGCGTCTTGATGAGGGTGGCCAGAAGAGCAAGCTGGACGACAGACGGGTTGCCCTGGCTGACACGGGCATTCCCGGCCTGAGGGGCTGGGGCGAGGCACCGGGACAGTCGATGGTGGTGGATGACCGGCTGATTTTCCCAGGCTTGCGGTTCGGCAACATCTATATCGGCCCGCAACCGCCACGGGGCTGGGAAGTGGACGAAGAATTGCTGCACGCCAACACCACCTTTCCGCCTACCCATCAATACGTGGGCTTCTACCACTGGCTGCGGGATCACTACCAGGCCGATGTCCTGATATACGTGGGCCGCCATTCCACGCGGGAGTTTCTGCCCCGCCGCCGCGCCGGGTTGACCGGGGACGACTATCCGGACCTGCTGGGTGGCGATCTGCCGCTGATCTATCCCTACATTGTGGACGGCGTGGGTGAGGGCATACAGGCCAAGCGGCGGGCCCTGGGGGTGATGATCAGTCACCTGACGCCGCCACTGGCAGCCACCGAACTCTACGATGAGCTTCTCGAACTGCGACAACTGGTGGAAACCTGGGAGTCCGCCAACGAGCCGGACAGCCCCACCAGGGAGCGGGCTCTGGACATGCTGCAGGAGAAAATCGAGGTGTTGGATATCGGCGAGGACCTGGAGCGGGAAATTGCGGGCGAGATGGGGCTGTCAGAGGAGGAAGTGTCCCTGGAGGAGCTGTCCCCGGATCTGTTGGTCCATGAGGCCGGCCACTACGTCACCGATATGCAGGAACACTTCATGCCCCTGGGTCTGCACGTGTTTGGCCGTGACTGGAATGCGGATATGGTGGATACCATGCTGGACTCCATGGCGGGCAAGGCTAGCTCTCCTGAGGCGGAATGGCGTAAGAATCTGGAAGCGTCGCCGGCGGCGGAACGCCAGAGCTTCCTGGCCGCGCTCGACGGCCGTTTTGTGGCACCAGGGCAGGGCAATGACCCGTTGCGGACACCGGCGGTACTGCCAACAGGTCGCAACTTCCACGCCCTGTCCGATGACCTGATTCCCACGCGGGTGGCCTGGTCCCTGGCTACGGAACTGGCGGAGGAAGCCATGGCTGACAAGGGCCGGCAGAAGGACGAAAGCGATGCTCTGGTGCTCTGGGCCTCGGACACCGTGAGGGACGAGGGTGTGATGATTGCCTTCGGTATGAAACTGCTGGGAATTCGGCCGGTATGGAACAGTCGGGGCATTGTGAAGGGCCTGGAGCGCCTGCCCGCAGGGCCGCAGACCGATAATCCGGTCCGCCGCAATGTGGTGTTTACCACCTCCGGGCTGTTTCGGGATCTCTACGAGAGCCAACTGGAATGGCTGGATCTGGCCTCCCGCTACGCCCTGGCCGGTGCGGCAGACACCATCGAGGCGGAACATCCCGAACTGGAGGAAGCACTGGAGCAGGCCCTTTCCGTGCTGCCCGTGGAGATGCGTGAGTTCGGCGATGAACCGCTGGCAACCAATGAAGTGGCTGCCCGCTGGGTTGCCGATACGCGCGTCATTCTGGCAGCGGGAGCCTCGGCACGTGATGCGGGTGCCGAGGCAGCCCACCGCGTTTTCGGCACTGCGCCGGGGGCTTACGGCGCCGGTGTCAATCGCCTTGCCACCCGCTCCGGCGCCTGGCAGGAGCGAGAGCAACTGGGGGATGCCTACCGCCGCCGCATGGGGCATGTGTACGGCAAGGGCAGCCAGGGTGAACCCGCTCACCAGGCGTTCGATCGCCAGCTACATACGGTGAATCACACCTATCTGGGGCGGGCCAGCCACCTCTACGGTCTGCTGGATAACGATGACGGTTTTGACTTTCAGGGTGGCCTGTCCAACGCTGTGGAACACCTGCGCGGCGAACCGCCAGAGAACCGCGTGTTGCAGTACGCGGACCCGAAAAACCCGAGGATCGACTCGCTCCAGCGTGCGCTACAGGTGGAATTGCGTGCCCGCAACCTTAACCCGCAGTGGCTGGCGCCACTCATGGAACATGGTTATGCCGGCGCCCGCACCATGGGCAGCGATTTCCTGGATAACCTCTGGGGTTGGCAGGTCACCAGCCCTCAGGTACTGCGCTCCAGCGTGTGGGACGAGATCAACGATGTCTACTTCCAGGACCGCCACGGACTGGGCCTGGATGACTTCCTCGCCGAGGACCACAATGTCCATGTAAAGACCCATATGCAGGCAATCGCGTTGTTGGCTGCCAAACGAGGATTCTGGGAAGCAGATGTCTTTATCCGCAAAGGCCTGGCCCGTGACTTCGCTGGCAATATCATCGACCATGGCCTGCCGGGCAGCGGCCATACCCGCCCGGACCACCCGTTGATGGACTGGGTGGCAGACCAGCTTGAGCCGCAGCAGCGGGAAGCCTTTGAGTCCGCCCGTAAAGGAGGTTCATCGGCTTATTCTTCCTTGCCCGCTGCCAACGATGAATGCCAGCAACCCGATAAGCGGATGAGCGCATGCTGACTTTTCCCCGGCGACTTTCTGTCAGACAACTGGTTCTCAGGGAACTTGCAGCAATCGGTGCCGTATTTTCCCTTTGGCAGGGACCGATTCTTGCGAATGAGATCTGTGTCATCGACGACATCGGGGCGGAGGTTTGCATGGAGCAACCGGCCAGCCGCATTGCGGCACTATCTCCTGGCGCCACTGAACTGGTCTGGGCCGCCGGTGCCGGTGAAAAGGTGATAGCGGTGGTGTCCTACAGCGACTACCCGGAACAAGCGAAGGATGTTCCCTCGGTAGGCAGTCACACCCGCATGGATCTCGAACGGCTGATTGAACTGGAGCCGGACCTGGTGATCGGGTGGGTCACCGGCAACCCACCGGAGCAGCTTGAAGCTCTGAGTGATCTGGGGCTGCCGGTGTTCTCTATTGAGCCCCGAACTTTTGAGGCAGTCTCGAACACCATTGAGCGTCTGGCTACACTGGCGGGCACCGAAGAGAAGGGCTTTGCCGAAGCTGACCGGTTCCGCCAGGGCATTGCCGCGCTCGAACGCCAGTACCAGGATGCCGAACCGGTATCGGTGTTTTACCAGGTCTGGGACGAACCGTTGATGACCGTGAATGACGAGCACCTGATCGGCAAGGTTATTAACCTTTGCGGTGGAGTGAATGTGTTTGGCAACCTCGATCGCCTGGTACCCAGAATCAGTGCCGAGGCGGTGATCGGCGCCAACCCCGAAGCCATCCTGGCCGGGGGAATGGGTGAAGAAAACCGGCACTGGCTGACCCGGTGGGAAGCTTTTCCCGGTATCGATGCCACCGCCAGGGACAATCTGTACTTCATTCCCCCTTCACTGGTCCAGCGCCCGACGCCGCGTATGCTGGAGGGCTCACAACTGTTTTGCGAGAGACTGGATGATGCCCGTGCCAAACGTTAATCCGGGGCCAGTCACGTGAGCAGGCCCTTGACCATGCCGCTTGTGATTCTGGCTGTTGTCAGCCTGATTGCCATGGTGCTGTCTGTGGGCATTGGCAGTGTCAGCGTGACTCCCGGAGAGGTCGCTGCAGTCATCTTCGGTGAAGGGAGCAATCTTCAGCAAACCCTGGTGTTGGAGCTCCGTCTTCCCCGAACACTCGCAGCCTTTGCCACCGGCGGTCTTCTGGCGGTGGCCGGGGCGCTGATGCAGGTACTCCTTCGCAATCCACTGGCAGACCCCTATGTGCTCGGCCTTTCTGGCGGCGCTGCTGTGGGTGCGCTGTTGGCAATGCTGGCGGGCCTGGGTGGTTTGATCGTTTCCGGTTCGGCGTTTGCCGGTGCCATGCTGGCTACCTTAATGGTGTTCGGTCTTGCTCACGGTACCGGCAGCTGGACGCCGTCGCGTTTACTGCTGACCGGAGTGGTTGTCGCTGCCGGCTGGGGTGCGGTGATTACCCTGATGCTGGCCGTCAGCCCGGCCCAGCGTCTGCCCGGCATGCTGTACTGGTTGATGGGAGACGTATCCTATGCGCGCTCACCCTGGCCGGCGTTGGCGCTCCTTTTTCTGGTCTGCCTGCTGGTGGTGCCACTGGGTCGCAGTCTTAACGTACTGGCCCGCGGCCCCATGCAGGCTGCGGCCCTCGGGGTGTCAGTGCGGCCATTGGAGTGGACGATCTATATCCTCGCCAGTCTGCTCACCGCCACCGCGGTGACCATGGCTGGTAGCATCGGATTTGTGGGCCTGGTGGTGCCTCATATGTTGCGGCTGGTGCTGGGTAACGACCAGCGCCTGATCCTGCCCGCCTGCGCCCTGGCTGGTGGCACACTGCTGGTGCTGGCGGATACCCTGGCTCGCGTTGTTATCGCACCTGAGCAGTTACCGGTAGGGGTGATTACCGCTCTGCTGGGTGTGCCCACCTTCCTTTACCTGCTGTACCGGAGCCGCTGATGAACCCGTTACAGGCACGAGAGCTGATAATCGATATTCCCGGGCGGGAGGACGGCAAGGCGCTGAATTTCACCATAGAGCCCGGACAGATGTGGGGTGTGCTGGGCCCGAATGGTGCTGGCAAGACGACCTTGCTGCATACCCTCGCCGGCCTGCTGGAGCCGCGTCACGGGTCGGTTCTCCTTGGCGGGAGCTCGCTGAATGAGATAAAGCGCCGGCAGATATCCCGTCAACTGGGGCTGGTATTCCAGGAGAGGCAAGACGGTTTCCCCGCCACCGTTATGGAAACCGCCCTGATCGGTCGCCACCCGTGGCTGTCTCCCTGGCAGATGGAATCCGGAGATGATGAGCGCTTTGCGCGGCAGGCCCTTGAGCAACTGGATGTCGCCCACCTGAGTGATCGCCTGGTGAACACACTCTCCGGCGGTGAGCGACAGCGCGTGGCTATTGCCACAGTTCTTACCCAGGCGCCTGATACCTGGCTGCTGGATGAGCCAACCAATCATCTGGACCTTCATCATCAGGTGGCAGTATTGCAGCTGCTGACCGAGCAGGCCCGGAGTGGTCGCTCCGTGTTTATGTGCCTGCATGACCTCAATCTGGCGGCCCGATGGTGTGATCACCTGTTATTACTCTTCCCCAATGGCGAAGCATGCTGGGGACCAGCAAAGCAAATGCTCGTGCCAGCCGCACTTGAAAGACTTTACGACCAGGAATTGCTGACAGTGGAGGTGGATGGTGCACCACTATTCGTACCCAAGAAGGCTCAGTAAGAAGCTGGAAGCTGTGGTTGGGAACCCCCTTCCGGGACCGTCAAAAACATGGATGTTTTTGTCGAGCGTACAGGGACGTATTCACAGCGTGTCCCGGAAGGGGAATCCAGACCGCTGCATACTCCCATTTATGCGGACAAGGTGGCACTGATGAAAGCGACCGTTTCAGCTGCGATGATTACAGCCCCCGGCTCCGGCCAGGGGAAATCCATGGTAACCGCTGCCCTGGCGAGACTGCACCGGAATGCCGGGCGTACAGTGCGGGTATTCAAACATGGGCCGGACTATCTGGATCCCATGGTGCTGGAAGTCGCATCTGGCCAGCCGGTGTACCAGTTGCACCCGTGGATGACCGGAGAGCAAGAGTGTCGCTGGCGGTTGGTCGAAGCTGCGCAGGACGCGGACCTGATTCTGGTGGAAGGTTCCATGGGTTTGTTTGACGGTGACCCCTCCAGTGCAGATCTGGCCAAGCTCATGGGTATTCCTGCTTTACCGGTGATTGATGCCCGGGGGATGGCTCAAACGTTCGGCGCACTAGCTCTGGGGTTGGCAAGTTTCGACCCGGATTTGCCTGTTCGTCAGGTGATCGCTAACCGAATTGGCAGTTCACGCCACGGGGACATGCTGCGAGAAAGCCTGCCGGAAGGCATTGAATTGCTGGGGGCGGTTCCCCGCAGCGAGGCTATGAATATTCCGGACCGGCACCTGGGGCTGGTGCAGGCGGGGGAGCTGGGTGATCTGGACCAGCGCCTGGATGCCGCTGCTGAGGTGCTGACCGAGGCCGGGCTGGAGGGCTTACCGCTTCCGGTTACGCTGGAAGCTGAGAAGCCGGAGCTCCCGCCACAGTTATTGAATGGTGTTCGCATCGCCATCGCACGGGATGCAGCATTCAGCTTTATTTACCGAGCCAATCTGGACCTGTTGCGAGCCATGGGCGCAGAACTGGCGTTCTTCTCCCCGCTGGCGGACTCTGAATTGCCAGAGGTCGACGCACTCTGGCTGCCTGGCGGGTACCCGGAGTTGCACGGAGCCACTCTGGCCAGCAACAAACCGATGCTGGAGGCTATTCGCAACCACTACAAGGCCAGTAAACCCATGCTGGCGGAATGCGGTGGGCTGATGGCCTGTGTGGAAGAACTAATGGATCACGACGGTCAGACCCACAAATTGCTGGGGTTGATGCCGGGACGGGCGAGTATGGCCGGCCGTCTGCAGGCGTTGGGCCTGCAGAGCCTGAACACCGATCAGGGGCAGTTGCGGGGCCATACCTATCATCACTCCCGATTGGAGACGGAATGGCAGCCACTGGCCAGAACCCGGAAGGTCGCCGGCACGGAAGCGGAACCGGTGTATAGCCACAATGGATTAGTAGCCAGCTACTTCCATGGTTATTTCCCGTCTGCCCCTGAATTGGTGGCCGGAATTTTTCGCGGGCAGGTCATCCGCCCGCTCACAGACAAGGAGCCCGACCATGCGTGAACGCGCCAAAAATCCCGAACGCCATGCCCGCCGCATGGAAGCCAAACAGAAAATCATGAAGGATCGCATCGCCCGTGCCCAGAAAGAGCAGGGTGTCTTGCTGGTTCTTACCGGCCCCGGCAAGGGCAAGAGCAGCTCCGGCTTTGGCATGGTGGCCCGGGCTCTGGGCCATGGTATGAAAGTCGGCATCGTCCAGTTCATCAAGGGTGCGTTCAGCACTGGCGAGGAAGCCTTCTTCCGGGACCTGCCCAACGTGGACTACCACGTGATGGGCCAGGGCTACACCTGGGAAACCAAGAACCGGGAGCAGGATGTGGAAGCCGCCAACGCTGCCTGGGATATGGCCAGCGCCATGCTCAAGGACGAAAGCTACGACCTGATCCTGCTGGACGAGCTCAATATCGCCCTGAAATACGACTACATCGACCTGGACCGGGTGCTGGATGACCTGCAGGGCCGGCCGGAGATGCAGCATGTGGTGATCACCGGCCGATCTGCGCCGGCGGAACTGGTGGACCTGGCAGACACAGTGACGGAAATGGCTGTGGTCAAGCACGCCTTCAAGGATCAGGGCGTAAAAGCCCAGAAAGGCGTAGAACTGTAACAGGCCAGAACCCATGACCACACTGATGATACAGGGCACCACCTCCGACGCTGGCAAGACCACGGTAGTGGCTGCCCTTTGCAGGTGGCTGGCACGGCAGGGTGTTTCCGTGGCCCCGTTCAAGCCCCAGAACATGGCCCTGAACAGTGCGGTGACGGTGGATGGTGGTGAAATCGGCCGCTCCACCGCGCTACAGGCCCTGGCCTGTGGTCTGGAGCCCCACAGCGACATGAATCCGGTGCTGCTAAAACCCCAGAGTGACCGTGGTGCCCAGGTGATCCTGCGGGGCAGGGTCCATGGCAATATGGATGCGCTGGACTACCACGCCTATAAGGCGGAGGCGATGACCTCGGTAATGGATGCATGGCGGGATCTGAGCGCACGTTACGAGGTGATCATTGCTGAAGGTGCGGGCAGCCCCGCCGAGATCAATCTCCGCACCAACGACATCGCCAACATGGGGTTTGCGGAAGCAGCGGACTGCCCGGTGCTGTTAGTCGGAGATATCGACAAGGGCGGCGTATTCGCGCAACTGGTAGGCACCCTGGAACTGATCTCCGACAGCGAACGGGCCCGCACCAGGGGCTTTATCATCAACCGCTTCCGCGGCGACATAGCCCTGCTGGAACCGGGCCTGGACTGGCTGGCCGAGCGCACCGGAAAACCTGTGACCGGCGTGTTGCCATACCTGCACGGATTGGTGATTGATGCTGAAGACAGTGTGGGCACCAGCGGAAGCAGTGAAGTCGGCGCGCTGAATGTGATCGTTCCGGTACTGCCGCGAATTAGCAATCACAATGATTTTGATCCCCTGCGGCTGCATCCCGGCGTCAACCTGCAATTCATCGGCCCCGACCAGCCCATCCCGCCCGCGGACCTGATCATTCTGCCTGGTAGTAAAAGTACCCGTCATGATCTGCAGTGGCTGAAATTCCAGGGTTGGCCCGAGGCGATCCGCAAGCATTTACGCTATGGCGGCAAGGTGCTCGGCCTCTGCGGAGGCTTTCAGATGCTGGGCCGGGAAGTGCTGGATCCGGACGGGTTGGAAGGCGAGGCCGGCCACACCGAAGCACTGGGCCTGCTGGATATGACTACGCGGATGGTTGCCGGTAAGCAATTGAAAGATGTAGCTGGTGTTCTCTGCCTTGGGGTGGGCACATCAGCCTTGTCCGGCTATGAAATGCATAATGGCGTTACCAACGGGCCCGCCCTGGAGCGTCCGCTGGCGATGCTGGACGGGAGGCCTGATGGCGCTATCAGTGAAGATGACCAGGTGATGGGCACTTACGTACACGGTATTTTTGATGAACCAGCAGCAGCCAGCGAGATACTGCAGTGGGCCGGCCTGCGTCCGCAAGGCCAGGCAGTGGACTACAACGCCCATCGACTGGAGCAACTGGACCGGCTGGCAGATCTCGTGGAGGACTGTCTGAATATTGATTTGCTGAACAATTTGCTGGGACTGACGCGGAAAGCACCAGGGGAAAAGAATGAACAAGAATAAAAGCGACGCCACAGACCATAATCGCCCCTTCAGCGACAAAGAGGCGAAGGGCCTTTACCGCGCAATCCATGAACGGCGGGATGTACGCTCGCAGTTTCTTCCCGACCCGATTCCCCCCGATGTGCTTGCTCGCCTGCTTGGTGCAGCGCATCACGCCCCTTCTGTCGGATTTATGCAGCCCTGGGATTTTATCGTGATTGACAGTACGGACGTGCGCCAGGCTGTCCTTTCGATCTTCGAAAAAGAGAACCGGAAAGCGGCAGAAAACTACCAGGGTGATCGAAATACACAGTATAAAAGCCTCAAGCTTCAGGGCATTCTCGAGAGCCCCGTTAACCTCTGCATCACCTGCGACCGAAGCCGTGGCGGCACCCATGTTCTGGGGCGTAATTCAATTGTGGAAACGGATTTGTTCAGCACCTGCCTCGCCGTACAGAATTTCTGGCTTGCAGCCAGGGCGGAGGGTATCGGAGTGGGCTGGGTGAGCATTCTGGATCAGGATGAGCTGGCCAGCACACTGAATCTGCCAGAACACGTATATCCGTTGGCTTACCTGTGTCTCGGTTATGTGAGCGAATTTCTTGATCAACCCGAACTTGAGAAAAAGGGCTGGCGCTCGCGTTTGCCATTGTCGGACCTGGTCCACGGGAACTCCTGGGGGGAGCCGTTGACCGAACAGGCATTAGATGCACAGATCAGGAAAGGTTAAAGTGGGGGCCCTCGGGTTGCCGGGTGACGGTTTATGGATTTAGATGAGGTAGCGGTATGAAAGTCGCGGACAAGGTACGCTCACCCTGTGTGAGCATCTGCGCTCTGGATGACCAGGATATGTGTGTCGGTTGTCATCGTACCGGGGATGAAATTACCCGTTGGTCTTCAATGAGCAACGAAGAACGCCTTGAAGTGCTGCAAAAGGTCGCCGAGCGTGAACGCAAGGCTTTGATTTAAAGATTGGGCATTTATCGATATCACAGACAGGCAAGAAAATGACTGACACCATTCGGATAGGTACTCCGCTGAAAGAAAACGCCTTCAGGGTGCTCTTTTGTGGCTCCGGGGAACTGGGTAAGGAAGTGGTCATCGAACTTCAACGATTTGGCGTTGAGGTCATCGCGGTTGATCGCTACGCCAATGCTCCGGCCATGCAGGTTGCCCACCGCAGCCACGTTGTCGATATGCTGGACGGGAAGGCACTCCGTCGTATTATCGAGGCGGAAAAACCGGACCTGATTGTGCCGGAAATCGAAGCCATCGCCACACCGGAACTGGTCAAGCTGGAGGCGGAAGGCTATCAGGTGATTCCCACGGCACGGGCAGTGAACCTGACCATGAACCGGGAAGGTATCCGGCGCCTGGCTGCTGAAGAACTTGGGCTTGCCACATCATCTTACCGATTCGCAGAGTCGAAAGAGGATTATCTCGCAGCGGTCGATGCCATCGGGCTGCCCCTGGTGGTAAAGCCGGTGATGAGCTCCTCCGGTAAGGGGCAGAGCACGGTTAAATCCCCCGATGATATTGAAGCTGCCTGGGACTATGCCCAGACAGGGGGCCGCGCCGGTAAGGGCAGGGTGATTGTTGAAGGCTTTGTAGACTTTGATTACGAAATTACCCTGCTGACCGTAAAGCACCGTGATGGCATCTCTTTCTGTGAACCGATCGGACATCGTCAGGAAGACGGGGATTACCGGGAATCCTGGCAGCCCCAGCCGATGAGTGAGAAAGCCCTGGCCCGTTCCCGGGAAATCGCGGAGGCGGTGGCCAGCAATCTCGGTGGCTATGGCGTCTACGGGGTGGAGCTGTTTGTAAAGGGTGACGAGGTGTGGTTTTCGGAAGTGTCGCCGCGCCCCCATGATACCGGGTTGGTGACACTGGTATCCCAGGACCTGTCGGAATTCGCATTGCACGCCCGTGCGATCCTGGGGCTACCAATACCTGCGATACGCCAGCAGGGGCCGTCGGCTTCCGCAGTAATATTGCCTGAGGGAGATTCGGATGCCGTGGCCTACTCGGGGCTTGAAAAAGCCCTGGCCGAACCCGATATCTTTCTCAGGTTATTCGGCAAACCGGAACTGAGAGGACGCCGCCGGATGGGTGTGGCTCTTGCCACAGGTAGTTCCATTGCCGAGGCGAGGGAAAAGGCGACCAGGGCAGCGGCCGCCGTAAAAACCGAGCTTTGACGGTAATTCGTCGGCTTTCCGAAAAAGTTATAACGAACCGTTGACACCTCGAGTGAGCTCTGTAGAATACGCATCTCGTTCGAGGGACACGCCACTGAGGCGGGTCAGAAATCGAACGACAACCGTTTGATTTAGTTGAAGAATTCGAGTTTTTAAATTCTTCAG